>NZ_DASWYS010000063.1:0-36402 GCF_036404855.1 Roseateles sp.
GTCGCGCACGACGACGCGGTGCGACTGGTTGAAGATCTTCACCGCAGCCGGGAAGTAGCCGGTCAGCTGTCGGACGTTGTTGCGCCGCACGAGGTTGCGCTCCAGCAGCACGTCCGACGAGCCGATGACGTAGATGCCTTCGGTGCCGGTATCGCTGACCAGCGAGTTGCGGATGACCAGTCCGTCGCCGCGGAAATACCCGGCCACGCGCGAGCAGTGGGTGATGGTGACGTTCTCCAGCAGCGTGCCGATGACTTCCTTGCCGTGCTGGTCTTCGGGCGAGGGGCCGACGGGGTCGTCGGTCGGCTCCTCGGACACCAGCGTCGACGGTTTCTTGCCCTCGATGTCGATGGCGCGGTAGGCGTACTGGGTGAAGGTGATGCCTCGCAGCACCGGCCCCTTGCGGTCCGAGGCCTTGCCGTGGACCTCCCGGGACGGCCGGTGCAACGCGATGTCATGTGCCGTGATCTCCACGGTGCGGCCGGCGGGGTCGGTGCCGATGTAGACATAGCCCCGGGCATAGTCCACATAGAAGGCGCGCGCACTGACCTCGCCCTCCCAGCCGGCGGACTGCAGTGCCTCGCCATCGATGAAGACCATGTCGTTGTTGAAGCGGTGCAGCGGCGTCAGCATGCCCTCGCGGTCGCGCTGCCACCAGCCCAGCGGTTGGGCGGGAAACAGCGTCGACCACTTGGTGCGCCAGACGTTGCGCCCCAGGCTCTGCCAGTCGGTGGCCACGCGCGTGCCCTTCAGGACGGGCGTTTCGTCCTGGTAGGGCTGGATGGTGATGCCCTGGTTGAGCTGCAGCCCGCCCGTGCGATAGGTGCCGCCCCGCAGGACGATGGCGTCGCCCGTGACGACGCGAGCCATCGCCGACTCGATGGTCGTCGGCTCGCCGAGGGAAGCGCCGGAGGCCTGGGCCCTGCCGTCCGGCGCCACGAAATAGACGTGGGCCGCCTTGGGCACGGCGTAGCGCTGCGGCACCGGCCCGTAGGGGCCGCCCGAGGGCTGGGCGACGGCAGCCGCGCCCAGCAGTGGGGCGACGACGAGGCTGAGGATGCGGGCCGGACGGCCCAGGCGGCACAGAAGGTTCATGCAGTCTCCATGGCGCAAAGGTAGCGCTACCAATTTTTGTGGACCGCACCCTACCACTGTTTGCACCGATCGGCGAGACGCTTGGGAATGTCCGCTCGGCCCGGCCTGCGTGTCTGCGTGTCTGCGTGTCTGCGTGTCTGCGTGTCTCGGCCTGTCGGCGCGTCAGCGTGCCCTGTGCCCCACCAGCCCGAGCGCGAGCGCGATGCCCACCAGCACGATGGCGCCGCCGGCCACCATTTGCGCGGTGACGGCCTCGCCCAGGAACAGCGCGCCCCACAGGATGGCGAACAGCGGGATCAAGAAGGTGACGGACACCGCATTCGTCGGCCCCACGCGACTCATCAGCCGGAAATAGAGGATGTAGGCCAGTGCCGTGCACAGGGCCGCGAGCGCCAGCGCGGCGCCCCAGGCCACGCCACCGGGCAGGGTCGCAGGCCACAGCCAGGCTGCCGGCAGTGCCAGCAACAGCGCCGCGGTGAACTGACTGCCGGTGGCCACGGCCAGCGGCGAAACGCCCGCGAGGTAGCGCCGGGCCGCATTGGCGGCCACCCCGTAGCACAAGGTGGCAGTCGCGCAGGCCAGCAACGCCAGCAGGCCGCTGTGATCGGCCCCCGGCCTGAAGCTCGCCTTGTCCCAGGCGAGGAATGCAACGCCGGCGAAACCGATCACCAGGCCCAGCACGCGCAGCGGCGTGAGGCCCTGACGGAGCCAGACGAAGCCCACGATGGCCGTCCACAGCGGCGTCGTCGCGTTGACGATGCTCGACAGGCCCGCCGTGATGGACAGCGCCGCGAACGAGAACAGCGCGAAGGGGATGGCGCTGTTCAGCGCGCCGACGAGCAGCAGCCCCTTCCAGTGCGTGCGCAGGGCCGATAACTGGCCTCGGGAGGCCAGCAGCGGAATCAACATGACGCTCGCCAGGCCCACGCGCACGGCCGCCAGTGCGACGGGGCCGAATTCATGGGCTCCGAGGCGCATGAACAGGAAGGAGGCGCCCCAGAGCGCCGCGAGCAGGACGAGCTCGCCGATGTCGAACGCCTTCATGCGCTGGCGCCCTCCAGGCTCAGCAGGGCCTGCTTGCGCGGCAGTCCGCCGGCATAGCCGGTCAACGAACCGTCCGCGCCGACGACACGGTGGCACGGGATGAGGATGGAGATGGGGTTGCGGCCCACCGCGGCGCCCAGCGCACGCGCGGCCTGGGCGCGGCCGAGGCGTTCGGCCAGGTGGCCGTAGGTGTCGGAGGCCCCCGGCGCGATGGCAAGCAGCGCCTGCCAGACCGCGCGCTGGAAGGCCGTGCCGGCCGGGTCCAGCGGTGGCATCACGAAGGGCTTGCCGCCGAAATAGGCCTGGAGGGCCGCTTCGGTGGCCGACAGCACGGGATCGCTGCCGTCGTCAACGGGCACCTCCAGTGCACCCGGGTGGTGCTTCTGGCCGTCAAACCACAGGCCCGACAGGCCCGTCGCGCTGCGGGCCGCCGTCAGCGGACCGAGGGGCGTCGCGATGCGGCGCTGCAGGATGTGATGCTGGGTGTTCATGCGTGTCTCCAGAGGTGCAGGACGGCGTAGCTGCGGAAGGGCCGGTAACGCTCCGCCGCGGCGAGATAGGCCTGGGGCGCGAGGGGTGGCCCCTGGGGATCGAGCTGGGCGCCGAGTGCCTTGCGCAGCACGACGTCACCGGGCGGGAAGCTGTCGGGCCAGCTCCAGCCGCGCATCAGCATGTAGCCCGCCGTCCAGGGGCCGATGCCGGGGAGGGTCGTCAGCGCCTCGGCGGCGGCCTCGGGCGGGCCCTCGCGGCGGGCAAAGGCCAGCGTCGGCCAGGCCTGGGCCAGCGCGATGAGGCTGTCGGCGCGGCGGCCGATGATGCCCAGCGAGGCGATGTCGTCGCGGGTCGCAGCGGCGATGCGTTCGGGCGTGGGGAAGAGCCGGTCGCAGCCCGCGGGCGCATCGGCCAGGGCCTCGCCGAAGCGCTCGACGAAGCGCCCCGCCAGCGTCCGCGCCGCGGCGACGGTGACCTGCTGGCCGAGCACAGCCCGGACCGCCAGCTCGAAGCGATCCACGCACCCCGGCAGGCGCTGGCCCGGCACGGCGCCCTCGCCCAGCGCGGCGGCGATGGCCTGCGGATCGGCATCCAGGTCCAGCCAGCGGCGCAGCAGCGGCAGCAGCGAACCGACGGCCGGCCACAGCGCGGGCGACAGCTCGACACCCACCTCGCCGGCCTTGTCAAAGCTCACGCGCAGCCAGCCCGCGTGGTGCCGACCGGCGTGCGTCAGGGCCAGGGTCCGGGTGACGCCCTGCCCGTCCACGACTTCAACACCGGCCACGGCGCGCGGCGCGAGAAAGGCCAGCACGCCGGCCGCGTCGTAGGGCTGGCGATAGGCCAGTCGCAGCCGAGATGCGGGCCCGGCCCCTGCGCCTCCGCGGCGCAGCGCCGTCGGCTGCAGCCGGTAGTGCTCGACGAAGGCGGCGTTGAAGCGCCGCAGGCTGGCGAAGCCGGCCGCGTAGGCCACCTCCTGGACCGGCAGCGTGCTGTCCGTCAGCAAGGCCTTGGCGAGCAGCAGACGGCGCGTCTGCAGGTACTGCAGCGGCGAAACGCCATGCTCGGCCTGGAAGATGCGGCGCAGGTGGCGGCTCGTGATGCCCAGGTGGGCGGCCAGCTGCTCGACGCTGGCCTCGGCGTCGTCGCAGGCGTCCAGCCAGGCGGCCGCCTGGGCGGCCAGCGTGCGCGAGGCATCCATGGTCGTCCATGGCAGGGGACGCGGCGCCAGCTCGGGCCGGCACTTCATGCAGGGCCGGAAGGCGGCAGCCTCGGCCTGGGCGGCCGTCGCGAAGAAGCGGCAGTTCTCGCGCCGCGGCATGCGCACCCGGCAGACCGGGCGGCAATAGATGCCGGTGGACGTGACGCCCACGTAGAGCCGCCCGTCGAAGCGCGCGTCACGCGCTTGCAGGGCGGCGTAGGCCGCGTCGGGAGGCAGGATCTCGGAGGACATGCAGCCAGTCTAGGACCCGCACCTGCCAGATCCTGGCAGTTTTCGGACATCCCCCTCCCGGCTGACTCACATGGCCTTGAAGAGGTGGACGTAGGCCCGGCTGACGGGCAACTCCCGCTCGTGGCCTCGGACGCGCACGAAGAGGCGGCTGGCCTCGTCGCGGCGGGTGCCGGCGAGGTGCTCGAGGTTGATGATGGTGGAGCGGTGCACCTGCCAGAACTGCTCGGGGTCGAGCTGGGCGGACAGCTCGACGATGGGCGTGCGGATGAGGTGCTCGGCCGTGGCCGTCTGCACGACCGTGTACTTGTCGTCGGCATGGAAGAACAGCACGTCACCGACCGGGACCTGGTGCATCAATTCGCCCTGGGCCGCCCGCACGTAGCGCAGCCGGGTTGGGGCCGCGGCCCCCGCGACAGGCAGCAACCGCTTCAGCGTCTCGGCCAGCGCGCCATCGTCGCTGGGCGGCGCCTGGCGCAGCCGCGTGACGCACGCGGCCAGGCGCTCGGCCTTCAGGGGCTTGAGCAGGTAGTCGACGGCGCGGGCCTCGAAGGCGTCGACGGCGTACTGGTCGTAGGCCGTCACGAAGACGACCCGCGTCGCACCCTCGATGCCCTGAGCCACTTCCAGGCCGGTCATGCCGGGCATCTGGATGTCCAGGAAGGCCAGGTCCGGCTCCAGCTCGGCAATGGCCGCGGCGGCCTCAACGCCGTTGGCGGCGGTCTTGACGATCTCCAGCTCGGGCCAGGCTTGGGCGAGCTGGGCCTTCAGGTACTGGACGAGATGGGGTTCGTCGTCGGCGATCAGGGCAGTGGTCATGGGGTGTCGTCAGGCAGGGGAATCTGGATGCAGGCGCGCGTTCCGCCGCCTTCGCGCGGCAGCAGCTCGAGCGTCGCGCCGGGGCCGAAGCGGGCCTCCAGCCGGGCGCGGATGTTGCCGAGGGCCAGGCCGTTGCCGGCCCGGCGGCGCGGGCCGTCCAGCCCCTGGCCGTCGTCCGCGACCTCGATGTACAGCCGCCGGTCTTCGCGCCGGGCGCTGACGGCCACGGTGCCGCCGGCGATCTGGGGCTCCAGGCCGTGGTGGATGGCGTTCTCGACCAGTGGCTGGGCCAGCAGCGGCGGCAGCGCGATGCCGCCCAGCTCGGCGGGCAGCGTCAGCTCGACCCGGAGCCGCTCGCCCATGCGCAACTGCATCAGTCCGAGATAGGCCTCCAGCATCGCGAACTCCTGGGCCAGCGTCGTCGACTCGCCGCGCAACTGGCCGAGGCTGGCGCGCAGGTAGTCGGTGAAGCGCTCCAGCATCAGCTTGGCCCGATGGGGATCGAAGTCGATGAGGCTCTGCACGTTGGCGAGCGTGTTGAAGAGGAAATGCGGCTCGATCTGGCCCTGCAGCAGCTTGAGCTGGGCCTCGGTGATGCGGGCCTGCATGGCCTCCTGCTTCCAGCGCGCCCGGTAGCGCAGGCCGACGATGAGCGTGACGACGACGGAGATCAGCAGGAACTCCGCCCAGAAGCCCGGCTTGGCCAGCAGCTTGTTGAGCAGGTCCTGGCGGCTCCAGATGCTGGCCACGGCGGCAAAGCCGATGATGAGGCCGACCAGCGAACAGGCGATGGACAGCGACGAGAAGAACAGGCCCGACCGCCAGTCGCGCCAGCCCGTGATGGTGTCCAGCCAGCGCTGCGGCGCCAGCCGCTCGAAGCCGCGAAAGCCGATGAAGAAGCTCAGCGTCACGCACAGGCTGACCAGCATGTGGCCCGGCAGGTCATGGCGCCACCAGGCGGCCGAACCCAGCCGCCCGCTCTGCACGCCGTTGACCGTGGCGAACAGCAGACCGAAGCCGATGAACCACATCAGGTAGATCAGCGCACGGATGCGCCGCCGGTCGGGGCGCTTCTTCATCAGCATGCGCTGGTGGCGCAGGGCCTGGGCGAATTCCTCGGTGAATGTCATGGGTCTCGAGTGTAGGAAGCCCGCCCGCCCTGCCCCGCCGGCGGGCGACGATTCGACAGCCGGGACGACGAATGGCAAGCCGGCCCCTGCCTACAATCCGCCGCGCTTTTCCAACCCGTTCTACCGAGGCATCCATGCAGGTTCACGCATCCATCTTCAAGGCCTACGACATCCGCGGCGTCGTGGGCCAGACCTTGAACGAGGAGCTCGCCGAGCATCTGGGGCGCGCCTTCGGCACCGAGGCCAAGGCCCTGGGCGAGAAGGCCGTGGCCGTAGGCCGCGACGGCCGCCTGTCCGGCCCCGGGCTCGTCGCCGCGCTGATCCGCGGCCTGCAGAGCACCGGCCTGGACGTCGTCGACATCGGCGCCGTGACGACACCCATGCTCTATTACGTGGCTGCCACGCGCGGCAAGCATGGCTGCACGTCCGGCATCATGGTCACCGGCAGCCACAACCCCAAGGACTACAACGGCTTCAAGATGGTGCTGCAGGGCGCCGCCGTCTACGGCGATCAGATCCAGGGCCTGAAGCGCCGGATCGAAGCCGAGGACTACGCCGGCAAGGGCCAGAAGCCAGGCCGGGTGGGCCGGATGGACGTGGTGGCGGAGTACACGGCGCGCATCGTCAGGGACTGCAAGCTGGCCCGCCCGATGAAGGTCGTCGTCGACAGCGGCAACGGCATCCCCGGCGCCTCGGCGCCGGCCATCCTGCGCGCGCTGGGCTGCGAGGTGGTCGACATCTATTCCAGGGTGGACGGCGACTTCCCCAACCACCATCCGGACCCCAGCCGCCCCGAGAACCTGGAGGACCTCAAGCGCATCGTCCACGCGACCGACGCCGAACTGGGCCTGGCCTTCGACGGCGACGGCGACCGGCTCGGCATCGTCACGAAGGACGGCGAGATGATCATGCCGGACCGCCAGATCATGCTGCTGGCCGCCGACATCCTGAAGCGCAACCCGGGCGCCGAGATCATCTTCGACGTGAAGTGCACGCAGCGCCTGGCACCGTGGATCAAGGAACACGGCGGCAAGCCGCTGATGTGGATGACGGGCCATTCGCTGGCCAAGGCCAAGCTGAAGGAGACGGGCGCGCCGATGGCCGGCGAGCTGTCGGGCCACATCTTCTTCAACGAGCGCTGGTACGGCTTCGACGATGCCATGTACACGGCCGGCCGCATGCTGGAGATCCTCTCCCGCGACGCCGACCCCAGCGCCACGCTGAACGGCTTGCCCAACAGTTTCAACACCCCCGAGATCAACGTGCCCTGCGCGGAGGGCGAGCACCATGAGGTCGTCCAGAAGCTCAAGGGGCTGGTCACGCTGGCGGACTTCCCCGGTGCCAGCGAGATCGTCACCATCGACGGCTTGCGCATCGAGTTTCCGGACGGATTCGGCCTGATCCGCCCGTCCAACACGACGCCGGTGCTGGTGCTGCGCTTCGAGGGCCACACGCCCGAGGCGCTGGAGCGCATCCAGCACGATGTGCTGGCCCAGCTCAAGCGCGTCAAGCCCGACGCCACCTTCGCCGCGGGCCATTGACACCACACGGCCGCAGAGCCGTCATGAGCCAGCCATCAGGGAGATGACATGCCATTGATCGGAGGACTGCACATCCTGATCGCGCTGCTCTGCGCGGTCCACGTCGTGCGAAGCGGCCAGCAGCTGTACTGGCTGTTCATCCTGTTTGCCTTCCCGCTGCTGGGCAGTGCGGTGTACTTCTTCGCCGTCTACCTGCCCAACTCACGGCTGGAGCATGGTGCCCGCCAGGCCGTCACGGCCGCCGCGCGGGCGATGGATCCGGGCCGCGACGTGCGAGAGGCCCGTGCGGCCTTCGACGTGTCGCCGTCGGCGCAAAACCAGATGCGCCTGGCCGGTGCGCTGCTGGAAGCCGGCGAGGCCGCCGAGGCCGCCCAGGCCTATGAGGCCGCTCTCAAGGGCCCGTTCGCCACCGACCCGGACATCCGCTTCGGCGCGGCGCGGGCTTATGCCGAATGCCAGCGCTTCGACGCCGCACTGCCGTATCTGGAGGCGCTGAAGGCCGAGCGCCCGAGCTTCCGGGCCGACCAGGTCCTGCTGCTGCTGGCCCGCGCCTATGCAAGCACTGGCCGCACGACCGAGGCGCGCGAGAGTTTCGAGGCCGCCGTCGGCCGTTACGCCAGCTTCGAAGCCAGCGCCGAGTACCTGATGTGGGCCCTGGCGATCAACGACACAGCCACGGCCGCGCGACTGCAAACCGAGATCGATCGCCAGATCGGTCTGTGGAGTCCTGCCAGCCGCCAGCTCAACGAACCAGTCCTGCGCCGCCTGCGTGCCGCGCAGGACCTGGCCAGGAAGGACCGCTGATGCCCGAGGGCCTGGCGCTGGCCCTGTACGCGGCGGCACTGCGGCTGCTGACGCCGCTGTACCTGCTGCGCCTGTGGCGGCGCGGCGCGAAGGAGCCGCTCTACCGCCAGGCCCTGCGCGAACGGCTGGGGCTGTACGCCGCGCCGCAGCCCGCACCCGGGCGCCTGTGGATCCATGCGGTCTCCCTGGGCGAGACGCGGGCCGCCAGCGCGCTCATCGCCGCGCTGCGCGAACGCGAGCCGGACCTGCGCCTCTTGCTGACCCAGTCGACGGCCACCGGCCGCGAGGCCGCCCAGGCCCTGCTGCGCGACGGCGACGCCATCGCCTGGCTGCCCTACGACACGCCCGGTGCCGTGCGGCGCTTTCTGCGCCACTGGCGGCCGCGGCTGGGCGTGCTGATGGAGACCGAGGTCTGGCCCACGCTGCAGCGCGAGGCCGAACGCGCCGGGTTGCCCATGGTGCTGGCCAATGCGCGGCTGTCCGAGAAGAGCCTGCGCCAGGGCCGGCGCCTGGGTGCCTTGATGCGGCCTGCGGCGGCTCGAATGATGCTGGCCCTGGCCCAGACCGAGGCGGACGCGCAGCGCATCCGCGCGATGGGCACGGCCCGCGTCGAGGTGGCCGGCAATCTGAAGTACGACATCGCCATGGACGCGGCGCTGATCGCGCGCGGCCAGGCCTGGGCGGCGCAGGTCGGCCGCCCCGTGCTGATGCTGGCCGTCAGCCGCGAGGGAGAGGAGAAGGCGCTGCTGGACGCTTGGGTGAAGCAGCCCGCGCCACGCCCGTTGCTGGCCATCGTGCCGCGCCATCCGCAGCGCTTCGACGAGGTGGCCGCTCTGGTCGAAGCCGCGGGGCTGACGCTGGCGCGCCGCAGCAGCTGGGCCGACCCGCCTCCCGCGACGGCCAGGGCCGCAGACGTCTGGCTGGGCGACTCCATGCGCGAGATGCCGCTTTACTACGGCCTGGCCAGCGTGGCCCTGCTGGGCGGCAGCTTCGAACCGCTGGGAGGCCAGAACCTCATCGAAGCCGCGGCCTGTGGCTGCCCGGTGCTGGCGGGACCGCACACCTTCAATTTCGCCGAGGCAACGGAGCTGGCCCTGGCGGCGGGCGCGGCGCGACGCTGTGCGACGCTGGCCGACGCCATCCTGCAGGGACAGGCACTGTGCGCGGATGCGCCGGCACGTCAGTCGATGAGTCGCAACGCCCTCGCCTTCGCTGCCGCGCATCGCGGAGCGGCGGCGCGGATGGCAGCCGCGATCCTGCCCTTGGCCGGCTGAACCTGGCCGGCGGCGCAAACCGCGGCGCCTCTAGCGGCGCAGCGCGATGGTCACGAGCGCGGAGGAGTCCTCGACCGCCGTGACATCATGCATCACGCCGCCAGCAAGATAGAGCAGCTGGTCCGCGCCCAGCGCATGCGAGCGACCTTCGGCCGTGACCACCAGGGATCCTTCGAGGCAGTGCACCGTGATCTCGCCGGGCACGCTGTGCGGTGGCAGGGACTTGCCCGCCATCAGCACCAGGCGCATGACCTCCAGGTCCGCCGACTTGAAGAGCGCCCGGGTCTTCTCCTGGGCAAGTCCGGCGCCAAGCGGCCGCACGTCAACGGCCTGGCCAGGGAGTGCGTGAGGGATAGCCATGGGCTCAAGTATGCGCCCAGGGCTCGGCCGACGCATTGATGCGCCGCGGCGGGGTGCGCACGGGGGACGCCAGGGCACCCCGCGGGAAGCGGGCTTGGGACACCGCCCAGGGATTCAGCCGCCCGGGGTCCCGACGTGGCCGGGGCGGGCGATGCTGGGCTCGCCCCCCTGGCGGGCCCGGTCAAGCAGGAAACGCCGCGTCGCCTCGTCGCGGCAAAGCCCTGCGGCGCGCTGATAGGCGTCGGCCGCGGGTTCGCCCCGCTGGCGCAACAGTTCGGCCCGCAGTGCCCAGTAGGGCTGGTGCTCGCGCACCAAGGTGTCGTCCAATGCGGCCAGATGCGGCCAGGCCACGTCGGCGCCCTGCCAACGGGCCAGCGCACTGATGAAGCCGAGGCGATAGCCCAGCGTCGGCGCCAGGCTCAGCAGGCCTTGGTAGAGCAAGGTCAGCGTCTGCCAGTCGGTGCGGCCCGTCTCGGCCCGGCGCGCGTGCACGGATTGCACCGCGGCTTCGAGCTGATAACGGCCCGGACGTACCGCAGGACCTGCCTGCGCGGCCTTCTCCAGCGCCAGCCCCGCCTGCGCCATCAGCGTGCCATCCCACCGCTGCACGTCCTGTTCGTCCAGGGGGATGAAGGCCCCCTCCCCGTCCCGGCGCGCGGGCCGGCGTGCCTCGGCGTAGAGCAGCAAGGCCTTCAGGCCCAGCGCCTCGGGGTCGGGCAGGCGCTCGGCCAGCCAGCCGGCCAGCAGCAGGGCCTGGGGGCACGACGCAGCGGCGTCCTCCCAATCAAGGCCATAGGCGGCATAGATGGCGTCCAGCACCGCCGGCAGGCGGCCGGGCAGTTCCTGCGCCGCCGGGAGCTCGAAGGCGATGCCCGCATCGCGGATCTTGGCCTTGGCCCGGGACAGCCGCTGGCCGAGGGCGGCCGGCTGCACCAGGAAGAGACCCGCCATGCGCTCCACGGGCACGCCGAGCACGACCTGCAGCATCAGCGGTGCATGCACCGCGCAGTCGATGGCGGGGTGGGCGCAGACGAAGAGCAGCTTCAGTCGCTCATCCGGAAAGTCCAGCTCCGCCGCTGCGCCCGGCAGGTCGGCGACATCGGACGCATGCCGATGCAGCCAGTCCTCGGCGTGGTCCGCCACCACCCGCGCATGGCGCAGGTCGTCACGCCAACGGTTGCGCGCGACCGCCAACAGCCAGGCGGCGGGGTTGGCCGGCACCCCGTGCGAGGGCCAGGTCAACCAGGCCTGGGCGACGGCATCCGCCACGGCATCTTCTGCGGCGGCAAGGTCGCGGGTGCGGGAGGCCAGCAAGCCGACCAGCCGTGCGCGGCTGGCCTGCAGGGTCTCGGCCAGCACCGCGCCGGCGGCCTTAGTCATGCACCAGGTTGGGCCGGACCTCGACCACGACGCCCTCGCGGTCCGGGAAACGCCCCGCCCACTTCAGGGCGGCGTCCAGGTCCGGCACGTCGATGATGAAGAGGCCGCCCAGCAGCTCCTTGGTGTCGGCCACCGGGCCGTCATGCAGGACCAGCTGGCCTTTGGCCCGGCGCAACGTCGTCGCCGTCGTCGGTGGCTGCAGGCCGGCGCCGCTGACGAAAACTCCCGCCTCCTTGAGCGCCTTCAGGTAGGCCATCGTGCCACCCCAGTAGGCGGCCTGCTGGGCAGGGTCGGTGCGGGCGGCGAAGCCCTCGTCCGTTTCGAAGATTTGAAGGGTGTAGTGCACGGCGGTCCTTGTGTTGTGCCCGGTGGGCGGCTCATGTGGCAGGGAAAGGACCCCATGCCCTTTCGCCGCCATGACGGGCCAGCCCGGGCGGTTTCGACAACCGGAACACCCTCATCATGTCAGCCGCCGCTGCCCCAGCCACCGCCCAACGCCTTGACGAGCTGCGCGGTGGCCACCCACTGGGCGCCGCGCAGTTGCGCCAGGGCGCGCTCGGTGGCGAGCGGAGTGCGCTCCGCCTCGGTCACGTCGAGATAGCTGACAGCGCCCTTGTCGTAGCGGCTGCGGGCGACGGTCAGCGCCTGGCCCGACGACGCCAGCGTCCGGTTCTGCGCGTCCACGACGGCGGCGCGGCCCTGCAGTTCGGCCAGCGCATCGTCCACCTCGCGCAGCGCCTGCAGCATGCGCCCGCGGAAGGTCGCGAGCGATTCGTCGACCTGGGCCTTGGCGCTCGCCAGGTTGGCCTTGTTCTTGCCGCCCTCGAAGAGGGGCAGCGAGATGCTGGGGCCGAAGTTGTAGAGGCGCGCCGGCGCCGAGACCAGGTCGCTCAGGTCCTTGCTCTGGTAGCCGAAGCTGCCGGTCAGCCGGATGGAGGGATAGAACGCCGCCTCGGCGATACCCACCTGCGCCGTCGCAGCATGCAGCTGCGCCAGGCTCTGCGCCAGGTCCGGGCGGCGCTGCAGCAGTTCGGACGGCACGCCGGCACGGATGGCGGGAGGGGCGGCCAACGGCGCGGCCTGCAGCTTCAGCTCGGCGGCGGCTTGCCCGGTCAACGCGGCGATCTGGTTCAACACCAGCGCCTGACGGCGCGGCAGGTCCGCGACATCGGCGTCGGCGGAGGCCAGCTCGGCGCGCACGCGCTCCAGGTCTTGGGTCGTCGAGGAGCCGGCGTCGAAGCGGGTCTGCGCGACCTGGAAGGCCTTGGCACGGCTGTCGCGCACGCGCTGCAGCGCCTGGGCCTCGTCGGCCAGTGCGCGCCATTGCCAGTAGGCCGCGGCCACGTCGGCCGTCAACGCCACGCGGGCGGCAGCAGCGTCGAGCGTGGCGCCGTCGAGCTGGGCCTGCGCCGCCTCGGCCTGGCGCTTCACGCGCCCCCAGAGGTCGATCTCCCAGCCGAGGTTGGCCTGTACCGTCGTCTGCCATCCTTCGAAGGTGATGGCTTGGCCGCCCAGCACGGGCGTCGTGACGGACTTGGCCGAGGTGCGCAGGCCGGTCTCGTTGGCGCCGATGTCCAGGCGCGGCAGTTCATCGGCCCGGGTTGCGCCGTACACGGCGCGGGCACGATCGATGCGCGCCGCGGCGGCGGCCAGCGTGGGGCTGGCTTGCAGGGCCTGGGCTTCGAGCGCATTGAGCTGGGCGTCGCCGAACGACAGCCACCAGTCGCGTTGCAGCTCGGCGCCGGCCACGGGCGCCGCGGCACGGTAGGCGGCCGGCGCATTCGCAGCCGGCGCCTGGTAGTTGGGGCCCAGCGTCGTGCAGGCGGCCAGCGACGCCGTGGCGACGAGGGTGAGGACGGTCTTGAGTTGGATCATCTCGATCTCCCGATTCAGTGGGCGGCTTCCGCGCTCGCAGCGCCGCCGAGGACCTTCTTGCTGAGCCAGACGATGGCCACGCAGGCGAACAGTGCGATGCCGAGGATCAGGAAGGCGTCGTTGTAGGCCATGACGTAGCTGTCGCGGCGTACGACGTTGTCCAGCGCCTTGATGGCCATGTCCTGCGCGGCGGCGCTGTCGAACCCCTTGCTCGCGAAGTTCTGGGCCAGCGCATCCAGCCGCGCCTGGGTGGCAGGGTCGTAGAGGCTGACGGCCTCGCCGACGCGGGCGCTGTGCAGGTGCTCGCGGTTGGTCAGCAGCGTCGCCAGCACGGCGATGCCGACCGAGCCGCCGAGGTTGCGCATCATGTTGAACATGCCGGAGGCGCTGGGCAGCAGGTTCGGCGGGATGCCGTTCACTGCGAAGTTGGTCAGCGTGATCATGATGAGCGGCTGGCCGAGCGCGCGCACGACCTGTGCGGCGAGCAGTTCCGGCCCGGCGGTGTCGGCGCTCATGTGGGTGTTCATGAAGCAGGAGACCGCGAACAGCGCCAGGCCCAGGCTCATCATCACGCGGTTGTCCAGCTTGGTGGACAGCTTGGCCGCGAAGGGCATGATGAAGAGCTGCGGCAGGCCCATCCACATGATGACCAGGCCGATCTGCATGGGCGTGTAGTTCGCGATCTGGCCCAGGTAGAGCGGCAGGATGAAGGCCGAGCCGTAGAGGCCCATGCCAGTCGTGAACGCGATGACGCCGGCAATCAGGAAGCTGGGGCGGCCAAGGATGTGCAGGTCGATGAAGGTGTTGCGGCGCGTCAGGCCGCGCCAGGCCCAGCCGTAGATGCCGGCGATGGCCAGCACGGCCGCCGTGATGATGAAGGGGCTCTGGAACCAATCCTTGGCGTTGCCCTCTTCCAGCATCGCGGTCAGCGACCCCAGGCCGACGGCCATGAAGAGGATGCCCCACCAGTCGACGTCGCGGAGCAGTTTGAGGTTCATCGGCTCCTTGTCCAGGCCGAAGCTGACGCCCAGCATCAGCAGGATGCCCGGCACCCAGTTGATGTAGAAGATGCTGGGCCAGCCATAGAGCTCGGTCAGGTAACCGCCCACCGTGGGTCCCAGCGTGGGGGCGAGCGTGGCGGTCATGCCGAACAGGGCCAGCCCGATGGGGCGCTTCTTCAGCGGCAGCTTGCGCGTGACCAGCGTCATCGCCATCGGGATCATCACGCCACCCGTGAAGCCCTGGGCGGCGCGAAAGGCGATCATGCTCTCCAGGCTCCAGGCCATGCCGCACAGCGTGCTGAAGACCAGGAACAGCGCGACGTTGACGACCAGGTAGCGCCGCGTGGAGAAGACCATCGCCAGGAAACCCGCGAGGGGGATGACGACGATCTCGGCGACGAGGTAGGCGCTGGAGATCCAGGAGCCCTCTTCCTGCGTGGCCGACAGCGCGCCGAGGATGTCCTTCAGCGATGAATTGGTGATGGCGATGTCCAGCACCGCCATGAAGGCGCCCAGCAGGCTGGCCAGCACGGCCAGCCAGGTGCGACCGCTGACCTTCTGGTCGGGCGGCGGCGGGAGGTAGTTCTCGTTGCCCATGGGGATGGCTTACTCGGCGATCTCGACTTCCACCTGCACCGACAGCCCCGGCACGATGCGCGCAGCCTGCTCACCCAGGCCCTTCAGGCTCTCGGGCTCGAAGACCAGCTTCACCGGCACGCGCTGGACGATCTTCGTGAAGTTGCCGGTCGCGTTGTCCGGCGGCAGCAGCGCGAAGCTGGCGCCCGAGGCCGGCGCAAAGCTGTCGACCTTGGCGATCAGGTCCTGCCCCGGGAAGGCATCCACCTTCACGTGCACCTTCTGGCCCGTCTTCATCCGTGCGAGCTGGGTTTCCTTGAAGTTGGCGACGATCCAGGTCTCGGGTTCGACGATGGCAGCGAGCTGCTGGCCGGGCTGCACGCGCTGGCCCACTTCCACGGTGCGCTTGCCGATACGGCCGTCGGCCGAGGCGCGGACCTCGACATAGCCGAGCTGGTTCTGGGCATCCTTGAGCTGCGCCTGCGTGGCACTCTTCTGCGCATTGGCGGACTGGCGAGCGCTCTCGGCGGCTGCCACCGCTTCCTTGGCGGCGTTGGCGCCGGCCTTGCGGGCGGCCAGGTCGGCTCGCGCCACGTCGCGCGCCGCGAGGGCCGCGTCGAGCTCTTGCTTGCTGGTGGCGCGCAGCTCGGCGCCAAACAGGGCCTGGCTGCGCTTGGCGTCCAGTTCGGTGCGTGCCAGCACGGCCTCCGCCTGCGCGACCTGGGATGTGGTGACGGCGGCCTGCGCGCGGGCCTGGGCGATCTGTGCGGCGCTCGTCGCGATGGCCGCGTCCGACTGGGCGATTTGCGCTTTCAGTCGCTCGATCTGCACGGCGGCATCGGCCGGGTCCAGGCGCAGCAGCACATCGCC
Organism: Roseateles sp.; assembly: GCF_036404855.1. Classification (GTDB taxonomy): domain Bacteria; phylum Pseudomonadota; class Gammaproteobacteria; order Burkholderiales; family Burkholderiaceae_C; genus Pelomonas. Next base: position 15,709 of record NZ_DASWYS010000063.1, read on the forward strand.
TGCCTTGACCACCGCGTTGTCCTGCATGTGCATCTCCGTGACGACGCCGGCCACGCGCGTGGCGACCGGGTGGATGCGTCCCGCGACGAAGGCGTTGTCGGTCTCCACCAGATGCTGGCTGCGCCACCACATGCGCCCGCCCAGCCCGATGCCGCCCACCAGCAGCAGCGCGCCGATGACCAGCAGCGGCACCGGCGGGCCGCTCTTCTTGCCGTTCCCGGCGGGCTGGGGTGCGGCGGCGGTGTCCTGGGCTGCGTTCATTTGGAATTCCTTGTTGTCAGACGTTCGGGGTTGTTGTTGGGCGTGGACAGCGCGCAGAGGCGGCCCATGCCGCCGGTCTGGAAGCGCTGCAGCGCGGCGACGATCTGGCCCTCGTCGCTCATGGCGAAGGGGCCGTGGCGCACCAGCGGCTCGCGCAGGGGGCGGCCGCTGAAGCAGGCGAGACGCACGGCCTCGACGGCCTGCAGGCGCTCGCGGCCGGGTCCGGCCAACGACAGCGCCTGGCCGGCCGACAGCGTCAGCCCCGCCGCCTGGGCGCAGCCCTGGACGACGATGGCGAAGCCCTGCTCGCCTTCGGGCATCGCCAGCTCGTAGGCCGCACCGGCATCGATATCGACGATGGCCAGCGCCGTGGGCCAGGGCAGCGCCAGCTCGGCAGTGCCGCCGAAGACCTGCACGGCGCGCCAGCCCTCCCCCACGCGACGCGGCATCTGCGTGGCAGCCAGGCGCATCACGCACGGATCGCGCAGCTTCTGCTCCGCGGGCAGGTTGACGAAGACCTGCAGGCCATGGGCTTCACGGCCGGCGTCGATGGGGAACTCGTCGTGCATGACGCCGCGGCCGGCCAGCGTCCAGTGCAGGCCGCCGGGCAGGATCTCATGTTCGCCGCCCAGCGAATCCCGGCTGACAAGGCCGGTGGCCGAATCGTCGAAGAGGTAGGTCACTGCCGAGAAGCCGGCGTGCGGGTGGGGAGCGAACACCGCTTCGCTCATGCGGAAGCGGTCCACCATGATGAAGGGATCCAGCAGGGCCGCAGGCTCGCGCCACCCGTCGGCCTGGAAACCGGTGCCGATGTGGTGCGTTTTTGACGGGAGCAACTGGACCGTTGACATGATGGCCGGGACTGTAGAGAGTTCCATTTCCGGCGAATAGATGAAAAACTCAAACGGACCGTTCCGGAAACGAAACGAAATAAAACGAGACGAACGGCGCCATGAAGATCGATGACCTCCTGCTGCTGGCCCAGGTGCACAAGGCCGGCTCACTGTCGGCGGCCGCCCGCGTGCTGGCGCTGCCGAAAGCGACGCTGAGCCGGCGCCTGACCGCGCTGGAAACCTCCGTGGGCGCGCGTCTCTTCGTGCCGGGTGCCGCGCGCATGACGCTGACGGAGCTGGGCGAGCAGCTCGCCGAGCGGGCCGCGCGGCATGACGACGACATCGCCGAGACACGCCAGTGGCTGGCCTCGCGCGAGGCCACGCCGCAGGGACGGCTGCGCGTGTCTGTGCCGGCCGAATTCGCAATGCTGGTGCTGGCCGAGAGCTTTGCCCGCTTCGTGCGCCGGTACCCCCGGGTGACGCTCGAGGTGGACACGACCCCGCGTCGCGTCGACCTGTTCAACGAGCCCTACGACCTGGCGGTGCGCATGGGGCCGGTGGACGAGCCCGACCTGATCGCCCGCCAGTACATGCTGCTGGAGCGAGGGTTGTACGCCAGCCCCGTCTATCTGCAGGCGCGCCCCGCGCCGCAGACGCCGGCTGATCTGGCGGAGCACGACTTCGTGGTGCTCAGCCAAGGCAAGGGCTTGCACCGCACGCTGCTGAACGGCCGGCAGACCGCCGAGGTGGAGGCGCGTGGCCCGCTGGAGGCCAACTCCATCGGCCTGGTGCTGTCACTGACGCGGGCGGGCGGCGGCATCGGCAGCTTCCCTTTCGGCATGGTGGCGCCCGACGTGATCGCCGGCACGCTGGTGCCGGTACTCCCCGACTGGCGCTACGAACCGCTGCCCGTGCACCTGCTGACGGCCAGCCGCCGGCTGATGCCCGCCAAGACCCGGGCCTTCATCGACCACCTCTTCGAGACCAAGCCCGACTGGGCCAAGTCCGCCTTGCTCAACCTGCCGACGAAGCCCGCGGCGCACAGCCGTCCCGCGGGGTAGGCCGGACTCGTCTGGCCACCCCCGCGTTCGAGGGGTGGGAGTTCTCCGCTGCCCCGCCGCGGGCCGTCACGTTAGCTTGCAGGTCCACTCGAACGAGACAACGAGGCAAGACGATGAAGAACTTCCTGCGTCGCTGCGCCGGCGCCCTGGTCCTGGGCGCCGCAACCTTCGGCAGCCTGCCCGCGCTGGCCTACTCCAGCCTCACGGTCTTCGGCGACAGCCTGTCCGACACCGGCAACATCTTTCTCGCCACCAGTGGCGCGACGCCGACGGCGCCCTACTACAGCGGCCGCTTCTCCGACGGCCCGATCTGGATCGACGTGCTCGCCGGCGGCCTCGCCCTTCCAAGCGGAGCGGTGCCCTCGCTGATCGGCGGCAACAACTACGCCTTTGGCGGTGCGCGCACCGGCACCGCGTCGAACCCGCCGGGGCTGCTGGCGCAGGTCGGTGGGCTCTGGGCGCCATCGCATGCGCTGGCCGATCCGACGGGGCTTTACGTCGTCGTCGGCGGCGGGAACGATCTGCGCGATGCGCGCGGGGCCGCCAGCACGGCGGCATCGCGCCAGGCGGCCGCGGAAGCCGCCGCTGCCAACGTCGCCAACGCGGTGGGCCTGCTCGCCAGCCGCGGCGCGCAGCACGTGCTGATCTCCAACGTCCCCGACCTCGGCGCGACGCCCGAAGCCGCCGGCCTGAACCTGGTGGCCAACTCGAGCGACGTGACGCTGCGCTACAACCTGCTGATCGCCGGACTGGTGCCGTTCTTGGAGGCGCAGTTCAGCGGCCTGCAAGTCAGCTTCCTCGACATGGCGGGGCTCGCCGCTGACATCCGCAGCGATGCGTTGACCAACGGTGGTGCGCTCTACGGCATCACCAACGTCACGACGCCTTGTGGCACTTTCCCCGGCTCGGTCGGCGTCTCATGCAGCGTCTCGGCCTTCTCCGACGCGCTGCACCCTTCGGCCGCCGCGCATGCGCTGATCGGCCAGGCGGCGCTCGCGGCGGTGGCCGCCGTGCCCGAGCCCGGCACCTGGCTGCTGATGGCGCTGGGCGTCGTGGTCATCGCACTCAGGCGCCGCGACGTGACGACGCGCTGAGCGCAGACGCCAGCAAGGCCGCCAGCAAAGCCGTCAGCCGGCTTCGATCCGAGCCGTCGCACGCGAGGCGACGCATCCTCGAGGACGGCGTGTGCCGCAGCGCGGGAGGGCGCGGCAGCGCGCCAGCTCCTGGCGCCCTCATGTCGCCGATCTGGCGCGCGCCCCGCAAGACCGGGCAGCGCGCCAGCGCAGGGGCCTAGAACCGCCCCTCCGCCCCGAGCCTGACGGTGTGCACCGTGCCGCCGCCACCGGCCACCGAGCTGCCGTAGTCCAGCGACAGCGCAAAGCCGCTGCGCAGCACCCACTTTCCGCCCACCTCGGCCATCCACTGGCCGCGCCGTGCGCCCAGCGGCTGCGCCGTGTACAGGGGCGCGTTGCTCCCCAGGTCGGTGTAGCTCATCGTGGCCTGATCGGCCCCTTCGAAGCGGTGCTGGTACTCGATGCGTGCACGTGGCTGCAGCTCGTTGCCGCCCAGCGCATAGGCGGTTTCGGCACGCAGGCCCAGCTTGCCGGTGCTCATGCGCACGGACTGGTCGTGGTAGGTGAGGCTGTTCACGTCGGCGGCGCTCTCGGCGTAGCCGTTCAGCGTCGCGCGCATCAGCTCGAGTCGCGCATAGGCCGACAGCAGCAGGCCCTGGCGCTCACGGTACTCGTAGCCCGCGGCCAGCGAACCGAACCACTGGCGACCACGGCGCTGACCGGTCGCGAAGCCGCCTTCATCGGTGATGAAGCGATTGAGGTCGAAGCTCAGCGTGCTGTGGCCCAGCACGGCATCAACGAAGGTATCGGGTGCCGGCCGCAGCGCGGCGTAGACGGCCAGGACGCTGCTATTGCTGGTGCTCTTCGAGCCCTTGCTGCCCACATCACTGCGGTCGCTGCTGAAGCCGCCGCCAAGCCCGATGGACCAGAGCTGGCTGACCCGGTAGTCCGCCCCCAGGCTGACGCCGTCGGTGTGGAAGCGGAACCGCGAGGTGCCGGTCAACTGGTCGCGATGGCCGAAGTCGACGCTGCCGCCCACCCACCAGGACAGCTCGCTGCGGGCAGCCTGCGGCGTGTCCCGGCCTGCTGCCCTGGACGCATCGTCAGGCGCGACGTTCTGCGCGCCGCTGTGCGCCAAGGTGGCGCCAGGGCCCCGTCGGGCCGCCATGCCCGCGCCTGCCGGCCGGCCGGCCTCGCCGTTGCGCAGTGCCGCGCTGGCATTCATCTGCGCGATGGGGTCCGTGGGCAGCACGGAATCCACACCGTAGGAGCTCAGGCTCAGCCCGAAGCTGGACTTGGCCCAGCCATCGCCGTGCAGGGATTCCAGCCGGCGGCTGAAGTTGTTCAGCTGCGAGCTGGCGAAGCGCCGGGTGGCGTCTGCCTGCGCTGACAGAAGTCCGCTGACTTCCGCGTCCTTGGACGGGTCCAGCCGCCCGGCCACGGTGATCGTCGCCGTCCCCTGCGTGCTGCCGTGCGCATTGCTCAGCGCATACACGACGGTGTCGGTACCGGAGAAGGTGGCGAGCGAGGTGTAGACGATGGCCATGCCCTGCACGACGGCCTTGCCGTGGCCCGGCGGGGTCACGATGGACAACTCGGTGAAGGGGCCGCCGACGGCATTCGCCGTCACCGCCAGCGTCACCGGCTGGCCCGACTTGGTGGTGGCGCTGACGACGGCCAGCGTCGGCGGCGGTGCGCTGACGATGATGGTGACCGTGGCCGCGACGGACGTGCCTGCTGCGTTCGACGCCGTGTAGCTGAAGCTGTCGGTGCCGTAGTAGCCAGGGTTGGGCGTGTAGATGACGGCGGGCACGGTCGCGGCGGTGTCGGTGCGCCCGGCGGCAAGCGCCTTCGCACGTGCGTTGCTGCTGGCTTCCAGTCCCACGATGGTCAAGGTGCCATGCTGAGGCGGCGTGAGGATGGTGATGCTCGACACCGGCCCCCCCGAGATGACAAGGGGGATCTCTGTCGAGTTGCCGCCCCCCGCGCTGCCGCTCGGCACGGTCACCGTCACCGGCTGGGGAACGGGCGGCGGCGGGTTGACCGTGATCGTCACCGCGGCGGCGGGCGACGTGCCCGAGACGTTGCCTGCCGTGTAGCTGAAGCTGTCGTTGCCGAAATAGCCCGACGCGGGCGTGTACGTCACCGTGGTGCCATTGAGCGTGGCAGTGCCGTGGCTGGGCTGCACCGTCAGGGTGAACGTCGTGGCCGGCCCACCGTTGACGGCGCCGGCCAGGTCGATCTGCGTGGCCGCGTTGAAGGGCACGGTCACGCTCTTGGACCCCGCGACCGGCAAGGCCGGGGTGATCGTCAGCGAATAGGCCTGCATGCCCGACGCCGCCATGCCGCTTGTGCTGTCGGTCGCACGGATCGTGAAGCTGAACGCTCCCGCTGCTGTCGGTTTCCCGGCAAGCATGCCCGTGCTGCCGTCCAGGCTCAGTCCACTGGGCAAGCTGCCCGCGCTGACGCTGTAGCTGTAGGGGGCCGTTCCGCCCGATGTGCTGACAGCCTGGCTGTAGGCCGCCCCAACCTGCCCGTTGGGCAGGTTCGGCTGGTTGGGCTGCAGGGTGAGGGTCGGCGCACTGACCATCACCGTCACCGTCGCGGCCGCAGAGGTGCCGCCGGCATTGGTGGCGGTGTAGGTGAAGCTGTCGCTGCCGGCGTAGCCTGCAGCGGGCGTGTAGGTCACGGTCAGGCCCGCCACCGTGGCAGTGCCATGCGCTGGCGGCGTCGCCACCGCGATGCTGACCGCCGCGCCGCCCGTGATCGCCGGGGCGAGGTTGATCTGCACGGGGTTGTCGTACGGGGTGCTCGCGGAGCTGGCATTCGCAACCGGGGCCTGCACGCCGATGACCACCGTATAGGCCTTGGCGACCGTGTACGGCGCGCCCGTGCCCGTGGTGCTGTCGGTGGCGGTGACGGTGAAGTTGTAGGTATTCGCCGTGGTCGGCGTGCCAGCGATCGCGCCGGTCGCGCCGTTGAGCGACAGGCCCGCCGGCAGCGCGCCGGCCGTCACCGCAAAGCTGTAGGGCGCCGTGCCGGCGCTGGCGGACACGGTCTGGCTGTAGGCCACGCCGACATTGCCGTTGGGCAGGCTGGCCGTGCCGATGGCGAGCGTCGGTCCTCCGATGGTGACGCTGTAGGCTCTCGTGCCGGCAAAGTTGTTGGCGTCGGTCGCCTGCACCGTGAAGTTGAAGTTGCCCGCCGCCGTAGGCGTGCCCGACAGCACGCCCGCCGCAGACAGCGTCAGCCCCGCAGGCAGCGTGCCTGCGCTGACGACGTAGCCATAGGGCGCGGCACCTCCGCTGGCGGTGAAGGTCTGGCTGTAGGCCGTCCCGATTGCCGGGGTGGTGAGGCTCCCCATGGGCAACACCGTGACGGTGGGCGCACCCATAGTCAGGTTGTAGGTGCCTGAGACATGGAACGGCGAGCCCGCGCCCGTCGTGGCATCCGTCGCCGTCACCGTGAAGGTGACGGTGCCACCTGCCGTCGGTGTGCCCGACAGCACGCCGGTCGCGGTCGAGAAGCTCAGTCCGGCCGGCATGGAGCCGGAGTTGATCAAGATGGCATAGGTGTAGGGCGCAGTGCCGCCACTGGGCGTGAACGCCTGGCTGTAGCCCGACAGTGCCGAGCCGGACAGATTGCTGCCGCTCGCCGGGCTGATGGTCAGCATGGGTGGGTTGACCGTCCAGCTGTATGCGCGACTTCCGGTGAAGGGGCCGGCGCCGGTGCTGCTGTCCGTGGCAGTGACGGTGAAGTTGTACGTGCCGGTGGCGGTCGCCGCGCCACTCAGGACGCCTGCGCTGCTCACGGAGACGCCCGGCGGCAGCGAACCTGCCGTCACGGCGTAGGTGTAGCCGCTCGTGCCGCCGCTGGCGGTGAGGGTGCCATTGACCGCAGCCCCGGCTGCCACCGCAGAGAGCGACGCGGGCGCCACGCTGATGGCGGGCGAGTTCACGGTCAGCGAATAGGCGCGGCTGCCCGTGAAGGGAGCGCCGGTACCCGTCGAGCTGTCGGTGGCCGTCACCGTGAAGTTGAACGAACCGCCCGCAGTGGGCGTGCCGGAGATGACGCCGCCGGAAGACAGCGACAGGCCTGCGGGCAGCGAACCTGCCGTCACCGCGTAGGTGTAGGGTCCGACGCCACCATTGGCAGTCACGGTCTGGTTGGTCGAGCCGCCGACCGTGGCAGCCGTCAGTGACACCGGGGCCACGGTGACCGTGGGCGCAGCAACGGTCAGCGAGTAGGCCTTGCTTCCGGCGGCCGGGCCGGTGCCGGTCGAGCTGTCCGTGGCCGTGACGGTGAAGTTGAACGTGCCCCCTGCCGTGGGGGTGCCCGACAAGGTGCCACTGGAGCTCAGTGTGAGACCGGCCGGCAAGCTGCCTGCCGTCACCGCATAGGTGTAGGGCGCGACACCACCGCTGGCGGTCACGGTCTGGTTGGTCGAGGCGCCCACCGTGGCAGACGTCAGTGACGCCGGGGACACGGTGACTGTGGGCGCATCAACGATCAATGAGTAGGGCCTGCTGCCCGTGTAGGGGCCGGTACCGGTCGAGCTGTCCGTGGCCGTGACGGTGAAGTTGAACGTGCCGCTTGCCGTCGGGGTGCCCGACAGGGCACCGTTGCTGGCCAGCGTGAGGCCGGCCGGCAAGCTGCCCACCGTCACCGCTAAGCTGTAGGGCGCGGTGCCGCCGCTGCCCGTGACCGAAGCGCTGTAGGCAGAGCCGGCGGTTGCATTGCTCAATGATCCCGGGTTGACGGCAATGGTGGGGGCCGCGACCGTCAGCGTGAGCGTGCCGCTTGTTGCCGAGAACGGACCGGTGCCCGTACTGGAATCGGTCGCAGTCACGGTGAAGTTGAAGCTGCCACCGGCCGTGGGCGTGCCCGAGAGGGTGCCGTTGCTGGCGAGCACGAGGCCGGCCGGCAGCGAGCCACTGGCCAGAGCGTAGGTGTAAGGCGCCGTGGCGCCGGAGGCACCGCCTATCGACTGGCTGTAGGCCGATCCGACGCCGCCAGCGAGCGGACTGCTGGGTGAATAGGTGACCGTGGCATTCGACACCGTGATCGTCACCGTCGCCGGCGCCGAGGTCCCGCCGCTACCGGTGGCGGTGTAGGTGAAGGAGTCGGCGCCGGAATAGCTGGAGTTCGGGGTGTAGCTGATGGTCGTGCCACTTGCCGTCGCCGTGCCATGCGAGGCTTGGGTGCCTACCGCAACGCTGGTCGCCGCCGCCCCTGTGACATTGAGCGTGATGGCATTGGCACTGCTCCCATGAGCCACCGTGGCGCTGACCGCATTGGCCGTCGGGGCACCACTGTTCATGGTGATGTTGACGGCGATGGTGTTGCCGTTAATGTCGTACAAGACGCCCGAATCGCCGCCGACATATCCGAGCGGGCTGGGGCGGTAGACGACGGTATCGATCGGAAAGACCGTCAGGTCGGTTTCCATCGTGCCGTGGGCCGTGGGCCGCTGACCGGTCCCCACGCTCGCATCGGTGTAGATGCCACCGATGCCACCGGGATCGCAGTTGGTGTAGTCGACCGAGCTGAAGTCGTATCGATAGCTGTTGGCACCGGTGTTGGTGAAGGTGATTGTCAGTGTGCAGACTTGTGCAGCCAGGGCTGGTGCCGACAGGAGGGCCTGCAGGCTCAACAGCGCGACAACAGCGATTGCCCTCGGCAAGCGCTCCAGCGAGCGCGCGAACGGCCACGCGAGCAGCGCAGCCGCGCGTCGAATCCAACCCTGCATTTTCTTGTCCTCTCGTCAGCCACACACGGAGCACAGACTCCATTCAGTTGTCAGTGTATGTAGCGACAGCAAGGAAAGAACCCAGATTCGGGCTGCAGCAGCTCCATGCCCTTGAAAGGTGTCGAGATTCGCGCAGTAATTGGCTTTAATGAGGCTGCGGCCCACACGCGCACAAGCTGCGCCCAAGGCAAGGCAAGGCAAGGCAAGGCGATGCGATGGCGCCACAACGGACCCGCGAAACCGGTACGGGCGGGCACGAGTTGCGTGCCGCCGCAGTCTGCTAGCGAAGCGCCGCACGGCAGCGGCGAGTGCATCGGCGGGACGTGGTGCCTGCCTCTGCGCCGGGCTCAGACCTGCCAGCGCACAAGGGGCAGCGACGGGATCCACGCGCCGGACTCTCGACATCCGGCCACGCCAGCTGCTGAACGGGCGCTCGTCGGTGCGGGCTGCCTTCGAGGCGATGCTGAGCCGCTGAGCCTCTTGCAGGCTCGCCCCCCGCTGCCCTGATCCTTCACCCTGGTGCAACGCTGCGATGCAAGCTCGAAACCACCCGACTCTCCTCCTCGGACCTTCCGGAACACCAACGGGGGCGCTCGATCCACGTCCGTCTCGCTGCCAGGTCAGGACGGCGGCCTGCGATCAGGCGCCGGACTTCTTCCAGAGCTGGATGTTCTTCTCGATCCAGCCGTTCATCAGCGCCGGCTGGCGTGACAGCTTGTACATCGCACGAGCGATACGGCCCCGCAATTCGGGCGTGTTGCAGGCCGAGCGGTGCGACAGCGTCAGATGGAGCGGCTCGCTGGCCACGGCGGGCAGCAGCGGCTTGATCCCGTCGATGTTCAACCGCGCCTGGTACGCAGCGGCCGGGGCGTCCTCGTAGACGAGGTAGTCCACGCGCGAGCGCTGCAGCATCTGCAGCGCCCGCTCCAGCGTCGCGACCTGCGAGATGTTGAGATGTTCGCGCGCAAAGCGATCGAATTCCTCGCCCAGGCTGTTGCCGATGACCGTGACACCCTGCAACGGCGCGAGGTCCGCCCAGCGCTTGAAATCGAGCTTGCTGTTGTCGCGCACCAGCACCACGGAACGCGTCTCGCGGAATGCCGGGTAGAAGTAGTCCATGTACTCGGTGCGCGCCTGGGTGAAGAAGGCCCCCGCGATCAGATCGATGCGCCCGGCGCGCATCTCCTCTTGCACGCGCCCCCAGGGGCCGACGTAGCGGGACTCGATCGCCACACCCAGCTCCATGGACAGCCAGGTCAGCAAGTCGGCGTTGGCACCGACCAGTCGGTCCTCGTTGCTCGCGCTGCGCCACAGGTAGGGCGCGTACTGGGGGTTGCCCGACGCCACGAGCTGCCGACAGTCGGGCGCCGTGGCGGTGGACTGCGCCTGGGCCGCCATACACAGCCACCCGGTCAGCACGATCACCAGCAACGCGCGCGGCAAGCAGATCGAGGGCAAGGTCATCGACGTGGTTCCTCGCGATGGAAGGTCAAACCACTCCCTGGAGCAGGGTCTGCAGCCCCGTTTCATCCAGCACCATAACACCCAGGCTGCGGGCCTTTTCCAACTTGCTGCCCGCTTCCTCACCCGCGATGACGTAATTCGTTTTCTTTGACACGGAACCGCTGACCTTGCCGCCGGCGGCCTCGATCAGGGCCTGCGCCTCGTCGCGGGAGAGGGTCGGCAGCGTACCGGTCAGCACCAGCGTCTTGCCCAAGAGCGGGCGCGGCCGGTCGTCGGCCTCGCCAGCGCTTTCCTTCGGGCTCACGCCGGCCGCCAGCAGTTGCTCGACGACCTCGCGGTTGTGCGGCTGCGCGAAGAAGGTGTGGATGCTGGCTGCGACGATGGGACCGACGTCGGGCACTTCCAGCAATTGCTCGACGCCGGCGTTCATCAGCTTGTCCAGCGTGCCGAAGTGGCGCGCCAGGTCCTTGGCCGTGGTCTCGCCGACCTGGCGAATGCCCAGCGAGAACAGGAAGCGCGCCAGCGTGGGGGTCTTGCTCTTCTCCAACGCGTCGACGATGTTCTGCGCGCTCTTCTCGGCCATGCGGTCCAGCGCCGCGAGCTTGGCGACACCCAGCTTGTAGAGGCCCGGCAGGCTCAGCACGATGCCGGCGTCGACGAGCTGCTCCACGAGCTTGTCACCCAGGCCCTCGATGTCCATCGCGCGGCGGCCGGCGAAGTGCAGCAGGGCCTGCTTGCGCTGCGCGGGGCAGAACACGCCGCCGGTGCAGCGGTACTCGATCCCCCCCTTCTCACGCACGGCCTCGCTGCGGCAGACCGGGCATTCGCGCGGCATGTGGAAGTTGGGCACGTACGCCGGGCGGTCGCCCGGCACGCGGCCCACCACCTCGGGGATCACGTCGCCGGCGCGGCGAATGACGACCTTGTCGCCCACGCGCACGCCCTTGCGGCGCATCTCGAAGACGTTGTGCAGCGTCGCATTGCTGACCGTCGTGCCGCCCACGAAGACGGGCTCCAGCCGCGCCACCGGCGTCAGCTTGCCGGTGCGCCCCACCTGGATGTCGATGGACAGCAGTGTCGTCACCTGCTCCTGGGCCGGGTACTTGTGCGCCACGGCCCAGCGCGGCTCGCGGGTCTTGAAGCCGAGGCGGGCCTGCAGCTCGCGCGAGTTGACCTTGTAGACGACACCGTCGATGTCGAAGGGCAGCGCGTCACGCCGGGCGGCCATCGCGCGGTGGAAGTCCACCAGGCCGGCCGGCCCCTGCACGACAACGCGGTCGGCGTTGACCGGCAGGCCGAAGGCCGCCAGCGCATCCAGCAGGCCGGCGTGCGTGGCGGGCAGCACCCAGCCCTGCACCTCACCCAGCCCGTAGGCGTAGAAGCACAGCGGTCGCTGGCGCACCAGCGCCGGGTCCAACTGGCGGATGGCGCCGGCGGCGGTATTGCGTGGGTTCACGAAGGTCTTCTCGCCGCGCTCGCGCTGGCGTTCGTTGAGCTTCTCGAAATCGTCACGGCGCATGTAGACCTCGCCCCGCACCTCGAGGACGGCCGGCAGGTCCTCGACCCGCCCCCGCAGCCGCAGCGGGATCTGGCCGATGGTGCGCACGTTCTGCGTCACGTCCTCGCCGGTTTCGCCGTCGCCACGCGTGGCGGCCTGCACCAGCACACCCCCTTCATAGCGCAGGTTCATCGCCAGGCCGTCGAACTTCAGCTCGGCGGCGTACTCCACCGGCGCGTCGCCTTCGGTCAGCCCCAGCTCGCGGCGCACCCGCGCGTCGAAGGCCATCGCGCCTCCCTCGGTCGTGTCGGTCTCCGTCGTGATCGACAGCATGGGCACCACGTGGCGCACGGGCGTGAGGCCGGCCAGCACGGCGCCGATGACACGCTGGGTCGGCGAGTCCGGCGTGAGCAGCGCTGGATGGGCGGCCTCGATGGCCTGCAGCTCCGCGAACAACCGGTCGTACTCGGCGTCGGGCAACTCGGGCGCGTCGAGCACGTAGTAGAGGTGGGCGTGATGGTTGAGCTGGGAGCGCAGTTCGGCGGCGCGCTGTGCGGGAGCGGAAGTCATGGCGACATTGTGGCGGCCGGCGCGGCGAGAATCGGCAGCATGGCCACCTCCCCCCTGCTCCACGCCGGCCCGGCGGTCGGTTTCGACCAGCCCTTCGACATGCTTCTCGCCTGCCACGAGCGCGTTCAGCGCAGCCTGGACCTGCTGCTGCGCCTGCAGGCCCATGCGGCGACGCAGGGCGCGGACGCACAGGCCCGTGACGCGGCCCGGGACGTGCTGCGCTACTTCGACCTCGCCGGCCCCAAGCACCACGAGGACGAGGAGCGCCACGTGCTGCCCCGGCTGCGGGCTGCGGGCCGCACCGCCCTGGCCGACCGGCTGGCGGCGGACCACGCCGAGATGGGCCGCCAGTGGGCGGTCCTGCGCACGGCGCTGGAGGCTTTGCGTGACGGCCACGGCCCGGGGCCGGATGCCGCGGCCTGCCAGGCCTACGCCGACCTGTACGCCGGCCATATGGCCGCCGAGGAAGGCGAGGCCTTCCCGACTGCGGCGCACCAGCTCGATCCGGCCACCCTGGCGGCCATGGGCGCCGAGATGGCCTCGCGGCGACGCGCCGCCTGACGCCCGATCACCAGCGCCCTTCCAGGCCGATACGCAGGCTGCGCGGCAGTTCCTCGTAGCTGAACAGCGGCGACTTGGCCGCCAGACGCAGGTTGGTGGCGTTGTCGATGCCGGCGCGCAGGGTCAGCCCATGGCCCAGCGCCAGGCTGGCGTGCAGGTTCACGAGGGTCAGCGTGGGCACCGCCTGCGGCGGCTGGCCGGCCACGGAGGAAGCCAGCCGCAGGCCGCTCTGCACCGTCACGTCGCCACCCGCGCGCCAGGCCCCCTGCTGCCAGTCGGCGCGCAGACCCCAGCTGCGGCGGGCGCGCTTCTCCAGCGGGACGCCGTGGTCGTCGTGGGCACTGAGCAGGCCCGCCTGGGCCTGCAGCGTCCAGCCGCCGCCGCGCCAGCCGGCCGCCGCCTCGATGCCCTGCAGCACGGCCGCGTCGATGTTGCGGAACTGATAGAGCCCGCTGAGCGGCGTGCCGCTGAGCAGCACGGGCACGATGAGCTGGCGCACGCGGTTGCGGTAGGCCGTCAGCGAAGCACCTGCCGTTGTCGTGTCCCAGGCCAGCGAGGCCTCGACGTTGTCATTGGTCTCGGGTTTGAGACCGGCCTGGCCGACATAGGTGTTTGGGCCTTCGTCCTCACGGTAGTCGGGGTTGATCTGCTTGAGCGTCGGTGCCTTGAACCCGCGACCGAACCCGCCCTTCACGACCCAGCCGGGCGCCGGCTTCCAGACCGCGTAGATCCGCGGGCTGAGCTCCGTGCCGAAGCGGCTGGCGCGGTCGGCCCGGGCTCCGGCCGTAAGGCTGAGTGCGGGCGACAGCCGCGCCTCGTCCTGCACGTACACGCCCGCGTGTGTGGCGCTGGCCTGGCCGCCGGGCAGGCCAGCGTTGTCCAGATGCTCGTCGCGCAGCTCGAAACCCGCCGTCCAGAGTTGGGTGGCACCGCCGGGCAGCACGGTCTGCCCCTCCAGCACGCGGTCGGTCAGCGTGTTGGGTCGCAGCGAGGAGACGCCCTGGGTCTTGACGTTGCTGACGGCGAGCCGGTTCTGGTACACGCGCAGCAGCGTCTCGCGGCCCTCCCCCCAGTCGCCGTCCCATTGCAGCGCATGGTGGTCACGCACGAGATGGTGCAGGCTCTGGTGGTAGCGCTTCAGTCCTGAACGCTCTCGGGCGTCCAGCCAGCGCTCTTCGTCGCCGTGGCGGTTGTCGACGCCCAGGCTCTGGCCCGGCGCGGCGCGCCAGCGCAGCTTGAGCGCGGCCTCGCGGGGCTGGCGGCCCTCGACCGCGGTGATACGCGGGTCGGCCGCCGTGGGCGTCGCCTCGCGGCGGGCGTCGCTCAGGGCGATGCCGAAGTCCAGCGCCGGCCCGAAGCCGCCGCGCAGCGCTGCCGCCACGCGGTGGCCGTCGCCGCCGTCCTGGCCGCTGCGGCCCTCCGCCAGGGCACGCGCCTGCAGCGCGCCGTCCAGGGGGGGGGTGATGACGTTGATGACGCCCCCCAGCGCCTCGGCGCCATAGAGCACCGACATCGGGCCGCGAACGACCTCAATGCGCGAGATGTCGACGGCGCCGGTCCAGTCGAGCTGGAAGTCGGAGGCCCCCACCAGCCCGTCGCTGGCGGAGATGCGCTGGCCGTCCACGAGCACCAGCACGTGGCGCGGATCCATGCCGCGCAGCGACAGCGCCTTGCGCCCGCCGGTGGGCCGGCCGAAGGCGCCGACGCCGGGCTCCACGCGCAAGGCCTGCAGCAGGTTGTCGGTGCCGCGCTCGGCGACGGTCTCGGCATCGACGACCGTGATGGCGGCGGGCGCGTCGGCCAGCGGCACGGCATGCCGCGTGGCGCTGACGACGATGCGCGGCAACTGGTCCGGCGCCTCGGCGGCGTGAGTGGGGCCGGCCAGGGCCAGCAGGCCGGCAGCGGCCAGGGTCGACAACCGGGGGACGAAGGCGAAAGCAGGGTCGTGGTTCATGCCCGCCAGCGTCGCCAAGGCCGACCGAGCGCACCTTGACCGAGTTCAAGTTCGGCAGCCGAAAGTGGCGCTGCATTGATCAACATCAAAACCCGGCCATCCAGCGGGAAAACCTTGATCCGGTTCAAGGATGCCGGGGCGCGTCACTTCGAGCATGACGGCATCACCACAGCAAGGAGAAACGATGAGATCCCCCCTCCCCCGCGTTGCCGCACTGGCTGCCAGCCTGCTGTTTGCCTGGCCCCTGGCCGCCACCGCCCAGGCGCCCGCCGACGCCCCCGCCAAGGACGTGCTGCCCGCCGACGTGAAGTACCACTCGGGGCCGTCGCCCCTGGCCGGCGTGCCCATGGTGGAAAGCCGCAACCCCAAGGCGCCACCGATGACGCAGGCCGAGTTCGACGTGGCCCGCCGCATCTACTTCGAGCGCTGCGCCGGCTGCCACGGCGTGCTGCGCAAGGGCGCCACCGGCAAGCCGCTGACGCCCGACATCACCCTGGGCAAGGGCACCGACTACCTCAAGGTCTTCATCGCCTACGGCAGCCCCGCGGGGATGCCCAACTGGCAGACCAGCGGCGAGATGAGCGAGCAGGAGGTCGACATGATGGCCCGCTACATCCAGCACGAGCCGCCGACACCGCCCGAGTTCTCCATGGCCGACACCAAGGCCACCTGGAAGGTCATCGTGCCGCCCGAGGCACGGCCGAAGAAGAAGGAGAACAACTTCAACATCACCAACATCTTCAGCACCACGTTGCGCGACACGGGCGAAGTGGCGCTGATCGACGGCGACACCAAGCAGATCATCAACATCGTCAAGACCGGCTACGCGGTGCACATCTCGCGCACCTCGGCCTCCGGGCGCTACCTGTACGTGATCGGGCGTGACGCCAAGATCAACATGATCGACCTGTGGATGGCCAAGCCCGACAACGTCGCCGAGATCCGCGTCGGCCTGGAGGCGCGTTCGGTGGACACGAGCAAGTTCAAGGGCTTCGAGGACAAGCTGGCCATCGCCGGCAGCTACTGGCCGCCGCAGTACACCATCATGAAGGGCGACACGCTGGAGCCGCTCAAGATCGTCTCGACCCGCGGCAACACCGTCGACCAGCAGGAGTACCACCCCGAGCCGCGCGTGGCCTCCATCGTCGCCAGCCACTTCAAGCCCGAGTTCGTCGTCAACGTGAAGGAGACCGGCCAGACCCTGCTGGTGGACTACAGCAACGTCGACGCGCTGAAGGTCACCACCATCGGCACGGCACGCTTCCTGCACGACGGCGGCCTGGACTCGACGCATCGCTACTTCATGGTGGCCGCGAACCAGAGCAACAAGATCGCCGCGGTGGACCTGAAGGAAGGCAAGCTGGTGAAACTCATCGACGTGGGCAAGATCCCCCACCCGGGACGCGGCGCCAACTTCGTGCACCCGCAGTTCGGCCCCGTGTGGAGCACCGGCCACCTTGGCGACGACACCATCTCGTTGATCGGCACCGACCCCGCCAAGCATCCCGCCCAGGCCTTCAAGGTGGTGGCGACGCTCAAGGGCCAGGGCGGCGGCTCGCTGTTCCTGAAGAGCCACCCCAAGAGCCAGCACCTCTACATCGACACGCCGCTCAACCCGGACCCCGCCGTCGCCCAGTCGGTCATCGTCTACGACGTGAAGGCGCTGGACAAGGGCTACAAGGTGCTGCCCATCGCCCAGTGGGCCGGCATCACGGACGATGGCGCCAAGCGTGTCGTGCAGCCGGAGTTCAACAAGGCCGGCGACGAGGTCTGGTTCTCGGTCTGGTCGGCCAAGGACAAGCAGTCGGCCCTGGTCGTCGTGGACGACAAGACGCTCAAGCTCAAGGCCGTCATCAAGGACCCGCGCCTGATCACGCCGACCGGCCACTTCAACGTCAACAACACCCAGCACGACATCTACTGAGGCCGGACCGAGGGCGGCCCCTTGGGCCGCCCGATGCCGGCCTCACCATGCCGCCTGGCGGCGGCATGGCACGAGGAGGAAACCATGTACAGGACAGTTCTTCTGCTCGCCGGCCTGCTGGCCGCCACCGCGGCGCCCGCCAGCCCGGAGGCCATGAGCAAGGCCGGCTGCGTGGCCTGCCATGCGCAGGACAAGAAGCTCGTCGGCCCCGCCTTCAAGGACATCGCAGCCAAGTACCGCGGCCAGAAGGAGGCCGCCGTGCAACTGGCGGACAAGGTCCGCAAGGGTGGCAAGGGCGTCTGGGGGCCCATCCCCATGCCGCCCAGCGGGCCGGACAAGATCAGCGACGCCGACCTGAAGGCTTCACTCGACTGGGTGCTCGCGCAGTAGGCGTGCAGCAGGCGACAGCGCCTCAGCGCTGGTTCGCCGCATGGCGGGCCAGTGCGGCCGGCTCGGGCAGTCGGATGTCGCGCTTGTCGATCTCCAGCAGGCCCGCCGCCTCCAGCTCATGCAGCACGCGCGAGAAGTACTCTGGCGTCAGCGACAGCAGCGACGCCACCGTCGCCTTGGCGGCCGGCAGGCTGACGACGGCCGCCCCGGGCTGGTCGGGGTCCACGTCGCGCAGCAGGTAGCCCACCACCCGCTGCAGGCCCGACTGCAGCGAGCCCGCCTGCAGATCCTGCACCAGGCCATGCAGGCGGCGTGACATGCCCGACAGCATGCGCAGGGCGAAGCCGGCATCCAGTTGCAGCTCGGCCATCAGGGCCTGGCGCGGCACCTGCAGCAGCACTGCGTCGGTCAGCACCTGGGCATTGATGGGACAGGGGCGCTCCAGGAAGACCAGCGCCTCCGCGAAGCTCTGGCCGGGGCCGACGAGCTCGATGACCTTCTCGTTGCCGTTGGGCGCCGCCATGTACAGCCTCACCTGGCCCTGCACCACGATGAAGAAGGCGTCGCAGGTCTGCCCGGCCCACAGGACCGGCTGGGAGCGCGTCACCTGCATGAGGCGGCAGGCCATGGCCAGGCGCTGCAGCGCGGCCTCGTCGACGTCGGCGAACAGCGCCTGGGTGCGCAGGAAGCCGGGAATGTTGAAGGGGGCAAGCATGGTGGCGCCCATGCTGACGGCAGGCGCCGCGCTCGCCTTTGATGCGCGTCAAGCAACCCCGACTTGGGCGCCTGGACGTCAGCCCTTGGGGGCCGGGGCGGTCGCGGTGATCATCACCTGGTCCACGCGATGGCTGTCCACATCGACGACCTCGAAGCGCCACCCCTCCCACTCGACGACGTCGGTGCGCCGCGGGATGCGGCGCAGCCTGACCATCAGGAAGCCAGCCAGCGTGTCGTAGGTGCCGGCATGGGGCCAGCCCTCGATGCCCAGTGCACGCTCCACGTCGGGGATGGGGGTGATGCCGTCGGCCAGGAAGGAGCCATCCTCGCGTCGCACGATCTGTTCTTCGTCGTGCGGGGCCACCAGTGCGCCCATCACCGTGCTCATGACGTCGTTGAGCGTGACGACGCCGACGACGCGGCTGTACTCGTTGACGACGACGGCGAAGTCCTCGTGGGCCTCGCGGAAGTGCGTCAGCATCTCCGACAGCGTCAGCCGGTCCGGCACGATGAGGACCTTCTTGACGAGCACGCCGGCGTCGCCCTGCAGGGACAGCCGCTCGTCACGGAGCACGCGCTGGAACAGGTCGGTCGCGTCCACGTAGCCGACGACCTGGTCGACGTCCCCGTCGCAGATCAGATAGGTGGAATGCGGCGTGTCGGCGATGCGGTTGCGGATCAGCACGTCGTCATCATCACGCGAGAAGAAGACGATGCGCTCGCGGTTGGTCATCACCGTCTCGACGGTGCGCGTGTCCAGCTCGAACACGTTGGCGATGACCTGCTGCTCCTCGTCGGCGACGACACCGGCCTGGTAGCCCGCCTCGGTGAGCGCCAGGATGTCGCGGTGGCTGATGGTCTCGTCGCGCTTGGCCGGCAGGCCCAGCAGGCGGATCAGTCCCTCGGTGATGCCGCTGAAGGCCCAGGCCAGTGGGCGCAGCACGCGGCACAGGAGCAGCATGGGGCCAACGAGCGCCATCGCGACGCGCTCGGGCTCGGTCATGGACATCCGCTTGGGTACCAGGTCGGCCAGGACAATGAAGAGCGACGTGATGCTGACGAAGGAAGCCGCGAAACCCAGCGTCGCCGCCGCCTCCGGCGCCATCGCCAGCCGCAGCGCGGCCTCGAAATGAGGCGTGAACGCCCCTTCGCCGACGATGCCCGCCAGGATGGCGATGGTGTTGACGCCGATCTGCACGACGGTGAAGTAGTCGCCCGGGTGCTCCTGCACGGCCAGCACCTTGGCGGCCCGCGCATCACCCGAGTCGGCACGCTGCTGCAGGTTGAGCCGGCGCGACGCCGCCAGCGACAGCTCGGCCATGGAGAAGAAGGCGCTGCCGAGGATCAGCAGGCTGATCAGCAGCAGCGATGTCGTCATCAGGAAAACAGCCTTCGGGCCGCCGGCGAGCCGGCCGCCAGGTCACGCTCCGCCAGCGCCTCGTAGAGCTTCTTGAGCTCCACGTCGATGGCGGCAAAGGCATGCAGGCCGAGCACCTGGCCGCGGTCGTCGCAGATCTCGGCCTCCAGGTCGCGGGCCAGCGCACGCGCCGATTCCTGCCACAGCGCGAACGGCTCATGTTCGGCGGCGGTCTGCGGCACGTCCAGGGCCAGTGTCAGTTCGCGCAGCGACAAGGCCTCGGGGTCCTCGGCCAGCGCGGCCTGGGCATCGAACTGCAGCGTCAGCACCGGCGGGGCGCCCTCCTCGCCCGCGGGCAGCACCAGGCGCCCCGGCAGCGCGCCGGCCACGAAGCCGTGGCGTCCAGCGGACTGCTGCACGAAGCCGGGCGTCCAGGCGGCCGCCTTGGCGCGCAGCAGTAGCGCGAGCTGGGCATCGTGGCTGGCGGCGAACTGGTCCAGCTCGCGGGCGCGGGCGACGACGTCCAACATGTCGGGGAATTGCACGAAGCCGCTCACGCCATCGGCGAAGCCCTGGATCTTCTGCACGAACTCCGAGTACTCGATCTCGTTGAGCGGCCCGCTGCGGCTGGCCATCTTCAGGCCGGCCTGGAACTCGCCATAGCGCTGGCCGGGCGCGGGCAGCTCCCAGTCGCCGGTGGCGGCATTCAGGCCTTCGATCTGCAGCGGCTTGGTACCGGCGCGGCGGCTGCCGGGCTGGTGCTGCAGGGCCAGATCCCCAGTCACCGGCTGCTCGACCGTGATGGTCGCAATGGCGTCGATCAGCGCGTCGATGCGCGTCGACGCACGGCGCAGCGGGCGGGCCACGGCCGGCAGCGTCACTTCCAGCGCCTCGGCGTCGGCGCTGACGTCGACGGATACGGGCGGTGCATCGAAATGCGGCTCCTCCATCGGCGGCAGCGCCCGCTTGGGACCGGCCTTGCGCGCCGTCCAGGCGCCATGGGCGATGACGCCCACCAGCACGAGGCCACCGACGATCGCCAGCAGCGTGGTCAGCGTCAGGCTCATGCCGCCTCCGCCATGGCCAGCGCCTTGTCCATGTCGACCGCGACGATGCGCGACACACCCTGCTCCTGCATGGTCACGCCAATCAGTTGTTCTGCCATTTCCATCGCGATCTTGTTGTGCGAGATGAAGAGGAATTGCGTGCCGGCACTCATCTTGGTCACCAGCCGCGCATAGCGCTCGGTGTTGGCATCGTCCAGCGGCGCGTCCACCTCGTC
>NZ_DASWYS010000064.1:0-4651 GCF_036404855.1 Roseateles sp.
CGAAGCCCTGCTGGACTGGCGCCCCGAGCCCGATGGCCGCTACAGCCTGCGTCTGACGCGCCGCATCGGCGAGCGCGCCCTGCCCGCGCTGGAGAGCCTGGGCCGCACCGGCAGCACCGGCCTGGTCCCGGAGCACTTCGAGCGGCAGCGCAGCGACCAGGACCGCCGGGCCATCCACTTCGACACCGAAGGCCGGCGCGCCAGCTTCCCGGCCGGCCCAGGCCCATCCGACCTGCCTGAAGGGACACCAGGTGCGCAGGACCGGTTGTCCTGGTGGCTGCAGCTCGCCGCGCTGGTGCAGGCCTCCGGTGCCCAGGCCGGCGCACCGGGCGGGCGCTGGCGAGTCTGGGTGGCGGGCCTGCGCGGCGAACTGCGCGAATGGGTCTTTGACGCCGTGCAGGCCGAGCCCGAGGACGGCGGCATGCTGCATCTGCGCCGCCAGCCGCTGGGGCCGCACGACCCCGGCGTGGAGCTCTGGCTGGACCCTGCGCGGGGCTGCTGGCCCGTGCGCCTGCGCCAGGGCGATCCTGAAACGCGTGGTTTCGAAATCAGTTTGTCCGACGTGAACTCCTGACGCTTCCTACACGTTACCAAGGCGGGGGATGACCTGAACTGCGGGGCGTTCTGCCAGTATCTGGACCGAGCGGGGCTTGAAAAACGCCGGCCCCAGCCGCATTTGAAGCCCCGAGGAGAATTCCATGCACATGCTCTACAACTCCGACAGCTTCATCGTCGTCCAGTTCGACGTGCCGACCGCCGAGCTCCACGCCGTGGAGGAAGGGCCGCAGCTGAACCGCGGCGGCTTCGAGATCGTCGACAAGTTCGCCCGCAAGGAGATCTTCATCGAGGGTGCGCTGGCCGAATCCTTCCAGCAGGGCGTGCAAGCCCTCATTGCCGAAGGCGAGCCCTCCGAGGACGAGTTCGACGCCTTCATCGAGCGCTACGCGCTGATGGGCCAGCAGCCGGTCGTGATGCACTGAACGTTTAAGGAGCTGGCGACGCATTGATCTGCCGCCAAGCCTGATACAAGATGGGTCAACGCTGGCCGCTCCCGGCCACGCAAGGAGCCCATCGATGGTGAAGCGAGTCGCCGCAGAGACAGCCCCCCGGGTGTCCGCTGCCCGCGTGCTGCCCTCGCCCGGACTGGACAGCGCCCCGGTGCTGGACCGCATGTGCTCGCAGTTCGTGCTGACGCTGACCGTCCGGCATGCCGGCCGCTTCAACCTGCGGCGCGACTTCAACGGCCTGCTTTCCTTCACCGGCCGCCATCTCGTCTGGCCGGCCCGCGTACTGCAGCGGCTGCGCGCCTACCTGGGCCTGCGCTGCGCCGGCAACGAGCTGTGGCGCGGCCACGAGGCCCTGAGCGACGAGGCCTTCCTCGACCGCTTCGGCCAGTGGAGCGGGCCCTTCTCCGAAGGCACGGTGTTCTTCTACCTCGACGAGTACGTCAAGGACGCGCCCAAGGACATGATGGCCCTGCTGGCCACCACCTGCGAGCACCTGGACCGCCAGCTCAAGCGCGAATCCACGCTGGTCGAGAAGAACATCGCCGCACTGGGCAAGCTGCTGCAGCTCAACCCGGCCGAGCGCGCCATCCTGCTCTACGGCACGCTGGCCCGCTACCAGCGCGAGCTGCGCGGAGCGCTGGTCGAGTTCAAGGTCAACACGGCACAGGAAGCCTTCGCGGCCATCGCGGCCGTCGCCGGCGTGGACGAACGCGAGGTCGCAGAGGCTCTGCGCGCCGGGTCGCGGCTGGAGCGCATCGGCATGGTGGAGAACCTGATCTCCGAGCACAACATCACCGACCTCGCCGACCTGATGAAAGTCAGCGACCAGTTGCCGCCGGTGCTGATGCGCGAGTACCAGGGCCCGCACGACCTGATGGCCGTTTTCACCCGGCCGGCCGCCCCCAGCTCGCTGGCGCCGGGCGACTTCCAGTTCGTCAATGACGACCTGGTGCTGCTGCAAGGCCTGCTGCGCCAGGCGGTGGCCACGCATGCCACCGGCGTCAACGTGCTGCTCTACGGCCCGCCCGGCACCGGGAAGACGGAGCTGGCCAAGGTGGCCGCTGCCGCCGCTGGACTGGACCTGTACGAGGTCGAGTACGCCGACCGCGACGGGAACTCGCTGTCGGGCCGCGACCGCTACCGCTCGCTGCAGATCAGCCAGGTCTTCCTGAAGGCCAGCGCCAATGTGGCCCTGCTGTTCGACGAGGTGGAGGACGTGTTCCCGCCGCTGTCCAGCGACACGGCCTCGCTGCTGAGTCGGCTGGATGCCAGCGGTGAAGCCGGCATCGGCAACTCGGTCAGCGGCAAGGCCTGGGTCAACCAGATCCTCGAAACCAACCCGGTGCCGGTCATCTGGGTCACCAACCGCATCGAGCAGATCGACCCGGCCTTCCGGCGCCGCTTCCAGTACCACCTGGAACTGAAGTCGCCGCCGCCCGGCGCCCGCCAGGGGCTGGTGGCGCGCGCGCTGGCCGACGTGGCCGTCAGCGAAGGCTTCGTCGCCAAGCTGGCCGAGCGCCCCGGTCTGACGCCGGCACAGATCCGCACCGCGGTGCGCTTCGCTCAATTGGCCGGTTCGGCCGGCGACGCCGAGAAGCTCATCGAGCGCCAGTTGCTCAACGCCGACAAGGCCCTGGGCCGCGACGACGGCAACAGCCTGGCGCGCCCCTGCGTGACGCGCTACGCGCTGGAGCTGCTGAACTGCGAGAGCCGCTTCGAAATCCCGCGCATCGTCGAGGCGCTGCGTCGACAGGGCCGTGGCCAGCTGTGCTTCTACGGCCCGCCCGGCAGCGGCAAGACCGCCCTGGCCGAACACATTGCCCAGGCGCTGAGCCGGCCGCTGATGGTCAAGCGTGCCAGCGACATCGCCAGCAAGTTCGTCGGCGAGACCGAGCAGAACATGGCCCGCATGTTCGAGACGGCCCAGACCGAAGGCGCCGTGCTGCTGCTGGACGAGGCCGACAGCTTCCTGCGCAGCCGCAAGCATGCGGAGCGCAACTACGAGGTCAGCGAGGTCAACGAGATGCTGGCCGGCATGGAGCGCTTCAACGGCCTCTTCATCTGCACGACCAATCTCTTCGACGACCTGGACGAGGCGGCGCTGCGGCGCTTCGCGTTCAAGATCCGCTTCAAGGCCCTGAAGCCCGAGCAGCGCACGGCGATGTTCGAGCGTGAGGCGGGCACGGTGCCGACCGACGAGCAGCGCTCAAGGCTGGCGGGGATGGACTGCCTGACGCATGGCGACTTCGCGGCCGTGCGCCAACAGGTCGAGATCCTGGGCGAGGCCTTCACGCCGGATGAGTTCCTGGCTCAGTTGGAGGCGGAGCATCGGGCAAAGCCGGAGGTGCGCGAAAGGCGCAGCATCGGATTCAGAGCAGCTTGAAGTAGTAGGTCGTCGAACAGAGCGGCCCCTGCGGCATCAGCGCATAGTTCGGGATGTCTCCGACCCGCTGCCAGCCCAGCCTTTCGTAGACCCGCGACGCGTCGCTGCCCGTGACAGTGTCCAGCACCAGCGTCGTCCTGCCCAGCTCGCGTGCCTTCACCTCCAGCGCCTTCAACAGCCGCTCGGCCACGCCCTGGCGGCGCATGCGGCGGTGGACCAGCATCTTGCTCACATCCGCCCGGTGCGGCTGGTTATCGGGCATATCGATGACGAGGGACAGGGTGCCGCAGATGCGGGCGGCCGCGTCCTCGGCAACAAACAGAAGACGCTCACCCGCGGCCACCCCGGCCGCCACCTGGCGCCAGAACGCCTGCGGCCGGCCCTCGGGCAGCGGCAGCATGAAGCCCACCGACGCCCCGCCCTCGACACAGTCGCGCAGCACCTCGGCGAGTTCGTCGACACGGGCCAGCGCCTCGGCGCCGTCGAGTTCGCGGATCATGGCTTGGCTCCTGTCAGCGCCACGAGGTAGCGCGCCGGCTTGGCGCCGGGGTTGTGGAAGCGGACGGGGGCGTCCAGGCGCATGGCCAGGCAGTCGCCGGGACAGAGCTGCCACTGCTCGCCGCCATGGCCGATCTCCATGACGCCGTCGATCATCCAGATGAGTTGGTGGATGTCGGCATCGCGCTCCGAGGTTTCAAAGGACACGCGCTGGCCAGCGGGAAAGACGACGTCCACCAGCTGCAGCGGCGACACGCCGGCGGGCGACACGTTGCGCCGGCGGTAGCCAGAGGCCGGATCGCTCCAGACCGGCTGGTCAGACGCGCGGGCCAGCGGCGACGGCGCGGTCGACGGCGGGCTGGTCTCGAACATCGACGCGACGCTGACGCCCAGTGCCGAAGACAGCTTGTCCAACACGACAGCCGTCGGACTGCTCTGGCCACGCTCGATCAGCGAGATGTTGGAACGGCTGACGCCGCTCTTGCGTGCCAGCGCGTCCAGCGACAGGCCGGCGGCCGAGCGCAGGTCGTGCAAGCGGCGGCCAACGCGTTCCGTGATGTCCATGCAATCCAGTTTACTGGAATTTTCATCCATCAAACTGGATTGGCACGCTCGGCGGCGCGACGCCAGGCGGGGTCGGGCCAGCGCCTGCCCAGGCGCCAGGCGGCGTGCGTGAGCTTGATGACGTGGGCGTTGTCCTGCTCGCAGGCCGCCGCGATCAGTGCGGGCCAGGGCCGGCTGGGCGCATGGTCCAGCGCCAGCG
>NZ_DASWYS010000065.1:0-13016 GCF_036404855.1 Roseateles sp.
AGCGCGAAATCCAGGCTGGCCTGCGGCGGGAAATAGGAGCGGAAGGCGTTCTGGTCGACGCTGAACTTCTGCAGCTTGACGCGCTCGCTGTAGAAGGTGGCATCCCAGCGCTCGACCTTGGTCTGCTCAAGCGGCGCGCCGACGTGCTGGGCCTTGGCGGCGCGGAGCTCCTGCAGCTCGGCCTTCTCGCGCTCGTTGACGGCGCCGGTCACGGCGTCGAGAAAGCGCGTGGCCGTCGCGCCGTCCTTGGCCATGCGGCGGCGCAGGTTGAAGTCGACATAGTTGTCGAAGCCGAAGAGCTTGGCGTACTCGCCACGCAGCGTGACGATCTGCGCCAGCAGGTCGAGGTTGGCCTGGCCGCCTTCGTTGGTCTTGGCCAGCCACATGCGCTGGCGTGCTTCGCCGCTCTCGGCCAGGCGCATGACGGGCACGTAGCTCGGGTAGTCCACGCCTAGCAGGATGCGGCCCTGGTCGTCGCGCTTGGCCTTGGACCACACGCTCTCAGGCACCCCCTTCAACTCGGCCTCGGTGAAGGCCACGCGGGTGCCGGCATCGCGAATGTTCTTGTTGAACTGCTGGTCCAGCTCGGTCAGCTTGTCCAGGATCTGCTTGGCGCGCTCGCGCTTGGCCTTGGGCAGGGCGACGCCGCTGTCCTCGAACTGGCCCGAGGCCAGGCGCACGAATTCGGCATCGATGCCGTCCTTCTTGGGAGCCTTCTGCAGCGCTCGGTAGACCTTCTCGTTCTGGCCCAGGCTGGAACCAAAGTCGGCCCAGCGCAGCGAGCAGGCCTGGGCCGCGTCGCGGATGGCCTTGTCGGCATGGACATTCAGGATGAAGTCGTTGGGACCCTGGTGATCTTCGAGGAAGACCACCAGGTTGTCGTAGGCGGCCAGCCAGCCGGCGTCGACCTTGCGCTTCTCCAGCGCGGTGACGCGTTGCCTGGCGCCCTTGAGCCCGTCGTCGCAGCGGGTCTGCACATCAGCGGGGGAGCTGAAGGTCGGAAAGTTCGGGGCCGGCAGCTTGGGCTGGGCCTGGGCGGCAACGGCGGTCAGCGCCAAGGCGGCAAGGGTGGTCAGGACGTGCTTCATCGCGTCTCCTTGTGGGAAGGGCGCGATTCTCTCGGTCCTGCCGCGTTCCGCCGTTCGGCACGCCCCTATTTCTGCAGCAGGGTTTTCACCTGGGCGAGAGCGTTAGGATCATCCAGCGTCGTCAAGTCCCCCGGATCCCGGCCTTCGGCCACGGCCTGCAAGGCCCGGCGCAGCAGCTTGCCGGAGCGAGTCTTGGGAAGCACGCCGACGAAGTGCACCCGCGCCGGGCGGGCCACGGCGCCGAGCTGCCCGTCGACGTGCTTCATGATCTCGCCCTCCAGCGCCAGGCTGGCCTGGGCGGGATCGCGCAGCACCGCGAAGGCGATGGCCACCTGGCCCTTGAGCGAGTCCGCCACGCCCACCACCGCCACCTCGGCCACGGCGGCATGGCTGGAGATGCTCTCCTCGATCTCCCGCGTGCCCAGTCGATGCCCGGCCACGTTGATGACGTCGTCGGTGCGGCCGAGGATGAAGGTGTAGCCGTCCTCGTCTCGCAGCCCCCAGTCGAAGGTGGAATACACCTGCCGACCCGGCACGCTGCTCCAGTAGGTGCGCACGAACCGTTCGTCGTCACCCCAGACGGTCTGCAAGCAGCCCGGCGGCAGCGGGTGCTCGATGGCGAGCACGCCTTTTTGGTTGGCGCCGGTCAATGGCTCGCCCGTCTGCTCGTCGAGCAGCTTCACGTCGTAGCCGTACATGGGAAGCCCCGGCGAGCCGAACCGGGTGGGCACCGGCGCGACGCCGGGGATGTGGTTGGCCACCGTCAGCAGCGGCCAGCCGGTCTCGGTCTGCCAGTAGTTGTCGATGATCGGCACACCCAGGGCGTCGGCGATCCAGCGGCCGGTGGGCTCGTCCAAGGGCTCGCCGGCCAGGAACAGCGCACGCAGAGAAGACAGGTCGTGGCGCTTGAGCAAGGCCGGGTCGTGCTTCTTCAGCACGCGCACCGCGGTCGGTGCGCTGAACATCACGGTGACCTTGTACTTCTCGACCAGGCTCCACCAGACGGCAGCGTCAGGGTTCACCGGCAGGCCTTCGTACATCAGCGTGGCCATGCCGGCGATCAGCGGCCCGTAGATGATGTAGCTGTGGCCCACGACCCAGCCGATGTCGCTGGTGGAGAAATAGGTCTCGCCAGGCTTGCCGCCGAAGATGTAGTCCATGCTGGCGGCCAGAGCTACCGCGTAGCCGCCCACGTCACGCTGCACCCCCTTAGGCTTGCCCGTCGTTCCGCTCGTGTACAGCGTGTAGCTGATGCTGTTGGACTCCAGCCAGGTGACCGGCACGCGGGCACCGGCGTGATGGCTGCGCAGCGCTGCGTAGTCCAGGTCCCGCCCCTCGACCGGCGTGAACGCGGCGAGGCCGCGGTCGACCATCAGCACCTTTGCCGGCTTCTGGACGGCCAGCGAGATCGCCTCGTCCAGCAGCGGCTTGTAGGGCACGACCTTGCCGCCACGGCTGCCTGCGTCGGCACTGACAATGAGCTTGGGCGCCGCGTCGTCGATGCGACTCGCCAGGCTCACCGACGCAAATCCGCCGAAGACCACCGAGTGGATGGCTCCGATGCGGGCACAGGCCAGCATCGCAAAGGCCGCCTCCGGGATCATGGGCATGTAGATCAGCACGCGGTCGCCCTGACCCACGCCCTGGTCGATCAGGATGGCAGCCATGGTCTCGACCTCGGCCTGCAGCTGCGCAAAGCTGTAGACCACCTCCTGCCCGACCTCGGTGGACACCCAGATCAGCGCGGCGTCCTGAGGCCGCGCCGCGGCATGGCGGTCCACGGCGTTGTGGCAGAGATTGGTCGTGCCGCCGACAAACCAGCCCGCGAACGGCGGGCGGCTGGTGTCGCAGATCTGCTGCGGCGGCGTCTGCCAGTCGATGCGACGGGCCTGTTCGGCCCAGAAGGCGTCACGCTCGGTCAGCGAGCGCTGGTGGAAGTCGGCATAGGTCTGCGTCATGTCAGCCAGTGTGCGCAGCAGCCACTGACGTCAGTCTGACCCCGTGGCATCCGTGACAAAATCCAGGGTTACTACCGAGTTCTCGCCCGACGAAGCCGGGGTTTGCCCTGAAAATGGTGGGCTTTACGTCCGCTTTGATTGACGGTGTCGGATGCCCTCTCTAACCTCCGCGCCGCTGTCCCGTTCCCGCTATCGCGACCGCTTGCGGTCCGCCCCTGATCCCATTTCCCGCCCCGAATGTCCCTGGCCCCCGTTGCCCTGCTGAAGCGCCTTGCCTCCGCCTGCCTGCTGGCAGCCGGTTGCGCCGCGCATGCGCAGGGCGTGGCCCATGCCGCGACGACGCCGCCGCCAGGCACGATGACGGGCGCATACGGTCAGAGCCTGCAACAGCAGCAGGCGGCCGCGGACAAGGTCGCCGCCCAACCGGCGATGGCCGCCAAGCATGGGCCGACCCAGGACGCCGTCAGCCGCTTCCTCAGCGAGCGCGGCCTGCTGAACGGCGGCGCCGAACCCAGCGGGTCATCTCGCCTGCTGGCCAGCGTGCGCGACACGGCTTCCGAGCTCGTGCTGTCGGCGATGAACTTCCTCGGTGTGCGCTACAAGCTGGGTGGCAATTCGGTCGAGAACGGCTTCGATTGCAGCGGCTTCACGCGCCACATCTTCGAGATGAGCGTGGGCTTGGTGCTGCCGCGCCGCGCCGACGAGCAGGCCAGGGACAGCAGCCTGGCTGCAATCCGCCGCGACGAACTCAAGCCCGGCGACCTCGTGTTCTTCAACACGATGCGGCGCACCTTCAGCCATGTGGGCATCTACGTCGGCGAGGGCAAGTTCATCCATGCCCCGCGCACCGGCAGTGCCGTGCGCGTGGAGGACATGCGCGACTCCTACTGGGCCAAGCGCTTCACCGGCGCCCGCCGCGCCGACCTGAAGGCGGCAGCGGAAGCGACCGGCCCGCACTGACCGGTCAAGGCGCCGCGGGCCTCAGCCCGCGACCCGCTTGGCCACCAGCGTCAGGATTTCATAGCTCGCGCACAGCTCGCCACGCTGGTTGGTCACGGCAACGTCCCACCCGATGACGCCCTGCGCGGGCTGGTCGTCACGCGGCGGGCGGTCGATCTTGCGCTTGGCGGTCAGGCGCGCCTGGATGGTGTCCCCGATGGCCACAGGCGTCACGAAGCGCAAATTCTCAAGGCCATAGTTGGCCAGCACCGGGCCGGGGGCCGGACTCACGAACAGACCGGCCGCAGCCGACAGCACGAAGTAGCCATGCGCGATGCGCTGGCCGAACGGCGATTCTTTGGCCGCGACCTCGTCGAAGTGCATGTAGAAGTAATCGCCCGACAGGCCGCCGAACGCGACGATGTCGGCCTCGCCCACCGTGCGGCGATGAGTCAGCAGGCTCATGCCGACCTCGACGTCTTCGAAGTAGCGGCGGAACGGATGAATCTCGCTCTCGGTGACGGCACCACCGCGCTGGTACTCGCCGGTGACGGCCGAGATCATCGTCGGCGAGCCTTGCAC
The DNA here is from genome assembly GCF_036404855.1 of Roseateles sp. Classification (GTDB taxonomy): domain Bacteria; phylum Pseudomonadota; class Gammaproteobacteria; order Burkholderiales; family Burkholderiaceae_C; genus Pelomonas. The sequence continues at coordinate 4,568 of NZ_DASWYS010000065.1, forward strand.
TGCGCAGCGCTGCAGGTAGTGCTTCACGGCGCGCAAGCCACCGAGTTCCTCACCCCCGCCCGCGCGGCCAGGGCCGCCATGCTTGAGCTTGGGCAGCGGCGAGCCATGGCCGGTGTTCTCCAGCGCGGCTTCGCGGTCCAGCACCAGCATGCGACCATGCCAGGCGGCAAAGGTCGGCACCGCTTGGGCAGCCAGCGCCGGCGTCTTGGTACAGACGGTGCCGACAAGGCTGCCGCGCCCCAAGGTCGCCAGATGCAGGGCCTCCTCGAAGTCACCGTAGGGCATCAGCGTCGTCACGGGGCCGAAGGCTTCGACGTGGTGAGCATCGCTGGCCGCCGAATCGCGCGCCAACAACAGCGTGGGCGCGAAGAAGGCCCCTTCCGCGACGCCCTCGCCCTTGGGCGAGAAACCGTCACGCTCGGACAGCAGCAGCTCGCAGTTCTTCGCCAGCAACGCCACCCGCTCGGCCACGTCGGCCTGCTGGGCCTTGCTGGCCAGTGCGCCCATGCGGACCCCCTCGACAGCGGGGTCGCCCACCACCGTCTTGGACAGGCGTGCCTTCAAGGCGGTGGCGACTGCGTCGACCAGCCGGGCCGGCACGATAGTGCGGCGGATGGCCGTGCACTTCTGTCCAGCCTTGGCCGTCATCTCGCGCGAGACCTCCTTGATGAAAAGGTCGAACTCCGGGTCGTCCGGCGTCACGTCCGGCGCCAGGATGGCGCAGTTCAGGCTGTCGGCCTCGGCATTGAACGGGATGCTCTTCTTCAGCAGGTTGGGGTGAGCCTTCAACATCAGCGCGGTGTCGGCGCTGCCGGTGAAGGTGACGACATCCGCCTCGTCCAGTCGCTCGAACAGGTCGCCCGTGCCGCCGATGATGAGCTGCAGCGCGCCGGCCGGCACCAGGCCCGACTCGACGATCAGACGCACGCAGGCCTCGGCGACATAGCTGGTCGCCGTTGCGGGCTTGACCAGGCATGGCATGCCCGCCAGGAAGCTGGGCGCGAACTTCTCAAGCATCCCCCACATCGGGAAGTTGAACGCGTTGATGTGCAGCGCCACGCCGCGCTTGGGCACCAGCACGTGGCTGCCGATGAAGTGGTTGTTGGGTCCCAGCCGCATGGGCGGGCCTTCGTGCAGCACGTTGCTGCTGGGCAGGTCCTTGCCACCGATGGAGGCGTACGCGAACAGCGTCCCGATGCCGCCCTCGATGTCGATCCAGGAGTCGCTGCGCGTCGAGCCGGTGTGGGCACTGATCGCGTACAGGACTTCCTTGCGTTCCATCAGGTAATTCGCCAGCGCCTTCAGCACGCGAGCCCGATCCTGGAAGTGCGTGCGCAGCAGGCCGGGTAGCGCCGTGCCGCGCGCATACGTCATGGCTTCGGCGAAGTCCAGCCCCTCCTCGTGCGTGTTGGCGACGACGCGGCCGTTGATTGCGCTCGCGAGCGGCTTGGCTGCGCGCTCGCCGACCCAGCGGCCGGCGATAAAGCTCTGAAGTGTGGGAACTGCCATCTCTCTGTCCTCAAGGCCGCGCGCAGCGTCAGCCGTTCATCCAGCGACCGCCGTGGAGCCGGCCTGGCCGGTCCACTGGCAGCCGCCCCCAATTCAGGGGACGCGCAAAGCGCGACGGGGGGTGTTACTTGATCAACTTCCAGGCGCCGTTCTCGATCGTCACCATCACGCGGGCGCGCTGGTCCAGGCCCAGGTGGTCCTGCGGGGACATGTTGAACACGCCGTGCGCGCCGGCGACGTTCTTCACGTTCTCCAGCGCGTCGCGCAGCGCGGCGCGGAAGGCGGGCGTACCTGGCTGGGCCTTCTTCAGCGCCTCGGGCGCGGCGGCGGCGAGCAGCAGTCCGGCGTCCCAGGCGTGGCCGCCGAAGGTGGACACGGAGCCCTTGCCGTTGGCGGCCTCGTACTTGGTGATGTAGTCCATCGCGCTCTTCTTCACCGGATGGTCGGCGGGCAGCTGCGAGGCCACCAGGACCGGACCGGACGGCAGCAACGTGCCTTCAACATCCTTGCCGCCCACGCGCAGGAAATCGTTGTTGGCGACGCCATGCGTCTGGTAGATCTTGCCGGCGTAGCCGCGCTCCTTCAAAGCCTTCTGCGGCAGCGCGGCGGGCGTGCCGGAGCCGGCGATCAGGATGGCGTCAGGCCGGGCGGCGACGAGCTTGAGCACCTGGCCAGTGACCGACGTGTCCGTGCGGTTGTAGCGCTCGCTGGCGACGATGTTGAGCTTCTTGGTCGCAGCGATCTTCTGGAACTCGCCCCACCAGCCTTCACCGTAGGCGTCGGCAAAGCCGATGAAGCCCACTGTCTTGGCGCCGTTGTCGGCCATGTGGGTCATGATGGCCAGCGTCATCATGATGTCGTTCTGCGGCGTCTTGAAGACCCACTTCTTCTTCGCGTCCATGGGCTCGACGATGCGAGCCGATGCGGCCATGGAGATCATGGGCGTGCCGGACTCGGACACTGCGTCGATCATTGCCAGCGAGTTGGGCGTGACGGTGGAGCCGATGACGATGTCGACCTTGTTCTCGGTGATGAACTTGCGCGTGTTGGCGACCGCCGTGGTCGTGTCGGAGGCGTCGTCCAGCACGATGTAGTTGACCTTCTGGCCGGCGATGGTCGTCGGCATCAGCGCAATGGTGTTCTTCTCCGGAATGCCCAGAGAGGCTGCTGGACCGGTGGCCGAGACCGTGACGCCGACATTGATGTCGGCTTGGGCGGCCAGGCTCAACGTGGCGGCCAGGGCCAGGGCGAGTTGCTTGAATTGCTTCATGGGGGTCGTCTCCTCGGTGGGTTATTGAATGAGGGCGGGCTGGCGCAGTTGCACTGCGCCGAGACCGCCGAAGAACAGGTCACTGACCAGGGCTGCGAGCGACTCGTGCGACAACTCGCCATCGGGACGCAGCCAAGTGAAGGTCCAGTTGATCATGCCAAAAAGCAGCATGGTCAACGGCTTGTGCAGTTTGGCATCGCGCAACTCGGGCCTGACGCGGCACAGGGCCGTGGCGAACTCGCCCACGACGCGCCGCTCCACGTCCAGCAGGCGTTCGCGCTCGGCGTCGACCAGGAACTTGATCTCGCTGGTCAGGACGCGGTGCTGGGCCTGGGCATCGGCGTAGGCTCGCGTGAAGCGCTCGATCAGCGCGCGGAGGTGCGCATCGGGCTCCAACTGGCGCGCCTTGACCTCGTCCACCAGCGTCAGCAGCGCATGGACGTGGCTGTCGCAGATCTGCGCCAGCAGCTCCTGTTTGTCCTGGAAGTAGTGGTACAGCGTTGGCTTCGCCACTCCACAGGCCTCGGCGACCTGGTTCATGGACGTGGCGCTGAAGCCCTGCTCGGCGAACAGCCGGGCGGCAGCAGCGAGGATGTCTTCGCGTTGGGCTTCAAATCCGGGGGCGCGTTTTCTGGCCATTTCAGTCGATCAATGCGGGCCGGGCGCCGGGCCGCACCCAGGCCGCCCCGCGCTGACGAAGCGCCTGCGGCTCAATGCCGCAAGCGTCGCCGTCCCCTCGGGGGACCGGCCAAGGTAGTCCTTGGACGAGGGGCGCATTGTTTCAGCGTTCATCGAAGCTGATCACCACACGCTCGGTCAGCGGGTGGGCCTGGCAGCTCAGGATGAAGCCGGCCGCGACTTCGTCCTTGTCCAGCGCGAAGTTCTTGTCCATGCGCACCTCGCCCTCGACAAGCTTGCAGCGACAGGTGGAGCAGACGCCGCTCTTGCACGAGAACGGCACGTCCATGCCTTCACGTGCAGCGGCATCCAGCAGGCTGGGGTCACTGGCATGGAACTCGATCTCCCGCGACAAGCCGTCGCGGATGACGGTCACGCGCGCCTGGGGTGCGTCGCCGGGCTTGACCTCGTGCGGCACCGGCCGGCCGCTCAACGTCTCCGGCGTGCCGAAACGCTCGACATGGATGCGCTCGGCCGGCACACCCGCGCCGCGCAGTGCAGCCTCGGCCTGGTCGTTCATCTCGAAGGGCCCGCAGACAAACACCTCGTCCACGCTGGCGGCCGGCACCGGACCGGACAGAAAGACGCTGAGCTTGCCGGCATCCAGACGACCGCCGTACAGCGGCGCGTCCACGACCTCGCGGCTGAAGACCAGGTGCAGCGACAGCCGCGTCATGAAACGGTTCTTCAAGTCTTCGAGTTCTTCCTTGAACATCGTCGACGCGGTGCGGCGGTTGGCATAGATCAGCGTCGCGCGGGCGCTGGGCTCGCGCTCCAGCAGCGCCGTCAGCAGCGCGATGATGGGCGTGATGCCCGAGCCACCGGCGATGAAGAGCACATGCCGGCCTTCGCCTCGGGCCGCCGGCAGCACGAAGCGCCCCTGCGGCGGGTAGGACTCGATGACGTCGCCAGCCTTGAGCTGCTCATGCACCCAGGTGGAGAAGGCGCCACCGTCGACGCGGCGGATGCCGACCTGCAGGCGGCGGTCGGAACAGATGGAGTAGCTGCGGCGCAGCTCCTTGCCCCCGACGCTGGCGCGCAGCGTCAGGTACTGGCCGGGCTCGAAGCCGAAGCCCTCGGCAGGCGCCTCGAAGCCGACGACCATCGCATCGTCGGTGTCGCGCTCGACCGAGGTCACGCGCAGGGGGTGGAAGTGCAGAGCCATCGTCGGGTCAGATCGGCTTGAAGTATTCGAAAGGCTCGCCGCATTCGATGCAGCGCCACGTCGATTTGCACGCGGTGGAGCCGAAGCGGGAGAGTTGTTCCGTCTTGGCGCCGTCGCAGCGCGGGCACCGCAATCTCGGCACGATGCGGATGGCCTGATCGGCGCTGCACTGCGGCGGCACGATGCCGTAGTGCTGCAGCTTCTCGCGGCCCTCGGGCGTGATCCAGTCCGTCGTCCAGGCCGGCGTGCGCTGCATCGTGACAGTCACGTCGCCGAACTCGGCCAGCGCCGCGCGCACGTCATCGGCGATCAGCTCGGTAGCCGGGCAGCCGCTGTAAGTAGGCGTCAGCACCACTTCCAGACCCGCGTCGGTCTCGCGCAGATCACGCACGATGCCCAGCTCCACCAGGCTGATCGCCGGGATCTCGGGGTCGGGCACGGCGGCCAGGCGCTCGCGAGCGGCGGCCAGGTCCACGAGGTTCACCACACGCCTCCGGGGTAGGTGCGCTGCAGGAACTGCATGGTGCCCAGCATGTGCCCCATGTGCTCGCTGTGAATGCCGTCGATGCCGCGCGGCTGCATCGCGCTGTCACGCGGCAGCGAAAGCGTGGCCTCCTGCATCAGTGTGCCCCAGCGGGCGCGCCATTCGGGCTCCAGGTCCTTCCAGGCCGGGCCGACGCCGTCCACGCCGTCTGAGGCAAACAGCTCGTTGAAGTAAGGCCACAGCACGGCCAGCGCGGCCTGCATGCGTGCACGAGATTCGTCCGTGCCGTCACCCAGCCGCACCACCCAATCCGAGGCATGCTGGCGGTGATAGCGAACTTCCTTCAGCGACTTGGCAGCGATGCCGGCCAGTTCGCCGTCCACGCTGCCCTGCAAGCGCTCATAGAGCAGTTCCAGCCAGATCGAAAGGGCAGCGTTGCGCAGCGTCGTCAGCGCAAAGTCGCGCCCGCCCGCGCCATCGCTGGGGCTGGCCGCTGCATTGGGCAGCTCGACCAGGACGATGTTGAGGTAATCGCGCTCCTCGCGCAGGAAGGCGAGCTGGTCTTCGTCTCGACCGGCGCCTTCGAGCTGGCCCGCGTGCGTCAACAGCGCGCGGGCCTGGCCCAGCAGGTCCAGCGCGATGTTGGACAGCGCCAGATCCTCCTCCAGCACGGGCGCGTGGCCGGACCATTCGGACAGCCGCTGGCTGTGGATGAGGCAGGTGTCCGCAAGGCGCAGGACGTAAGTGGTCTTGGCGTCCATGACGATCACATGTGGTTCAGTTCGTCCGGCAGTTCATAGAACGTCGGATGGCGATAGACCTTGTCGTCGGCCGGCTCGAACAGGCTTCCCTTTTCGGCCGGATCGCTGGCGACGATCTGCTCCGAGCGCACGACCCAGATGCTGGTGCCTTCCTGGCGACGGGTGTAGACGTCGCGCGCCATCTGCACGGCCATGGCCGAATCGGCCGCATGCAGGCTGCCGCAGTGCTTGTGGTCCAGGCCCGCCTTGCTGCGGACGAAGACTTCCCACAGCGGCCATTCGTTTTGCGTGTTGCTCATGTCGTGATCCTTCAGGCGGCCTGCGCCTTCGTGGCTTGCTTGCGTGCATGGGCCAGGGCCGCGTCGCGCACCCAGGCACCCTCATCCCACGCCTTATTGCGGGCGGCCAGGCGCTCGCGGTTGCAGGGACCTTCGCCGCCCACCACACGCCAGAACTCGCTCCAATCGATGTCGCCGAAGTCATAGCTGTCACGCTCGGCGTTCCACTTCAGCGCCGGGTCCGGCACCGTCACACCGAGGATCTCCGCCTGCGGGATGGTCGCATCGACGAACTTCTGGCGCAGCTGGTCGTTGGTGACACGCTTGATGCCCCAGCGGATGCTCTGCTCGGAGTTGGGCGAATCCTTGTCGGCCGGGCCGAACATCATCAGCGACGGCCACCACCAGCGGTTCACGGCGTCCTGCACCATGGCCTTCTGCTGGTCCGTGCCCTTCTGCATCATCACCAGCAGGCTCTCGTAGCCCTGACGCTGGTGGAAGCTCTCCTCGCGGCAGACGCGGATCATGGCCCGCGCATAGGGCGCATAGGAGCAGCGGCACAGTGGCACCTGGTTCATGATGGCCGCACCGTCCACCAGCCAGCCGATGACGCCGATGTCGGCCCAGGTCAGCGTGGGGTAGTTGAAGATGGAGCTGTACTTGGCCTTGCCGGACAGCAGCGCATCCGTCATCTCGTCGCGGCTGGTACCCAGCGTCTCGGCCGCGGCGTAGAGATAGAGGCCGTGACCGCCCTCGTCCTGCACCTTGGCCAGCAGAATCGCCTTGCGCTTCAGCGTGGGCGCGCGCGTGATCCAGTTGCCCTCGGGCAGCATGCCGACGATCTCGCTGTGCGCGTGCTGGCTGATCTGGCGCACCAGCGTCTTGCGGTAGTGCTCGGGCATCCAGTCCTTGGCCTCGATGAAGTCACCAGCATCGATGCGGGCTTCGAAGGCTTGCTCGCGGGCCAGTTCCTCGGCGCTCTTGACGACCTTGGGCTTGGCTTCCCGCGCCATCAGATCCATGGCTTGGGTGTACATGGCAGGGTTCCTTACTTCTTGCGTTGGTCCACAACACGGCGGGCCTTGCCGACCAGCGTGCGTTCGATGGAGTTGTTCGGCTCGACCCGGATGCTCGCCGTCACGCCGATCAGGTTCTTGATGCGTTCGGCCAGACGGCGACCGATACCATCGTCGGCGGCACCAAGCGCCAGCTCGCAGCGGATGAGCAGTTCGTCCAGGTGACCGTCGCGCGTGACAACGAGCTGGTACTGACCACCCAGGCCCTTCTCCTGGAGCACCAGTTCCTCCACTTGCGTGGGGAACAGGTTGACGCCGCGAATGATGAGCATGTCATCGCTGCGACCGACGATCTTGCCCATGCGGCGCATGCTCCGCGACGTGGGCGGCAGCAGGCGCGTCAGGTCACGGGTGCGGTAGCGGATGACGGGCATCGCTTCCTTGGTCAGCGACGTGAAGACCAGCTCGCCCTCGGCGCCGTCGGGGAGCACCTCGCCGGTGTCGGGGTCGATGATCTCGGGGTAGAAATGGTCTTCCCAGATGGCCGGGCCGTCCTTGCTCTCCACGCATTCGCTGGCCACACCCGGACCCATCACCTCCGAAAGTCCGTAGATGTCGACCGCGTCGATGCCGGCGCCAGCCTCGATCTCGTTGCGCATGGCTTCGGTCCAGGGTTCGGCACCGAAGATGCCCACCTTCAGCGATGACTCGCGCGCATCCAGCCCCTGGCGGGCGAACTCCTCGATCAACACCTGCATGTAGCTGGGCGTGACCATGATGATGTCAGGCTTGAAGTCCGTGATCAGTTGCACCTGCTTCTCGGTCTGGCCACCGCTCATGGGGATGACCGTGCAGCCCAGCCGCTCGGCGCCGTAGTGCGCGCCCAGGCCGCCGGTGAAAAGGCCGTAGCCATAGGCCACGTGCACGAGATCTCCTGCGCGGCCGCCAGCGGCACGGATGGAACGCGCGACGAGGTTGGCCCAGGTGTCGATGTCCTTCAGCGTGTAGCCCACCACCGTGGGCTTGCCCGTGGTGCCGGACGACGCATGGATGCGGGCCAGCTTCTCGCGGGGCATCGCGAACAGGCCGAAGGGGTAGTTCGCGCGAAGGTCGTGCTTCGTCGAGAACGGGAACTTGGCCAAGTCGGCCAATGTCTTCAGTTCGGACGGATGAACGCCTTTCTCGTCGAACTTGGCTTTGTAGTGCGGCACGTTGTCGTAGGCGTGCTGCAGGCTCCAGCGCAGGCGCTCGAGCTGCAGGGCCTGCAGCTCGTCGCGGCTGGCGGTTT
>NZ_DASWYS010000066.1:0-3760 GCF_036404855.1 Roseateles sp.
TGGGCGGCGAGGTCATCTCGGCGGGCAGCGCACGCAGCGAGCGGAACAGCGCCGCCTGCACGTCCACGGCTGCGGCGTCGATGTTGCGCGAGGGGTCGAACTCCAGCGTCAGCGACGTGTTGCCCAGCGTGTTGGTCGACGAGATGGTCTGCAGGCCGGCGATGGTGGAGAACTGCTTCTCCAGCGGCAGCGCCACCGATGAGGCCATGGTCTCGGGCGACGCCCCGGGGAGCGAGGCACCGACGTTGATGATGGGCGTGTTGTAGGACGGCAGCGCCGCGACCGGGATCTTGCTCCAGGCCGCCAGACCCGCGATGACCAACGACAGGTTCAGCAGCACGGTCATGACCGGCCGCCGGATGAAGACTTCGGTCAACCTCATTTTCCGGCGCCCGAAGCTGCCGGTGCCGCGCCCGCGCCGCCGCTGGGCTGGATGCGCAACGGCGTTCCCGGGCGCAGGTTCTGCTTGCCCTCCATGACGACCTGGGCCGTCGCCTCCAGGCCCTCGACGACGGCCTGCTCACCCATGGCCTGGCGCAACTGCACCGGCACGAGCTTGGCCGTGTTGTCAGGGCCGACGACGTACACCGAGCGCTCGTTGCCGCGCATGATGATGGCGGCCTGCGGCACCACGGTCACGCCCTTGAGCGTGCGCAGCGTGACGCGCACGCGCAGGTACTGGCCCGGCCAAAGCGTCTGGGTCTTGTTGTCGAATTCGGCCTTGACCTTGATGGTCCCGGTGGTGGCGTCGACGAGGTTGTCCACCGCCGTAACGCGGCCCTTGATGGGCGCCGTGCCGCGAGCCGAGCTGGGCACGATGGCCTCGACGTCCAGCTCGCCCGCACGCGTGGCGCTCAGCAGCGAGCCAAGCTGCGTCTCCGGCACCGTGAAGCTGACGGCGATGGGGTCCAGCTGCGCGATGTTGACCAGCGGTGCTGCCGTCGCGTTCGCCTGCACCAGGCTGCCGGGGAAGACGTTGACGATCCCGGCGCGGCCGCTGATGGGGGCGCGCAGCTCGTTGTAGCCCACGGTCACCTGGGCGGCCTGGACGGCCGCCTCGTCGCTGCGGATCAGGGCCTGGCCGGCATCGAAGTTGGCCTGCGCCGTGTCGACTGCGTTCTGGGCGATGAAGTTCTGCGCCTTCAGCTCCTTGGCGCGGTTGAGCTGGCGTTCCAGGTCGGCCTGGGCGGCGCGGTCGCGGGCGAGCTGGGCGCGGGCCTTGTCCAACGCAGCGCGATCGGCGCGATCGTCGAAGCGAAACAGCAACTCGCCCTTCCTCAAGTTCTGGCCGTCCTTGACCAGCACCTGAGCCACCGTGCTGGTGGTCTGCGCGCGCAGGTCCACGCTCTGCAGCGCGGTGACCGTGCCGCTGGCTTCTACGGTGATCGGCACGTCAGCCTGTTTGACCTTGACGACGCCGACGTTCTGCGCCGGCGGCGCGCTCGCCGCGGCGGCCGGGGCCGACGCGCCGGAGGACGCCGCCGAGCCGTCAGCATCGGCCTTGCGCCCGCAGCCGCTCAGGGCCACGATGGCCAGACCGCAGTAGATCATCAGATGGGGGGTCGAACGCATGAGGCTGGGGCTGCCAAAAGTAATAGGGATTGACCGAAAAAACAGACCAGCTTAACCGGGCAGTTTTAAGGGCAGGTTTCTGGCAGTGACCCAGCCGTGCTTTTTCTCTCAGGCCTGCAGCGCGCGCGCCAGCCGTGCGCCCGCCACCGCGTTGTTCTTCACGAGAGCGATGTTGGTGGACAGGCTGCGCCCCCCGGTCAATGCCTTGATGCGGCCCAGCAGGAACGGCGTGATGGCCTTGCCGACGATGCCCTGCGCTTGCGCCTCGGCCAGGGCTTGCGCCGTGATGGCGTCGATCTCCTCGCGCGGCATCGCCTCGCCGGCTGGCACCGGATTGCTGACGACCACGCCGCCGCCCAGGCCCAGGGCCCACTTGGCACGGATGAAGCGCGCCTGAGTCGCCGCGTCATCCATGCGGAAATCGGCCTTGAGGCCACTGTCGGGCGTGAAGAAGGCCGCGAAGTTGTCCTGCCCGACGGACAGCACCGGCACGCCGTGGGTCTCCAGGTATTCCAGCGTCAGGCCCAGGTCGAGGATGGACTTGGCACCGGCGCAGACCACGGCCACCGGCGTGCGCGCCAGTTCCTGCAGGTCGGCCGAGATGTCGAAGCTCTCGGCGCCTCCGCGATGCACGCCCCCGATGCCGCCGGTGACGAAGACCTGGATGTCGGCCAGATGGGCGCAGATCATGGTCGCAGCCACCGTCGTCGCACCCAGGCGGCCCGTCGCGATGGCGTAGGGCAGGTCGCGACGGCTGAGCTTCATCGCGTCCGGCGCCTGGGCGAGCTGCTGCAGCTCGGCGTCGGTCAGGCCGACGCGGATGCGACCGCCGATCACGGCGATGGTGGCCGGCACGGCCCCCTCGATGCGGATCACGTCCTCGACCTGGCGCGCCGTCTCCAGGTTCTGCGGCCAGGGCATGCCGTGGGCAATGATGGTCGATTCGAGGGCGACGATAGGGCGGCCCAGTTCACGGGCGGAGGCCACTTCGGGCGAGAGTTGGATCAGTTCGTTCATCGCTTCAGCAAAAAGTCGGAGGTCAGTTCGGGATGGACGCTGTCCTCGGTCTGCAGCGTCAGCGCAGCGAGGTCCAGGCCCAGGCGGGCGGCGGCGTCGAAGTCAGCCGCATCGCGCAGCAGCGCGGCGCAAACGCCGGCCGACAGCGCATCGCCGGCGCCAGTCACGTCGACGACGCGCACGTCGGGCGCCGGCCAGTGGCGCGGCGCGCGGTCGGGCTCGCTGAGCAGCAGGCCCTCGGCGCCCTTGGTGACGAGGACGCGGGCCACGCCACGCGCGTGCAGGGCGGCGAAGGCGTCCAGCGGCTCGGGCGCCACGCAGGCCAGTTCGCCAGCATTCAGGATCAGCAGGTGCAGGCCGGCCAACTGCTCCGGCAGGCGCTCCATCTTGGCCTCGGACACTGCCACGCAGACGAGCGGCACGCCGCTGGCGCGCGCCTCGCCGAGCAGCAGCGGCCAGGCGTCCGTGGGCAGGTTGCCGTCGGCGACGATCAGCGCCGCGCCGGCGCGCAATGCCTTGCTGGCGCCGAGCGCCCATGGGTTGAGGCTCTCCACCAGCGGCATGGCAGCAAGGCCCAGTTCCAGGCTGCCGTCGGGCGCGAGCACGGCCGTGTAGCTGTCACTGGCATGGCGGCGCAGCCGGATGATGGCGCGCAGGTCGATGCCGACGGCTTCGGCCTGCTTCAGCAGCATTTGCCCGCTCGCGTCGTCGCCGACGGCGGCCACCAAGGCCACCGGCAGGCCCAGGCGTGCCAGGTTCTCGGCCACGTTGCGGACGACGCCGCCGGGGGTCTCATGGGATTCGCACGGGTTGGACGACCCGCGCAGCGAGTGCGCCAGCAGCTTGAGCTTGCGGTCGACATTGAGGCCGCCGATGCAGACGATGGGAGCGGCGTGGACAGTCATTGGCGTGATTTTAGGAAGCCCGCTCGAACCATGCCGCCATCGCAGCGGCCAGCGCCTGCACCACCTGGGCGTCGCGGCGTCCGCTGCGCGCCCTCACATGGAAGGCGTGGTCGGCGTCATCCTCGATGTGCAGCGTGGCGCCATCGCCCAGGGCTCGCACGACGCCCTGCAGCAGGTCCAGGCGGGCCAACTCGTCGCGTGTGCCCTGCAGGAACAGCAAGGGCACCTGCAGCTCGGCCAGGTGCGCCGCCCGCTCCGTGCCCGGC
>NZ_DASWYS010000067.1:0-7999 GCF_036404855.1 Roseateles sp.
GTTCGGCACCACGCACCAGATGCTGGACGACCTCAACATCAAGTCGCTGGACGACCTGCCGTCGCTGCCCGAGATCAAGGATCCCGCGCAGCTCGAAGCCGCACTGTCGCGCCTGGGCGAAGGCCTGCCGGGCGCCACCGCGGCGCTGCCCGTGCCGGAGGGCGAAGAGGGCGAGCTGGCTGCGGAGCCGGAAGCCATCGCTACCGAACCCGCAAGCGAAGAAGCTGCGGCGGAGGAAGTCGTCGTGGAAGAAGCGCCCGGCGAAGAGGACACGCTGATCGAGCCTGATGCCGAAGAGAACGCAGCGTCGGCAGCCGACGAGCCGGACGCGCCAGGCGATGAGCCGCCCAACGAAGCCTCCGACGAGACGAAACTCCCTTGAAGAAGCCTCCCAGAGCACCCCGCAAGCCGTCGTCGAGGACCTCCTCGTCGTTCTCCAAGCCTTCGTCGCGGAGTTCGGATTCCCGGTCTTCGGAGAAGCCCGCGTCGCGATCCTCGTCGCGGCCGTCCTCGGCACGTCCTGCTTCGAAGTCGTCGTTCTCGAAGCCCTCGTCGTCCCGACCTCCTGTGCGGTCTCCGCGTCCGGCCCCGAAGCCGGCCCCACGCGCTGCTGACGGCGCGCCCATTCGCTCGGCGGCTACGACTACAGCTGCAGCGCCCTCGGCCCCGGGCGCGGGCGAGCGTATCCAGAAGGCCCTGGCCACTGCCGGCGTCGCCTCGCGTCGCGAGATCGAGTCGATGATCGCCGAGGGCCGCATTCAGGTGAACGGCCAGCCGGCCCGCGCCGGCCAGGCCGTGTCGCCGGCCGACCGCATTACGCTCGACGGCAAGCCGCTGCGCCTGTCGGCCAACGTGGAGCCTCCGCGCGTGCTGCTGTTCAAGAAGCAAGCCGGCGAGATGGTGACGCGCGACGACCCGGAAGGGCGCCGCACGGTATTCCGCAAGCTGCCCAAGCTGGACAGCGGCCGCTGGATCGCCGTGGGCCGCCTCGACATCAACACCTCCGGCCTGCTGCTGCTGACCAACCATGGTGAGCTGGCGCGGCGCCTGACCCATCCCAGCTTCGAGGTGCCGCGGCGTTACGCGGTGCGCGTGCTGGGCGAGATCACCCCCGATGTCTTGCAGCGACTGCGCACCGGCGTGATGCTGGATGACGGCGAAGCGCGTTTCGAATCCATCGCTCCCGGCGTCAACGAAGACGGCCACAGTGCCAACCAGTGGTACGAGGTGATGCTGCGCGAGGGCCGCAATCGTGAGGTGCGGCGTCTGTTCGAATCACAGAAGCTGCAGGTCAGCCGCCTGATCCGCGTCAGCTACGGCCCGTTGGAACTGGGCCGCGGCATTCGCAGCGGCGGCTATCGCGAGGCTACTCAGGAAGAACTGCTGGCACTGATGTCGGCTGTCGGCCTGGAGGCAGAGGCCGTGGTGGCCAAGCCAGGCAAGTCCGAGCGCAAACGCCTTATCGACGAGGACGACGACACCGAGGTGCCTTTTCGGGCCAAGAAGCTGTCGCGGCTTGAGAACAAGAAGAAGCAGTCCTGGGCGGCGCAGCCGTCATCGCGCGGGCCGGCAGGTGGCGGCGCCCGGAAGCCGGCGCCGAAGAAGCGCAAGCGCTGAGTCCAGCTGTCTGCTGTTGTGGGAGCGACGCTAGCCGCGATCTTCTGAAGGACGAGATCGCGGTTAGCGTCGCTCCCACATAAAGGAATTCTAGAAAGCCTTGCCGCTCTGCCCGCGGCTGTCCGGCCCCATCAGCCACAGCAGCTGCGGGGTCACGCTGTCCGGCAGCGGCAGGCTGTCCAGCACCTCGCCCGGGTAGCCCTTCTGGCGCAGCCCGGTGCGCAGCGGCGGCGGGCAGAAGGTGTTGAAACGCAGTTGCGGGCGATCCGCCGTTTCCAGCGCCCACACCTGCGAGAGATTCTCCAGGCCGGCCTTGGCCACGCCATACGCCGCGTGGAAGGGCCGGGCCTCGCGTCCGCCACGGTCGCTGCAGAACACCACCGACGCGTCCGGGCTCTTCTCCAGCAGCGGCAGGCACTGGCTGGTGATGGCGAAGGCGGCGGTGAGGTTCACCTGCAGGTTCTCGATCCACTCGCGCGGCTCCACGTCCTGCAGGCGCGCAAAGGCCTTGAAGTGGACGGCGCAGTGCAGCACGCCGTCGAGCCGGCCGAACTCGCGGCCCAGCGTGTTGGCGAGCTCGCCGTGGTCGTTCCAGTTGGCGCCGCCCAGGTTCATCGGATAGATCGCCGGGGCAGGGCCGCCGGCCTTCTCGATCGCGTCGTAGGTCGCTTCCAGCTTCTTCACCGTGCGTCCCAGCAGCACCACGGTGGCGCCGTGGCGCGCAAACGCCAGGGCAGCGGCCTTGCCCAGGCCTTCGCCGGCGCCGGTGACGAGGATGACGCGGTCTTGCAGCAGGCCCGCGGCGGGCTGGTAGTTTTCAGGCAGCATCGAAGAATCGTTGTGGGATGTAAGAAGAGAAAGGATCAGGCTTCGCCGAGCCAGCGTTCGACATCCTCGGGACGCATGCGCGCGCGCACCGCCTGGCCCTCGAGATAGGCGACCTCGCGGGTCCTGGCCAGCGCCAGCATTTCGGCATTGTCGAGGTTGCCCAGGGTGATGCCCTGGCGCAGGTGTCGCAGAACGTTCAGCAGCGCGTCGAAGGCCTCGCGCATCGGTGCTTCGGTCAGCGCGCGCTGTAGCGGCAGCGGCGACAGGCGCACCTCGTTCACCGGGAAATACAGCGAGGTCATGGCCGAGCTGCCCGGCTGGCCGGCGCCGGTAACGCAGAAGCCCACGCCGGCACCGCGCAGGCTCACCAGCTGGCTGCGGGCATGGGCACCGCCTTCCACGAGCGCGGCTTCGGTCACTTCCAGTGTCAGTGCCGTGGACGGCAGGTCGTGCGAGCCGAGCAGGCGCGTCACCATGTCGGCCAGCGCCAGCTGGCGCAGCGCCGCATCGGGAATCCGCACCACCAGGCCAAGACCGGGCCGGCCCATGCCACGCCACTGCGCCAGACGCGCCAAGCCCTCGCGGAACTGCCACAGCGTCAGCGAATGCACCAGGCTCAGGCGATCCGGCAGGTTGAGGAACTCGGCTTCCTCCAGCCGGCCCTGGCGCGGATGGGTCCAGTAGGGCACCAGCCGCAGGCGCGGCGGCAGCTCTGCCTGCAGCGGCTGCTGCAGCATGTAGTCGTCGGCCAGGCCGTCGTTGTAGAGCGCGGCATGCAGTTCGGCAATGCGGCGCGGGCGGGCACTGCGGGCGTCGTCCAGGTCCGGTTCATAGACCCGGTAGTCGCGCTGGTCGCCGGCGGCGGCGTACTTGGCGATCTCGGCGTGGCGGATCAGCGTCTCGGCGTCCTCGCCGTGCTCCGGCGCCAGGGCGATACCTACGCTGACGCGCAGCCCCAGGCTCTGGCGCCCGACGCTCACTGGCGTGTCGAGGGCGAACTGCAGGCGGCTGGCGAAGCGCCGCGCCTCGGCCTCGTCGCTGACCTGCGGCAACAGGATGCCGAAATCGTCGTGGCCGAAATGCGCCAGCACGTCGTTCTCGCCGAGTACGCTCTTGAGGCGCTCGGTGAGCTGGTTGATCAGCGCATACGAGGCATCGCGTCCCTGCGACTGCTCCGTCTCGTGGTATTGCTCGCTGGCCAGCGTCATCACCGCCACCGGCATGCCATGCACCCGGCGCCGCGTCAGCGCGCGGCCGATCAGGCTGATGAAGGAATGCCGGTTGGGCAGGCCCAGGGTGTGGCCTTCCACCGGCGAGCGTTCCAGCTCGTGCTGCAGGATCGTGGTCTGCTCGCGCAGCGCCGCGGTCTCGTCCAGCAGCAGGGCGCCCGCCTGGTAGGACAGCACGTTGCCGATGTACTGGCCCCAGACCAGGAAGATCAACGGCATGGCGTCCAGCAGCCACAGCGCCGGGTTCTCGCCGTGGATCCGCAGCAGCTTGTCCCCGTCGATGTCGCCGTAGGCGGCGCGGGCCGCCAGCAGCGTCGCGGCGATGATGGCCAGCAGGGCGATACCCAGGCCGTACCAGGCATAGCGGTTGGTCTTGCTGCGCAGCAGGCTGGCGGCGGCGTTCAGGCCCTCGAGGCGCCTGTCCTGTCCCAGCGGTCGATTCTGCGCAGTATTCATAGCCAGCGAGTCAGTTCTCCCGGCGTGCGCAGGATCGCGTCCGCCCCCCAGCCCTGGATCGGGCCGCCTTCGCCAAGATACCCCCAATCGGCGGCGATCGTCCGCATGCCGGCCGCCCGGCCGGCGTCGATGTCGCGCCGGTCGTCGCCTACGTAGACGCAGTCGGCCGCCGCCAGGCCCAGGATCTCGCAGGCCTTGTGGATCGAATCCGGGGCCGGCTTCGGCTTGGCCACCTCGTCGGCGCTGATCGTCACGGCGGAGCGGCTATCCAGGCCTAGTTCGGCCATCAGCGGCCGGGTCAGCCAGGACGGCTTGTTGGTCACCACGCCCCACAGCACGCCCTGGCGCTCCATCTCGCGCAGCGCCTCGTCCATCTCCGGGAACAGGCGCGACTCGTGGCTCAGGTTGGCGCGGTAGTACTCCAGGAACGCATCCCGGTGTTTCGGGAAGTCCACATGGTCGGCCGCGATGCCCAGGGCCTTGCCCAACAGGCCGCGCGCGCCGGCCGACGCCACCGGGCGGTAGTCCGCCAGCGGCAGCGGTGCCAGGCCCAGCGAGCCGCGGACGAAATTGGCGGCGTGGCCGAGATCAGCCGCGGTATCGACGAGCGTGCCGTCGAGGTCGAACAGGAAGGCCCTGATGGGCCCGGGAATCGGGAACCGGGAATCGGGAATGGTAGAAGACATGTCTTTAACGATTCCCGATTCTCAATTCCCGATTCCCGGTTTCACGCAATACATGAAGTAGTTGACGTCGATGTCGTTGCCCATCGTCGCGCTCTTGAGCAGCGGGTTGTAGCGCATGCCCTTGATCTCGCGCGTCTCCAGGCCTGCGGCGCGCGCCCAGGAATCCAGCTCCGAGGGGCGGATGAACTTGGCGTAGTCGTGCGTGCCGCGCGGCACCAGGTTCAGCAGGTACTCCGCGCCGACGATGGCCAGCGCGAAGGACTTGGGATTGCGGTTGATGGTGGAGAACACCAGCGTGCCGCCGGGCTTGGCCAGGCGCGCGCAGGCCGCGATCACCGATTCCGGCGAGGGCACGTGCTCCAGCATCTCCATGCAGCAGACCAGGTCGAAGCTGCCCGGCATCTCGCGCGCCAGCTCCTCGGCGGGGATGTGACGGTATTCCGCCTTCACGCCGGACTCCAGGCCATGCAGGCGCGCCACTTCCAGCGCCTCCTCGGCCATGTCGATGCCCAGGGTGTCGGCGCCGGCCTTGGCCAGGCCCTCGGTCAGCAGGCCGCCGCCGCAGCCCACGTCGAGCGCGCGCTTGCCCTTGAGGCCGCCGGCGCAGGCTTCGATGTAGCGCAGCCGCGGCGGGTTGATGTGGTGCAGCGCGCCCATCTCGCCGCGCGGGTCCCACCAGCGCGAGGCCAGCCGGTCGAAGTTGGCGATTTCGCGCTTGTCGACGTTCGTGTTCATGGCTTGATCTTCTGTCTCCATTCCTGCGCGCGGGCGATGATGGCCGCCTCGTCCAGCGCCAGCAGCTGCCGCTCGCGCATCAGGGCGCGGCCGGCGACGTAACTATGGGTGACCTGGTCGCGGCCGGCGGCATAGGCCAGCTGCGACTGCACGTTGTAGACCGGCTGCGTCGCCGCGGCCGACAGGTCCACCGCGATGAAGTCGGCGGACTTGCCCGGCACCAGCGAGCCGGTAACGCCGTCGATGCCCATCGCCCGGGCGCCGCCCAGCGTCGCCATGTGCAGGGCCTGCGCCGCGGGCAGGGTGCGCGCGTCGCCGGACACGGCCTTGGCCAGCAGCGCCGCGGTGCGCAGCTCGCCCAGCAGGTCCAGGTCATTGTTGCTGGCGGCGCCGTCGGTGCCCAGCGCCACGTTGACGCCCGCCGCCAGCAGCTTGCCCACCGGCGCGAAGCCGCTGGCCAGCTTGAGGTTGGACTCCGGGCAGTGCGCCACGTGCACGCCGAACTCGGCGGCCTCGGCGATCTCCTGGTCGGTGAGCTGGGTCATGTGCACGGCGATGAAGTCCGGCCCCAGCAGTTCCAGTTCCTTGAGTCGCTGCCAGGGGCGCTTGCCGCTGGCCTGCAGCGCCATCTCCACTTCGCCCGCGGTCTCGTGCACGTGCATGTGGATGCCGGTGCCCAGCTCGGTGGCGTACTTGCGAACCTCCAGCAGCGGTTTGTCGGACACGGTGTAGGGCGCGTGCGGCGCGAACACCGTGCGCAGCAGCGGGTTGCCGCGCACCGAGTCATGCACCTCCAGGCCCTTGTGCAGGTACTCGTCCGGTCCGCTGGCCCAGGCGCTGGGGAAGTCGATCATGATCAGGCCGATCGTGGCCCGCATGCCGGACTCCGCCGCCACCTGCGCGCTGGCGTCCGGGAAGAAATACATGTCGTTGAAGCTGGTGGTGCCGCCGCGGATCATCTCGCAGCAGGCCAGCCGCAGGCCGTCCACGCAGAACTGGCGGTTGGCATGAGCGCCCTCGGCCGGCCAGATATGGTTCTGCAGCCAGTCCATCAGCGGCAGGTCGTCGGCGATGCCGCGCAGCAGCGTCATGGCCGAATGCGTGTGGATGTTGACCAGGCCGGGCATGACGGCGTGAGCCGGCAGCTCCAGGACTTCGGCCGCCCGGATCGCACGGGCCTCGGCGGCCGGCAGGATCTGGGCGATACGGCCGTCGCGCACCACCAGGGCATGATGCTCCAGCACCGTGCCGGCGGGTTCGACGGTCACCAGCCAGCGGGGAAAGACCAGCAGGTCGGCTGTCTGCATAGCGGACTCGCAATGGGAAGGGGGTAGAATCGCCGCCCATTCTACCTTGCCCGCGGAGCCTTCCGATGTCCGGTGCCGTACTTCCCATCGTCTGGGCCGAACCCGTCCTGCGCCTGCTGGACCAGCGCGTGCTGCCGCACGAACTGTCCTATCTCGACTGCCAGAGCGCCGAGGACGTCGCCAGCGCCATCCACGGCATGGCCGTGCGCGGCGCGCCGGCCATCGGCATCGCCGCCGCCTACGGCCTGGTGCTGGCGGTGAGCCGCGATCCGCAGTCCTTCGACCAGGCCTTCCGCGTGCTGGCCGACTCGCGCCCCACCGCGGTGAACCTGCGTTGGGCGCTGGAGCGCATGCGCGAGGTCTGGCGCCGCCGGCCCGACGCCGCCTCGCTGCTGGCGGAGGCCATCAACATCCACGAGGAAGACCTGGCCCAGAACCTCAAGATCGGCGCCTATGGCGCCGAGCTGTTGGGGCAGGGTGCCAAGGTGGTGACCCACTGCAACACCGGCGCCCTGGCCACCGGCGGCCACGGCACCGCCCTGGGCGTGATCCGCAGCGCCTGGAGCGCCGGCCACCTGGCCCAGGTCTACAACACCGAGACCCGCCCCTGGCTGCAGGGCGCCCGCCTGACCGCCTGGGAACTGCACGAGGAAGGCATCCCCGCCAAGCTGGTGGCCGACGGCGCCGTAGCCCACCTGATGACGCGCGAGAAGATCGACTGGGTCATCGTCGGCGCCGACCGCATCGCCGCCAACGGCGACACCGCCAACAAGATCGGCACCTACGCCCTGGCCGTGGCCGCCAAGCGCCACGGCGTGAAGTTCATGGTCGCCGCCCCCAGCGGCACCTTCGACCTGTCCTGCCCCAGCGGCCAGGCCATCCCCATCGAAGAGCGCACCCCGCGCGAGCTCACCGAGTTCCGCGGCGAGCCGGTGGCCCCGCTGGGCTACGACGCCTTCAACCCGGTGTTCGACGTGACGCCGGCGGACCTGATCGATGCGATTGTCTGCGAGCGCGGCGTGATCAGCCCGGTGAGCGAAGAGGCGATCCGCAAGTTGCTTTCTTAGATTGAACCCCTCGCCCGCTTGCGGGAGAGGGGCAGGGGAGAGGGTTTCTGTAGAACTGGCCGTACTCACTGGCA
>NZ_DASWYS010000068.1:0-40270 GCF_036404855.1 Roseateles sp.
GGCCGAGGCGCGGGCGGCGGCCGAGGGTGCGCTGGTCCTGGCGTTGGCCAGCGGCGACCTGCTGGGCCAGGGCAATGCCCACAACGCGCTGACCTTCAACAATCCCGACCTGGCCGACTGCCTGCGCCTGTGCAAGCTGGCGCTGGCAGCCTTTGCCGCCGCCGGCTACGCCGAGCGCCAGGGCACGGCCATCCACAACATCGGCAACCACTACGTCACGCTGGGCCTGAGCCGGCGTGCGCGGCGCCGCTATCTGGCCGCGCTGGCGATCTGGCGCCGTACCGGCGCCACGGCACTGTTGCCCTACACCTTGACGGCGCTGGCTCGGCTGGATCTGGAGTCCGGCGCGCTGGCCGGCGCGCGCGCGTATGCCGACGAGGCCGAGGCCCTGGGCCTGGCGCGGCAGAACCCCGGCTTCCGCTCCGAGATCGCGCGGCTGCGCGGCGAGATCGCCATGGCCGAGGGCAACGCCAGTGCTGCCGCGGCGAGCTTCCGTCTGGCCCTGGAACATTCGCCGTCGGCCGCGCAGCGCATGGCGGACCTGGGCCTGGTCGCCTGGGCGGAGCTGGCGGCGGGGCGGCAACGCGCGGCACTGGACGCCAGCGGCGAGGCGGCCCGGCTGCATGCGGAGCAAGGCCTGGCACCGCTGGAGAACCTGGACCTGTCAGCGCTGTGGTGGCAGCGCCGCGAGGCCTTGCGTGCCGCTGGTCGCAGGCGCGAGGCCGGCGTGGCGCTGGCACGCGCCTACCGTTTCCTATGCCTGCGCCTGGCCGGGCTGTCCGACGAGGGCCTGAAGCGCAACTCCCTGGCCAAGCGTCCGGTGGCACGCGCCGTCGTGCTGGCCTGGCTGGCCGGCGGCGGCCGTGCGCGCCATCTTGGCGGCCAGGCACGGCTGGACGAGCGCTTCGCCCGTCAGGTCGACGTGGGCCTGCGCCTGGCCGAGCTGGCCTCGGGCGCCGAGCTGCACGAGTTCCTCGTCGACGAATCGGCCGAGGTCAGCGGCGCCGAGCGCGTGCTGCTGGTGCTGGAGGACGGCGCGGGGCGCCGCCACATCGCCAGCCACCTGACGCCGCAGGGCGAGGCCGGCGGGGAGGGCGCGCTGCTGAGCGCCATCTCGCCCTGGCTGGACGAGGCGCGCAGCAGCCGCGCGGCCGCCCTGCGCATCGGCCCCGAGGGCGCGCTGCCGGTGCAGCAGCGCTCCTGCCTGGTCGCACCGCTGATCGCAGAACGCGAGCTGCTCGGCTATCTCTATGCCGACCTGGACGGCGCCTTCGGCGCATTCCGCCCGGCCGACCGCGACCTGCTCGTCATGCTGGCCGCCCAGTCCGCCGTGGCCCTGGCCAACCTGCGCCTGCGCGAGGGCCTGGAGCAGCGCGTGGCCGAGCGCACGGCTGAATTGCTGGCCAGCAAGGCCCAGGTGGAGCGCCGCGTCGGCGAGCTGGCAATGTTGAACAGCCTGCAGCAGAGCCTGTCGCCCGAGCTGAGCTTCGAGGCCATCATCCAGCGCGTCGGCGACCGCCTCTGCGAGCTGCTCGGCACCCAGGATATTGGCATCCGCTGGTTCGACCCGACCACTGGCCTCAACCACTACCTCTACGAGCGCGAACACGGCCGGCCCATCCAGCTGCCGCCGGAGCGGCCGTCGCCCGACGGACCGTTTGCGCAGATGCGCCGCACCCGCCAGCCGCTGGTCTGTCGAAACCTGGCGGAGATCGAGGCCGCCGGCCTGCTGGCCGTGCCTGGCACCGACCAATGCCTGTCCTTCGCGAGCGTGCCCATCATTGGCAGCGACCTGGTGATGGGGGTCATCCTCGTCGAGAGCTACGAGCGCGAGAACGCCTTCAGCGATGCCGACGTGCGCTTCCTGTGCACGGTGGGTGCCAGCGTCGGCGTGGCGCTTGAGAACGCGCGGTTGTTCGAGGAGATCCAGCGCCGCACCAGAGAGAGCGCGGCCCTGGCCGAGGTGGGGCGCGAGATCTCGTCGACACTGGACGTGGCCACCGTCATGAACCGCATCGCCGTGAAGGCCAAGGAGCTGCTGGGCGTGGACAACAGCGCCGTATTCGTGCCCGTGGACGAAGGCGAGGCCGGCGCGGCGGCCCGGCGCTACCGCGCCATCGTTGCCGTCGGCAGCTACGAAAGCGAGGTTCGGGACGCTGTCGTCACGGTGGGCGAGGGCATCATCGGCTCGCTGATCGCCAAGGGCGAGCCGGGCGTCATCAATGCCGCGCGTGATGACCCGCGCGGGGTGCGCATGGAAGGCACCGGTGAAGACCCCGACGAACGCATGATGGTGGCGCCGCTTCGGGCCGGCCAGCGCGTGCTGGGCGCGCTGACGGTCTGGCGCCTGGGCGGCCAGCCGTTCCGGCGCGGCGAGCTGGACTTCCTCGTGGGTTTGAGCCTGGCGGCCTCGGTGGCGATGGAGAACTCGCGCCTGTTTGGTGAGGCCCAGGCCGCGAAGGCCGCTGCCGAGCAGGCCAATGCGGCCAAGAGTGCGTTCCTGGCGACCATGAGCCACGAGATCCGCACGCCGATGAACGCCGTGATCGGCATGAGCGGCCTGTTGCTGGACTCGGCGCTGGATGACGAGCAGCGCGACCACGCCGCCACCATACGGGAGGCCGGCGAGGCGCTGCTGGCCATCATCAACGACATCCTGGACTTCTCCAAGATCGAGGCCGGCCGCATGGAGATCGAGAGCGCACCCTTCGCGTTGCGCGACTGCGTGGACGGGGCCATCGATCTGATCGCGCCGCGCGCTCGCGAGAAAGGCCTGGCCCTGGCCGTGGATCTCGCGCCCTCCGTGCCGGCCGGCATCATCGGCGACCTGGCCAAGCTGCGCCAGATCCTGCTCAACTTGCTGTCCAACGCGGTCAAGTTCACCGAGACCGGCGGCATCACCGTCGAGGTGGACGCAGCGCCGGCTGAGACCGGCGTGGAGCTGCGCTTCCTGGTGCGCGACACCGGCATCGGCCTGACGGCGGAAGGCTTGTCGCGGCTGTTTCAGAGCTTCAGCCAGGCAGATGCCAGCACCTCGCGCAAGTACGGCGGCACCGGCCTGGGCCTGGCCATCAGCCGGCGCATGGCCGAGCTGATGGGAGGGCGCATGTGGGCCGAAAGCGACGGCCCCGGCCATGGGGCGCGCTTCGGCTTCACGCTGCGTGCCGCCGTGGCGGCCGACGTGCAGCCGGGGCCGCGACGGCAGCGCAGCCAGCCGGTGGTCGTGCACAACCTCGCCGAGCGCCACCCGCTGCGCATCCTGCTGGCGGAGGACAACGTGGTGAACCAGAAGCTGGCGCTGCGGCTGTTGCAGCAGATGGGCTACCGGGCGGACCTGGCGGCCAATGGCCTGGAGGCGATCGAGGCGGTGGGTCGGCAGGCCTACGACCTGGTGCTGATGGACGTGCAGATGCCGGAGATGGACGGGCTGGAGGCGTCGCGGCGCATCGTGGCGGCGGGCGAGCGGCCGCGCATCGTGGCGATGACGGCCAACGCGATGCAGGGCGACCGCGAGATCTGCCTGGCTGCCGGCATGGACGACTACCTCACCAAGCCGATCCGTGTCGACGAACTGGCAGCGGCCTTGCTGAGAACGACGGCGAGGGAGTCCTGAATGACAGAGCAGAACGAGGGGGCGGAGATCCACGAGGAACAGCTGCTCGCGGTGCGGCTGCAGATCCTGGCCGACAACATGCGCGCCGGTATGGCCGCGGCCCTTCTGGTGTTGCCGCTGCTGGCCGCGGCGCTGGCCCATGCCGGCGGGCTGGACCGGTCGCGCTTTCTCGGCTGGGCTTGCGCGGTGGTGCTGCTGGTGGCCGTCTTCTACGGGCTGCTGCTGCCACGGCACCGGCCCTGGGTGGCTGCGGGCCGCGCCCGCGACTGGCTGCGACTGCAGTTGGGCTTTCACGTGCTGCTGGGCCTGACCTGGGGTCTCGCGGGGGCGCTCTTCTTCGAGCCCACCGTCATTCGCCTGACTGCTCTCCTGGTCCTCGAGCTGGGCATGCTCGTCAGCTGCGCGACCGCGACGGCCGTGCTGCTGCCGCTGGCCTACGCCTTCATCCTGCCCTGCGCGCTGCCCTTCCTGCTGAGCTGTCTCGTGGCCCGTGTCGAACTGGCCGACCTGTTCGGCATGACGGCGCTGCTGGTCCTGCTGTGTGCGCTGGCATATACGCATGTGTTTGCCAAGGCGCTGACCAGCTCCATCCGTATGCGCTTCGAGAACCAGCGCCTGAATGAGGCGCTGACGGAGCAGCGCGTGCGCGAGCGCACCGCCGTGCTGGAAGCGGCCAGCGCGCACAAGTCGGCCTTCCTGGCCACGGTGAGCCACGAGATCCGCACGCCGATGAACGCCATCATCGGCATGAGCGGCCTGCTGCTGGACACACCGCTGAGCGCCGAGCAGCGCGACTACGCCGCCACCATCCGCGACAGTGGCGAGACCTTGCTGACCATCATCAACGACATCCTGGACTTCTCCAAGATCGAGGCCGGCCGCATGGGCATTGAGCAGCACCCCTTCGAGCTGCGAGACTGCATCGAGTCGGCCCTGGACCTGATGGCCGTGCGGGCGGCCGAGAAGGGCCTTGAGCTGGCCTTCGAGCCGGAGACTGACCTGCCGCAGACGCTGCTGGGCGACGTGACTCGGTTGCGCCAGGTCCTGCTCAACCTGCTGTCCAACGCGGTCAAGTTCACCGAGAGCGGCGAGGTCGTCGTCAGCGCGCGGTTGCAGGCCGGCGAGCTGCATTTCGCGGTGCGCGACACCGGGATTGGATTGACGGAGGAAGGTCGATCGCGTCTGTTCGCAAGCTTCAGCCAGGCGGACAGCAGCACCACCCGCAAGTATGGCGGCACCGGCCTGGGCCTGGCGATCAGCAAGCGGCTGGTGGAGCTGATGGGCGGGCGCATGTGGGCCGAAAGCGATGGTCCGGGTCGCGGTTGCTGCTTCCGCTTCACGCTGCCGGTCGTGGCGGGCGCCGCGCCCCAGGCGCCGCGGCGCGAGTTCATCGGTGCGCAGCCGGCACTGAAGGGCCGGCGCATGCTGGTGGTCGATGACAACGCCACCAACCGTCGCATCCTGGCGCTGCAGGCCGCCAAGTGGGGCATGAACGTGCGCGACACCGACAGCGGGCTGGAGGCCTTGCAGCAAGTCCTGGCCGAGCCCTTCGACCTGATCGTCGTCGACATGCACATGCCGCACATGGACGGCGTGACGCTGGCCCGCCGGCTGCGCGACCTCAAGCCCGAGCTGCCGCGGGTGCTATTCACGTCTCTCGGCCGGCGCGACGTGGAGGAGGGGCTGTTCGCCGCCGTCATGATGAAGCCGCTGCGCCAGAGCCAGCTCTTCGACACCCTCGTGACCGTGCTGCATCACGACACCGTGCATGCGCCCGAGCCGCCCGCGGCACCGCGTCTGGACGCGCACCTGGCGGCCCGGCATCCGCTGCGCATCCTGCTGGCCGAGGACAACGCCGTGAACCAGAAGCTGGCCCTGCGCCTGCTGGCGCAGATGGGTTACCGCGCCGACGTGGCGGCCGACGGCGTGGAGGCCGTCGAGTGCGTGCAGCGCCAGCCCTACGACCTGGTGCTGATGGACGTGCAGATGCCGGAGATGGACGGCTTGGCGGCCACGCGGCTGATCGTCGAGCGCATGGGAGCGGGCCGGCCTCGCATTGTCGCGATGACGGCCAATGCCATGCAGGGCGACCGCGAGGCGTGCATCGCGGCGGGCATGGACGACTACCTGACCAAGCCCATCCGCGTGGAGGCGCTGGTGAAGGCCTTGCAAGACACGGTGCCGCGGTCATGATGGCGTACCCAGCGCCAGGCGCTGACGGATGTGCATGGAGGTGCCGCGACGACGTGGCGCCAAGGAGGACCCCATGACGGTGATCGATGAACAGGTGTTTGCGGCCCTGGTGGACAGCGCCGGCGCGGACTTCATGCCGGAGCTGATCGATTCCTTCCTGGAGGACGCGCCGCAAGGCCTGGCGGCGCTGCGAGCGGCCACCGCAGCGGGCGATGCCGTGGCTTTCCGCCGCGAGGCGCACTCGCTGAAGAGCAACGGCGTGACCTTCGGCGCTCAAGCCTTTGCCGATGCGGCGCGCGAGCTGGAGCACACGCCGCTGGCCGAGTTGGGTGCCGCAGCCGCGGCTCGGGTCGATGCGTTGGGCGTGCTGTTCGAAGCCGTCGCGGCCGAGCTGAAGGAGCGCCGCCATGCGTGATCGCCGAGCCAAGCGCGCGCGCATCCTCCTGGTCGAGGACAACCGCGTCAACCGCTTGCTGCTGGCTCGCCACGTCGAGCTGCTAGGACACAAGGTCGAGATGGCGGAGGACGGGCTGGCCGCGCTACAGCGGGTGCAGCAGGAGACCTTCGACCTGCTGCTGGTGGACATCCACATGCCGGGCATGGACGGCATCGAGCTGCTGGAGAGGCTGCGCGCCAGCCCTGAACTCAGCGAGCTGCCGGTCATCGTGACCTCGGCCGTGGAGGGCCTCGACAGCATCGTGCGCTGCATCGAGCTGGGCGCGGAGGACTATCTGCACAAGCCCGTCAACCTCGTGCTGTTGAAGGCACGCATCAACGCGAGCCTCGAGCGCAAGCACCTGCGCGACCGGCAGCGCGAGCTGGTGCGGCGTTTCGCGACGCGCGAGGTGGCCGAGGAGCTGGAGGCGGAGGGCTTCGCCTTGGGGGGGCGCAAGGTGCAGGCGACGGTGATGTTCTGCGACATCCGCGGCTTCACGACGCTGGCGGAGTCCCAGCCTCCCGAGGACATCATCGAGCTGCTGAACACCTACTACACGCTGATGTTCGCGGCCATCAACGGCCATGGCGGTGTCGTCAACCAGATGATCGGAGACGGCCTGATGGCCATCTTCGGTGCGCCGCAGCCGCTGCAGGCGCCGGGCCGGTGCGCCGTGCTGGCGGCGGCCGAGATGATCGAGATGGTGGCGCAGTTCAGCCAGGAACAGCGCGCGGGTGGCCGGCCCGAGATCCACATCGGCGTGGGGATCGCCAGCGGCGACGTGGTGGCCGGCTACACCGGCACGCGCCAGCGCGCCACCTACACCTGCATCGGTGACACGGTCAACGTCGCTGCCCGCATGGAGGCTCACACCAAGTTGGCTGGCCGAGCCGTTCTGTTTGACGCCGCCACACACACCCAGCTCGCCGATGCGCTGCCGAGCGAGCCCCTTGGGCCGGTCCAGTTCAAGGGCAAGTCGAGCACGGTCGACGTGTTCGCCTTGGTGCTGGAATGACGGGCGGCTACCACGATCGCCTGTTGGGCGAACTGCTGGCCCGGGCCTTCGGCGAGCTGGACGCGGCGACGCTGGCGCTGCTGCGCGAGCAACTGGCCTGGGTGGAGGTGGCTGGCGGGCAGACGCTGATGCGCCAGGGCGAGGTGGGCGACTCCATGTACCTGTCGGTCAGCGGCCGGCTGCGCGCCTACGTGAGCCAGGAGGGTGAGGCGCCTCGCATGGTGAGGGAGCTGGGCCGCGGCCAGGTCATCGGCGAGATGAGTCTCTACACCGATGCGCCGCGTTCGGCCACCGTCGTGGCCATCCGCGACTCGTTGTTGGTGCGGCTGGACAAGGCCCAGTTCCTCCACCTTGTCGAGCGCCATGCGGGAATCGGCGTCGCCTTGACGCGCCAGATCGTGCACCGTCTGCAGACCGAACATGTGGTCGCACCGTTCGCTGCGCCGGTCGTGCAGACCCTTTTGCCCATCACGCAGGGGGTGGACCTGGCGGGCTTCGCCCGGGGGCTGGCCGCGGAGCTGGGCCGCTTCGGCCGCGTCTGCGTGATCGATGCCGTGGCGGTGCAGTCCGCCGCGGGCGGGGGGGACGACCGCTACCGCGAGGTATCGCTGTGGCTGGACGAGATTGAGTCCGCCCATGACTTCGTGCTGCTGCTCGCCGATGATGCGCCGACGCCATGGACGCGCTGCTGCTGCCGCCACGCCGACGAGGTGCTGCTGCTGGCCGATGCGGGCGCCAAGCCGGTCGTGCATGCCAGCGAGACGCAATGCCTCGTCGAGCGGCCACCACGTACCGAGGCCGCCGAGATCCTGGTGCTGCTGCACGGGGCCGACGCGCCGGCGCCGTGCGGCACGGCGGCCTGGCTGGCACGGCGGCCGGTGGCCGACCATTTCCATGTGCGGCCAGCCCTCGACTCCGACATGGCGCGACTGGCCCGCCTTCAGGCGAGGCGCGGGGTAGGTCTGGTGTTGGCCGGCGGCGGCGCGCGCGGCTTCTCCCACCTGGGACTGCTGCGTGCGCTGCAGCGGCACGGCGTGGAGGTCGACTGCGTCGGCGGCACCAGCATGGGCTCGGTGATGGCCGCACTGGTGGCCAGCGACCAACCGCTGCAGCGTGTCATGGACGTGACGCGCGAGGCCTTCAAGAGCAACCCGACCGGCGACTTCAACCTGCTGCCGCTGATCTCGCTGATCCGCGGCCGGCGGTTGCGGGCCAGCCTGGACCGCGCCCTCGGCGCGCTGGTCGGCACCGAGGCGGGCATCGAGGATCTCTGGAAGCCGTTCTACTGCATCGCCACCAACTACTCCCAGGCCAGCGAAGCCCTGCTGACCCATGGCCGGCTGGAGCGGGCGCTGCGCGCCAGCACGGCGATCCCGGGCGCGCTGCCGCCCGTCGTCGTCGACGGGGACCTGCTCTGCGACGGCGGCAGTTTCAACAACTTCCCGGTCGACGTGATGCGTGCTCGGCGCGGCATCGGACTCGTCATCGGCGCCGACCTGAGTCTGCACAAGGCCCGCAAGCTCGACTTCGACGAGGTGCCCAGCGCCTGGGCGCTGCTGCGCGACCGGTTGCGCCCGCGGGGCCGGCGGCGCTACCGGTTGCCCGCGCTGTCGGCCTATCTGCTGAATGTGACCATCCTCTACAGCAGCTCGCGCCGGCGTGCCGCGCAGGCCGCCTGCGATGTCTATTTCAATCCGCCGCTGGAGCGTGTCGGCCTGCTGGCCTGGCAGCGTTTCGACGCCATCGTCGAGCAGGGCCGTGCCCATGCCGAGGAGGTGCTGGCCCGTCCCGAAGTCCAAGCCTTGCTGAAACCATGACCGACACCCTTGCCACCGCCCTTGGCCTGATCGGCGCTGCGCTGATGCTGGCCAGCTACCTGATGAAGAGCATGCTGCCGCTGCGCATCGTTGCGCTGACGGCCTGCTGCTTCCTTGTCGCCTATGGCGCGCTCAAGTCGGCGTTGCCGACGCTGCTGCTCTACGGCGCGCTGGTGCCCATCAACATCAAGAAGACGCTGCAGATCAGGAAGCTCGTCAAGGCCATAGAAGGCGCGCGTGGCGACACGCCGGCCTCGGAGTGGCTGCTGCCGCACATGCACAGGCGCACCGTGGCGGCGGGCACGACGCTGTGGCGCAAGAACGATGTGGCGACCGAGATGCTCTACTTGGAGACCGGCACACTGCGCCTGGTCGAGTACGACGAGACGCTGGCGCCTGGCGCCCTGGTGGGCGAGATCGGCCTGTTCGCTCCCGACCGGCACCGCACGCTGACGCTGGAGGCCACGACGGACTGCGTCGTCTACAGCCTCACGGCCGAGGAAATGGCCCTGCTCTACTATCAAAACCCGAAACTCGGCTTTCATGTCATGCGGCTCATCGTTGCCCGGCTGATGCACGACGTGCAGCGCAGCCACCCGGCCGCATCCCCCGCGGCATGAGGAGGCCGCTCAGCCTGCGCAGCCAGCTCAGCCTGGTGCTCGGCGGACTGTCTCTTGCCATTCTGGCCCTGGTGGGCGGCTACCTCGGCAAGCTCGCCACGGATGAGCTCTACAC
Organism: Roseateles sp.; assembly: GCF_036404855.1. Taxonomy (GTDB): domain Bacteria; phylum Pseudomonadota; class Gammaproteobacteria; order Burkholderiales; family Burkholderiaceae_C; genus Pelomonas. Next base: position 9,810 of record NZ_DASWYS010000068.1, read on the forward strand.
GACCCAGCAGGCTGCCGTACGTGCCACCGCCCAGTCGGCCGCGGAGCTGCTGGCCACCCAGTTGCGTGACCGTGAGCGCGAGATCATGCTGCTCAGTGGCGCCCCCCAGCTCGTCGAAGGCCCGCTGGACGCCGGCCGTGTGCGTCACGCCCTGGAGCGCCGTGCGGAACTGCACGACGAGTTCGCCTGGGTGGGCGTGGCCGACCCCGACGGCAAGGTGCTCCAGGCCACCGGCGGCATGCTGACGGGCCGCTCGGTCGCCCAGCGCGGCTGGTTCATCGCCGCGCGCGAGCGCGTCTATGTGGGTGACGTGAACGACTCCCAGCCACTGGCGGCCCTGATGCCGGCATCACCGGGCAACGAGCGGGCCCGCTTCATCGACTTCGCTGCACCCATCCGCGATGCCGAGGGCAGGTTGCTGGGCGTGGTGGGAGCGCAGGCGCATTGGCGCTGGATCACCGGCCTTGTGGAGGGCGTGACGCAACGCCAGAAGCCCGGCGGCGGCGTGGACGCCCTCATCATCGATCGCGAGGGCCGGGTGCTCTACCCCGAGGCGATGGCAACGGCCCAGGCGGGCGGCGAATCCGTGCTGCCCAGAGCGTTGGCCAATGGCCGCTTCGAGGGCGCACTGCGTTTTGGCGACGGTCGTGACTACCTCACCAGCGAGGCGCCCCTGCTGGCGCGCACCAACGCCGAGCTGGGGTGGCGCATCGTCGCTCGCCAGCCCGTGGAGCTGGCCATGCGACCGGTGCACGCGCTGCGCCGCGAGCTGGTGCTGCTGGGGGCGCTCGCGGCCGCTGTGCTGACGCTGGCGACCCTGTTGCTGGCACGGCGCATCAGCAGGCCGGTGGAGCAGCTGGCGCGCATCGCCGAGCGCGTGGAAGCCGAACGCCGCATCCCTGACTTTCCCGCCCGGCCCGCCTCGCTGGAGCTGGCCCGGCTCAGTGATTCGATGCGGTCGATGGCGCAGTCGCTGCTGGAGACCGAGCAGGCGCTGCAGAGGACGAACGCGACGCTCGAGGCCCAGGTGCGGGAGCGCACGGCCGAGCTGCAGGCCGCCAACGCGGCGCTGGAGCACCTGGCCACACGCGATCCGCTGACCGGCTTGCACAACCGCCGCAGCCTCGACGCCCGGCTTGCCGAGGCCCTGGCGCTGGATCGTCGTTACGGCGCCGCCAAGGGGCGTGTGCACGGCCTGCTGCTGGTCGACGTGGACCATTTCAAACAGGTCAACGATGTCCACGGCCATCCGACTGGTGACGCCGTGCTGCGCCAGCTGGCACAGGTGCTGCTGAGGACGGTGCGCACCAACGACGTGCCGGCGCGCTTCGGCGGCGAGGAGTTCGCCGTGTTGCTGCCGGAACTGGGAGGGCCGCTGGAGGCCGTGCTGACGGCGGAGAAGATTCGCGCGATGGTGGAGGCCGAGAACTTCTCCGGAGTCGGCCGGCTGACGGTCAGCATCGGCGTCAGCCTGGCCGCGCCGGAGGATGCCGACGTACGCCCGCTGATCACCCGTGCCGACGCGGCGCTGTACGAAGCCAAGCGCGGCGGCCGCAATGCCGTCGTGCTGAAGACGGTCGAGGCCGTGGCTTAGCGCCGCCGGGGCCGCGGTGGCTTCAGATCAGCTGCAGCGGCGCGCGGAACACGTAGCCGACACGCGACTTGCTCTGCAGCGGCACCAGCGTGGGCGTGGCGCGCTCGATACGGCGGCGCAGCCGGTAGATGGTGGCCGACAGGCCATCGTCGCTCTCGCCCTCGGCCACTTCGCGGCCCAGCTTGTTCAGCAGCGCCTCGCGCGTCACGGGCTCGCCGTTGGCCTGGGCAAAGCACTCCAGCAACTGCCGGTCCGCCTCGCTGAGCTGGATGCGCGTGCCATCCGGCACGACGAGCTCGCCGCTGGCGCGGTCCAGCTTCCAGACGGCATCAGCCGCCGAGGGCTTGGCAACGCGGCGCTGCACGGCGGCAATCGCCAGAGACACCTGCTCGAACTGCACCGGCTTGACCAGGTACATGTCGGCGCCAGCCGTGATGACTTCACGGAAGACTTCAGGGCCGAGGCGGCCCGACACGACCACGACGCCGGCATCGGTGCGGCGGCGCAGGATCTTGATGAGCTCCACGCCATTGACGCCGGGCAGCATCAGGTCGACAAGATAGAAGTCGAAAGTGAAGGCGTCCGGCGCGGCAAGCAGGGCGTTACTGTCGTCGAAACGACTGACGGCGATGCCCTGCTCCAGGAGGAACTGGGCCAGGAATTCCGAATACTCTGCGTCGTCGTCAATGAGGGCAAGGGTCTTGGGCTGCATGGCGGGCGGTGGGCTCGAAGAGCAACCAAGGAGTTTGCCGCATGACAGAGGCGTCAGCATGCTTTCAATCGCGCTTAACGCGTCGATTTGCGCAGTCTTCGTGCCATAAATGATTGACAACGGCCCGGCGCCGTGTGAAATCTGCAATAAACAGGAGGCAAGCGATGGATGAAACCCCCGAAAGCCCGGCGCTTGACCCGTTGGATTGGCTGTTGCCCGGCCATCGTGCTGCGCCAGCGGAGGCGCTGCCGCGCATCCAGGCGCTGTGTGCAGCCTGGCCCGACCTGCATGCAGCGATGTTTGTGGTGCTGGCCACCCACCAGGAGCTGCCGAGGGAGGTGCTGGCGGCGGCGGTCAAGCAGTTTCGCAGCGACCTGGACGCCTACACACGGGAGGACGTGGTGGGCCTGATGACGGCGATATGGAACGGCGGCCGCAGCGGCTTCGACGCGGTGCTGCGCACGCGAGCGAATTCGCCCAAGAAGGGGGCCGGCAGCCTCTCCTGGGTCAAGGAGTAGGTGGCTTCTTCAGGCCCAGCGCCGCCCAGCCCTCGTGGCCCAGGCGCGCCAGCGTGTCGAGGTTGTTCTCGTAGATGGAGGCCGTGTCGGGCATGGACTCGACGGCGCGCTCGATGCTCTCTTCGCGCAGCAGGTGCAGCGTCGGGTAGGGCGAGCGGTTGCTGTAGTTGGCGATGTCGTCGGCGGCGCTGCCCTCAAACTGGTAGTCCGGATGAAAGTCGGCGATCTGCAGGATGCCGTCGAGCTTGAGCTCCTCCACCAGCGCGTCGGCGGCGTCCAGGAAGTCGTTGAAGTCCAGGAAGTCGGGCAGCACGTTCGGGTGGATGAGCAGTGTCGTGTCGACGTCCTCCGGATCGGCGCGGTTCAGTGCCAGCAGCTCGCGGGCGAGGTCCTTCAGCAGCGCCTCAGGTTCGGTCGCGTCGCTGACGACATAGCGGATGCGTTCGTTGACGTGAACAGCCTTCGCGAAAGGGCAAAGGTTCAGTCCGATGACGGCCTTGACGACCCAGTCGCGGGTGTCGGCGATGACTTGGTCGTGGCTCATGGCTTGGGCGCGTTCAGCCACTGTTCGGCCATGCGGACCCACATGGAGCCGCCCAGTGGGATGAGGTCGTCGTTGAAGTCGTAGCTGGGGTTGTGCAGCGTGCACGGACCCAGGCCGTGTCCGCCGATGCGGTGCTCGCCGTCGCCGTTGCCGATCAGGAAGTAGCAACCGGGCTTGTCCAGCAGGTAGTAGCTGAAGTCCTCGGCGCCCATGGTCGGCTCGAACTCCTGCACGTTGTCTGTGCCGACCATGTCGGCCAGCACCCGTCGCACGAAATCGGTCTCGGCAGGGTGATTGATGGTGGGCGGATAGTTGCGGCGGAACTCGAACTCGGCCGTCAGCTCGAACGCGCCGGCCAGTTGTTCCGTCATGTCCTTCATGCGGCGCTCCAGCAGGTCGAGCAGCTCCAGCGTGAAGGTCCGCACCGTGCCTTCCATGACGACGGAGTCGGGCACGACGTTGGTGGCCTCGCCGGCGTGGATCATGGTGACCGAAATGACGCCGGGGTCGATGGGACGCTTGTTGCGGCTGATGATGGTCTGGAAGGCCGACACCAGTTGGCAGGCGGCCGGCACCGGGTCGATGCCGAGATGGGGCATGGCGGCATGCGAGCCCTTGCCCTTGAGCGTGATCTTGAACTCGTTGCTGCTTGCGAACACCGGGCCGGTCTTCACCGCAAACTGGCCGGCCTTCATGCCGGGCCAGTTGTGGGCGCCGAACATGGCCTCCATCGGGAACTTGTCGAACAGGCCATCCTTGATCATCTCGCGCGCGCCGCCGCCGCCTTCCTCGGCCGGCTGGAACACGAGGTAGACCGTGCCGTCGAAGTTGCGGTGTCTCGCCAGATGCTTGGCTGCGGCCAGCAGCATGGCCGTGTGACCGTCATGTCCGCAGGCGTGCATGCGGCCCAGGTAGCTGCTGGCGTGCGGGAACTGGTTGCGTTCCGTCATCGGCAACGCGTCAATGTCGGCGCGCAGGCCCACAGCCCGGTCGGACGTGCCGTTCTTGACGATGCCCACCACGCCGGTCTTGCCCAGGCCGCGGTGGACGGGGATGCCCCAGTCTGTCAGCGCCTTGGCGATGACGTCCGCCGTGCGCTCTTCGTGGAAGCAGAGTTCGGGATGCTTGTGCAGATCGCGGCGGATGGCCGTGATGGCGGGGGCATCGGCCAGGATGGTGTCGATGAGCTTCATGGGAGGGTGACTTCAGGCGCCGAGATCCTTGGAGTTTAGGATTGCGGCCGTGAACCTGCGTCGCAACGTCCGAAGCTGGCTGTTCTGGCTGGCCCTGCTGCTCCCCATTGCCCAAGCGATGGCGGGGGTGCACGCGCTGTCGCACGCCGCCGGCGATCGCCAGGACGACGGCGTCGCCCACCTGGTTCACTGCGACCTCTGCCTGACCGCAGCTAACCTGGCCAGCGGTGCGCCGACGGCTGAGTCCGGCCAGCCACCGGCCTGCGCCGCAGTCGAGGCCCGCGCCGCCGCGCCGCTCGATACCGTCGCCGAGCGCGCCGTCGACTGGCGCCCACCGGCCCGCGCACCGCCCGTTTCCGCCTGAACTCCAAGCCGTTTCCCGCGCCGTCCCCGACGGCGCGCGGGCCCTTGCGTTTTCCTGCGGAAGTCTTCTCATGCGTTCCTTTGCGCTGGCGCCGATCGCGGCCGCCTGTTTCCTCTCGCTCGCCGCCCAGGCCGAGCCCACCCTGCCCGAATCCCTCGACAAGGTCGTCGTCACCGGCAACCCCCTGAAGAGTCAGCTGCTGGCCCAGCCCAGCGACTCGCTCGCGGGCGACCAGCTCGTGCTGACGCGCGCCGCCAACCTCGGCGACACCCTGCAGGGCCTGGCTGGCGTGGCGGCCACCAACTTCGGGCCCAATGCCAGCCGGCCCAGCATCCGCGGCCTGGACGGCGACCGGGTGCGCATCCTCAACAACTCGGGCGCCTCAGTGGACGCGTCCAACCTCAGCTTCGACCATGGTGTGGCCATCGATCCACTGGTCATCGACAAGGTCGAGGTGCTGCGCGGCGCCGCGGCGCTGCTTTACGGCGGCAATGCGGTCGGCGGCGTCGTCAACACGCTGGACAACCGCATCCCGCGCTCTTTCACGCCCGGTCTGAGCGGCGCGGCCGAGATCCGTCTCGGCGGTGCGTCGAAGGACAGAAGCGGTGCCGTCGTGCTGGACGGCGGCAGCGGCCAGGCCAACTCCGGCGTTGGCTGGCACGTTGACCTCGCCGGCCGAGATGCCGGCGACCAGATTGCGCCGCGCTTCGACAGCGAGGGTGAAAGCCGCTCGAGCGTGCGCAACTCCGCCGCGCGCAGCCACGGCGGCGCGGTGGGCGCCTCGGTGTTCTTCCAGGGCGGCTTTGCCGGTGTGTCGGTGGACGATTTCCATACCAACTACGGCACGACGGCCGAGGAGGACGTGACCATCCGCATGCAGCGCCAGCGCGTGGCCACGGCCGGCGAGTGGGCGACCGTCGACGGCCCCATCCACCGCATCAGCTGGCAGCTCAGCCGTAACCGCTACGAGCACACCGAAATGGAGGGGGACCTTGTCGGCACCACCTTCAAGAGCACCGGCACCGACGGCCGCGTGGAAATCGAGCATGTCGCCTTCGGCCCGCTCAGGGGCCTGGTGGGCCTGCAGACGGAGGCGCTGGACTTCTCCGCGCTGGGTGACGAGGCCTTCGTGCCGAGCACGCGCACCCGCAACACCGGCGTCTTCCTGCTGGAGCAGGCGAAGCTCGGCGGCGTGGACTGGTCGGCGGGTGCCCGCACCGAACGCGTGACCGTGGACTCGGACGGCGGCGAGCGCTTCGGCGATGCGCAGGCGAGGCGCTTCCGGCCGTTGAGCCTGGCGCTGAGCGGCGTCTATCCGCTCTCGCAGGCGTGGAGCCTGAGTGCCAACCTGAACCGTACCGAGCGCGCGCCGGCCTACTACGAGCTGTTCGCCAATGGCCTGCATGTGGCCAGCGCTGCGTATGAGCGCGGCGATGCCGGCCTGGGCCTGGAGAAGTCCAAGGGCCTGGACGTGGGCCTGAAGTGGGAAGGCAGCGGCAGCCATGTGCACGTCAACGTCTACGAGACCCGCTTTGCCAACTACATCGCGCTGCAGGCCAGCGGCGAGACGGTCGACCACGGCGGTGAAGAGGTGCCGGTCTACGCCTTCCAGGCGGTGCCGGCGCGGCTGCGCGGCGTGGAGGTCGAGGGGCGCTGGCAGGTCAGCCCGGTGCTGGCGCTGCTGAGCCAGTTCGACGCCGTGCGGGGCAACAACCGCGCCACAGGCGAGCCGCTGCCCCGCCTGGCGCCGCTGCGCGCCATGCTGGGTCTGGAGGCGAAACAGGGTGACTGGACGGCCAAGGTGGAATGGCGCGGCGCCGCGCGCCAGACCCGTGTCGCCCAGTTCGACACACCGACGCCCGGCTACGGCACGCTGCGCCTGTCCGTGGCGCGCCAACTGCGCTGGGGCCAGACGGACGCCCTCTGGTACCTGAAGCTGGACAACCTGGCCAACAAGCTGGCCTACAACGCCACGGCCGTGCCGACCATCCGGGACCTGGCGCCCCAGCCGGGCCGCTCCGCCAGCACGGGCCTGCAGATCAGGTTCTAACGGCCTAACGGGGAAAGCCGCGGCCCCGGTATAAATCCGGTGCCTCGGCGCCCCGGCAGTGGGCATCCTGCACTTGAGCAGTGCCTGCGCGCACCAGAAGCCGCCGCCTCATTCGGGCGCGGAACTTGCGTCGGCTGGTTCTGGGAACAGGAGCGAAGATGCAGACCGCCTTTGACGAGATGAATGCCGCGGGGGCCACCACCCGTGCGCACTACGAGTCCTACGCCCGCTGGCTGGCCGACCAGCCCGAGTCATTGATGCGCGAGCGGCGCGAGCAGGCCGAGCTGATCTTCCGGCGGGTGGGCATCACGTTCGCCGTCTATGGCGACAAGGACTCGGGCGAGGGCACGGAGCGCCTGATTCCCTTCGACCTGATCCCGCGCGTCATTCCGGCGTCCGAGTGGACGTCCATGCAGGCCGGCCTGGCCCAGCGCGTCACTGCGCTGAACCGATTCATCCACGACGTCTATCACGACCAGGACATCCTGAAGGCCGGCGTCGTGCCCGCCGAGGAGATTCTGGGCAACGCGCAGTTCCGCAAGGAGGTGATGGGCGTGGACGTGCCGGGCGGGGTCTACAGCCACATCGCCGGCGTCGACATCGTGCGCGCCGGCCATGCCGATGGCAGCGGACAGTACTACGTGCTGGAAGACAACCTGCGCGTGCCCTCGGGTGTGAGCTACATGCTGGAGAACCGCAAAATGATGATGCGGCTCTTCCCCGACCTGTTCGTGCAGCACCGCATCGCGCCGGTAGCCCATTACCCCGATCTGCTGCTGGATACGTTGCGAAGCGTGGCGCCGTCCGGCGTGTCCGACCCCACAGTGGTGGTCATGACGCCGGGCATGTACAACTCCGCCTACTTTGAGCACGCCTTCCTCGCGCAGCAGATGGGTGTGGAGCTGGTCGAGGGCCAGGACCTGTTCGTCGACGGTGGCTTCGTGTACATGCGCACCACGCGCGGGCCGAAGCGCGTGGACGTCATCTACCGCCGCATCGACGACGACTTCCTGGATCCGCAGGTGTTCCGCGCCGATTCGCAGCTGGGCTGCGCGGGCCTGGTGGAGGCCGTCAAGGCCGGCCGCGTGACGCTGTCCAACGCCATCGGCACGGGCATCGCGGACGACAAGTCCATCTACCCCTATGTGCCGAAGATGATCGAGTTCTACCTCGGCGAGAAACCCATCCTTCAGAACGTGCCGACCTATGTCTGCCGCGAGAAGGAGGACCTGGCCTACACGCTGGCCCATCTCCCTGAGCTGGTCGTCAAGGAAGTCCATGGCGCGGGTGGCTACGGGATGCTGGTTGGGCCTGGGGCCAGCAAGGGCGAGATCGAGGCCTTCCGCGCCCGACTGCTGGCCAACCCCGGCAACTACATCGCGCAGCCGACGCTGTCGCTGTCCACTTGCCCGACCTTTGTCGACAGCGGCATCGCGCCCCGTCACATCGATCTGCGACCCTTCGTGTTGTCGGGCGCGACGGTGCGCATGGTGCCGGGTGGACTGACTCGGGTCGCGCTGAAGGAGGGGTCGCTCGTGGTCAACAGCAGCCAGGGTGGCGGGACCAAGGACACCTGGGTTCTTGAGGATTGAGGGAGGACCGATCGATGCTGTCAAGAACCGCAGACCATCTCTTCTGGCTGAGCCGGTACATCGAGAGGGCCGAGAACACGGCGCGGATGCTGGATATCGCCTACCAGACGTCGCTGCAGCCCCAGTCCGCCGACAAGTCCGAACAGACCTGGCGCAGTCTGGTGTCCATCTCGGAGCTGAACGGCCTGTACGGCGCCAAGTACTCGACGATCAACAGCCGCAATGTCATGGAGTTCATGGTGGCCGACGAGAGCAACCTCTCGTCCATCTTCAACTGCCTGCGCGCCGCCCGCGAGAACGCGCGAGCCGTGCGCGGGGCTCTCACGACCGAGGTCTGGGAGACCATGAACCAGACATGGCTGGAGTTCCGCCGCCTGCTGCGCGAGGGGGCGCTGACGCGCGATCCGTCGCAGCTGTTCGAGTGGGTCAAATACCGCTCGCACCTGTCCCGTGGCGTGACGGTGGGCACCATGCTGCAGGACGAGGCCTTCCACTTCATACGCATCGGCTCCTTCCTGGAGCGCGCCGACAACACGGCGCGGCTGCTGGACGTCAAGTTCTACCGGCAGGACGACACCGGAACGGAGCGCGATGCGGCCCACGACTTCTACTACTGGTCTGCCGTGCTGCGCTCGGTGTCGGGCTTCGAGATCTATCGCAGGGTCTACAGCAACGTCATCCAGCCCGACAAGGTCGCCGAGCTGCTGATCCTGCGCTCCGATATGCCGCGCTCGCTGTCGCATTGCGTGACGCGCATGCTGGCCAATCTGAAGCGCGTGGCCAACGCCCAGTCGGGCGAGACGCTGCGCCGCGTCGGCCGGCTGGAGGCCGAGCTGGCCTTCGGCCGCATCGACGAGATCCTCGCCCAGGGCCTGCATCCCTTCCTCGACGGCTTCCTTGCCGAGGTCGCCGATCTGGGCAACGGCATTTCCAGAGACTTCCTCGTCTGAGGGCTGAGCATGGCCATCCACGTCGCGCTCAAACACGTCACCCGCTACAAGTACGACCGCCAGGTCAACCTCGGCCCGCAGGTCGTGCGCCTGCGTCCGGCGCCGCACTGCCGCACGCCGGTGCTGTCGTACTCGCTGCGCATCGAGCCAGAGAATCATTTCGTCAACTGGCAGCAAGACCCGTTCGCCAACTACCTGGCGCGGCTGGTGTTTCCGGAGAAGACGACCGAGTTCACCGTCACGGTGGACCTGGTCGCCGAGATGGCGGTCTACAACCCTTTCGACTTCTTCCTGGAACCGCACGCGCAGAAGTTCCCGTTCGCCTATGACGAGTCCCAGCAGATCGAGCTTGCACCCTACCTGCAGGTGGAAGCAGCCACGCCGCGGCTGGCCGCCTATCTGGAAGACATCCCGCGTACCGAACGGCCCACCATCGACTTCATCGTCGACCTGAACCAGCGCGTGCAGAGCAGCGTGTCCTACCTGATACGCATGGAGCCCGGCGTGCAGACGCCCGAGGAGACATTGGAGAAGGCCTCGGGCTCTTGCCGCGACTCCGGCTGGCTGCTGGTGCATCTGGCCCGCCACCTGGGACTGGCGGCGCGTTTCGTGTCCGGGTACCTGATCCAGCTGACGCCCGACGAGAAGGCGCTGGACGGCCCCAGTGGCACGGAGGTCGACTTCACCGATCTGCACGCCTGGTGCGAGATCTACCTGCCCGGCGCCGGCTGGATCGGCCTCGATCCCACCTCTGGCCTGCTGGCCGGTGAAGGTCACATTCCGCTGGCCGCCACGCCGACGCCTGGCAGCGCCGCGCCCATCAGCGGCGGTGTCGACAAGAGCGAGGTCGAGTTCGGCCATGAGATGAGCGTCACGCGCATCTTCGAATCGCCGCGCGTCACCAAGCCCTACACCGAGGCGCAATGGGCCGAGGTGCTCCGGCTCGGCGAACACGTGGACCGCGAACTCGTCGCCGGTGACGTGCGGCTGACCATGGGCGGCGAGCCCACCTTTGTTGCCATCGGCGACCGCGACGCGCCCGAATGGAACACCGAAGCGCTGGGCCCCACCAAACGCATCTATGCGCAGCAGCTGACGCACAAGCTGCGTGACGAGTACGGCCAGGGCGGTTTTCTGCATTTCGGCCAGGGCAAGTGGTATCCCGGCGAGCAACTGCCGCGATGGGCGCTGTCCATCTACTGGCGGGCCGATGGCCAGCCTTGCTGGCGCAACCCGGACTGGTTCGCCGATGAGCGCGAGGGGCACGCCTACACCAGCGAGCATGCCAAGACCTTCATGGCCGCGCTGACCCGGCGGCTTGGCCTGCCCGACAGTCATGTGCAGCCCGCCTACGAGGACACCTGGTACTACCTGTGGCGCGAGCGGCGCCTGCCGGTCAACGTCGACCCCTTCGATTCGCGCCTGGACGACGAGCTGGAGCGGGTGCGCCTGCGCCGCGTCTTCGACCAAGGGTTGTCCCACGTCGTCGGCTATGTGCTCCCCATCCGCCATGCCGGCAATCCGCCTGGAGCGCAACTTGGCGGCAGCCGCTGGCAGACCGGCCCCTGGTTCTTCCGCGACGAGCGCCTCTACCTCTACCCCGGCGACTCGCCCATGGGCTGGCGTCTACCGCTGGATTCACTGCCCTGGGTCAGCAAGGGCGACTACCCCTACCTGATCGAGCAGGACCCCTTCGCACCACGTGGCATGCTGCCCGCGGCGGCCGCGCTGCGGGCGCAGACCCTGGGCGTCATGCCCTCCGGATCGACACCCGGCCCGACGCCGGGCTTGCGCCAGGACGTCGCGGCGGTGGGCGGGCTCGGCGGCGTGGGAGGCAGCCATCTGCTGGGCGGGAGTGGGGCGCCGCAGCGCTTCCAAAGCGCCAGCGGCATCACCCGCACGGCGTTGTGCGTCGAGGCCCGCGACCCGCGCCGCGCCAACGGCCCCAAGGCCGAGGCCCAGGGCGCAACCAGCGGCGTGCTCTATGTCTTCATGCCGCCGCTGGAGAAGGTCGAGCATTACCTGGAGCTGCTGGCGGCGGTGGAGACTGCCTGCGAGGACACCGGCTACCGTGTCGTGCTGGAGGGCTATCCGCCGCCGCGTGATCCGCGGCTCAAGCTGCTGCAGGTGACGCCCGACCCCGGTGTCATCGAGGTCAACATCCACCCGGCCCACAACTGGGCCGAGGTGGTCCAGCACACCGAGTTCCTCTACGAGGCCGCGCGCACGACCCGGCTGTCCAGTGAGAAGTTCATGATCGACGGCCGGCACAGCGGCACCGGTGGCGGCAACCACTTCGTGCTGGGCGCCGCCACGCCGGTCGACTCGCCCTTCCTGCGCCGGCCTTCGCTGCTCGCGTCCTTGCTGGCCTATTGGCACAACCATCCGTCGCTCAGCTATCTGTTCAGTGGCCTCTTCATCGGCCCCACGAGCCAGGCGCCGCGCGTGGACGAGGCGCGCAACGACCAGTTGCGCGAGCTGGAGATCGCGCTCGGCGAAATCCACAAGCTGGGCGATGACGCGCCACCCTGGCTCATCGACCGCATGCTGCGCAACGTGCTGGTCGACGTGACGGGCAACACGCATCGAAGTGAGTTCTGCATCGACAAGCTCTACTCCCCAGACGCGTCGACGGGGCGGCTCGGCCTGCTTGAGCTGCGTGCCTTCGAGATGCCGCCGCATGCGCGCATGAGCATCGTGCAGCAGCTGCTGCTGCGCGCGCTGGTGGCGCGCTTCTGGCGCCAACCCTACCGCGTGCCGCTGGTGCGCTGGGGCACCGAGCTGCACGACCGCTGGCTGTTGCCGCACTTCGTACGCGAGGACTTCGCCGACGTCATGCAGGACATGGCCGACGCTGGTTACGCCCTCGACGCCGACTGGTTCGCGCCGCACTTCGAGTTCCGCTTCCCCAAGTACGGCGAGTTTGCTTCGCGCGGCGTGCACGTGACGCTGCGCGGCGCGCTGGAGCCCTGGCACGTGATGGGCGAAGAGGGCACAGCCGGTGGCACGGTGCGCTATGTGGACTCGTCGCTGGAGCGGCTGGAAGTTCATGTCAGCGGCCTCGTCGACCCGCGCCACCGCATCACCGTCAATGGTCATGCGCTGCCGCTGCAGCCCACCGGCCGCGTCGGCGAGTTCGTCTGCGGCGTGCGTTATCGGGCCTGGCTGCCGCCGTCGGCCCTGCACCCCACCATCGGCATCCATGCGCCTTTGACGGTGGACCTGATCGACACGTGGCAGCAGAAGGCGCTGGGTGGCTGCCGCTATTTCGTCGCCCACCCGGGAGGCCGCAACTACGAAACCCTGCCCGTCAACGCCTACGAAGCCGAGAGCCGGCGCCTTGCGCGATTTGCGGCCCTCGGCCATTCGCCGGGGCGTGTCGAGGTGAAAGAGCCGCAGCGCAGCCTGGAGTTCCCGTTCACCCTGGACCTGCGCAAGGCAAACTAGGCCGATGCTGATAGAAATCCAACCCGGCGTCCGCCTTTTCGTCGACATCGAAGGCCTTGGGCACGAGCCCGAAGGCCCCGTGCTGCGCCAAAAGCCCACCCTCGTCCTCATCCACGGCGGACCCGGCTTTGACCACACCGGCTTCCGTCCCTTCTTCAGTCGTTTCACGGACCTCTGCCAGATCGTCTATTTCGACCTGCGCAGCCATGGCCGCAGCGATCCACGACCGGCCGAGGAATGGGTGCTGGACGTGTTCGCCGACGACGTCGTGCGCTTGTGCGACGCGCTTGGCATCGTGAAGCCCATCGTGCTGGGGCAGAGCTTCGGCGGCTTCGTCGCGCAGCGCTACCTGGCCCGCCATCCGGCACATCCGGGCAAGGTCGTGCTGTCCAGTACCTCGCACCATTTCGGCCTGGAACGCAAGGTCGCGCGGTTCGGTGCCCTGGGCGGGCCGGACGCGGCGGCAGCGACACGCGAGTTCTGGGAGAACCCCGGCCCCGCAAGCTGGGCCGTGTACGAGAAACTGTGCCGCCACTTCTACAACACCCGGACCAAGAACCCCGACGCAGGCGGCTGGATGATCTTCAAGCCGGAGATCCTGTTCACGCACACGCGAACCGAGCTGCCCGGCATGGACCTGCGCCCCGGCCTGGCGACGGTGCAATGTCCTGTGCTGGTGATGGCCGGCGATGAGGACCCCGTCACGCCGCTGCAGGACGCCGAGGAAATCGTCGCCGCGCTGCCCGCAAGCTGGGTGCAGTTCGAGCGCTTCGCCGGCGTCGGCCACGGGCCCTGGCGTGACGATCCCGACGCCGCCGAGCGCGTGCTGCGCGCCTTCCTGCAAGGCCGCTAGCAGCGCGAGGCCGCGACATCGGGGCGCCCGCCAGTGCCCGCCAAGGCGCTTGCTCGACAATGCCCTTTCCGCCTTCTTCGCGCCGCATGACCGTCCCGACCCGTTTCGCCCATGTCTGAGCTCACCCCCAGTCAATGGAGCCTGCTGCCCGACGAGCCGGAGGAAGCGCTGGAGCCGGACCCCCTGGCGCAGGCGTTGTCTGCCGCGCTGCGCAGCCGTGACGGCCATTTCTATGAGCTGACCGGTCAGGTCAACCGGCCCGGCGAGCCCCAGGGCGGACTGGCGGGGCGCTGGCGCCGCTTCTTCGCCGCCGGCGGCGCGGCGGGTTGGCAGGAGCTCAGCGCCAAGGCGTTGCGCGTGCAGCGCCGTGTGCTGGAGGATGGCGCCAGCTACAACGTTCACAGCGACGCACCGCCGCTGCCCGGCCAAGGCGGCCGGGATGGCGCACCGCTGGCCCGCCACTGGCCGCTGGAACTGTTGCCCATGCTGATCGAGCCCGAGGAGTGGCGCGGCATCGAGGCCGGCATCGCTCAGCGCGCCCGCCTGCTCAATGCCGTGATGGCCGACACCTATGGCGAGCGCCGCCTGCTGCAGCAGGGCCTGCTGCCGGCCTCCCTTGTGCTGGCCCACCCGCAGTACCTGCGTGCCATGCACGGCAGTCATCCGGCGGGTGGCGTGCACTTGCACATGTTGGCCTTCGACCTGACGCGCTGCGCCGACGGCCACTGGTGGGTAGTGGGCCAGCGCACGCAGGCGCCTTCCGGACTGGGCTACGTGCTGGAGAACCGCCTCATCATTGCCCAGCAGTTCCCCGAGGCCTTCCGCCAGATGGCCGTGCAGCGCCTGGCCGCGAGCTACCGCGATTTCATTCAGGTGCTGACCAAGCTCTCGCCCGCCGGCGAGCGCAGTCGAGTCGCGCTGCTGACGCCGGGGCCGCGCAACGAGACGTATTTCGAGCAGGCCTTCCTGGCACGTTACCTCGGCATCACGCTGGTCGAGGGCGCCGACCTGACGGTGCGGGCCGACAAGGTCTATCTCAAGACCCTCGCCAGCCTCGAGCGCGTGCACGTGCTGCTGCGCCGCGTCGACGACACCTGGCTGGATCCGCTGGAGTTGCGCCCCGAGTCCATCCTCGGTGTGCCGGGCCTGCTGCAGGCCGCGCGGGCCGGCGAGGTCGTCATCGCCAACATGCCGGGCGCCGGCTGGCTGGAGAGCCCGGGCCTGTCGGCCTTCTGGCCCGGCGTGGCCGAGAGCCTGCTCGGCCAGACGCTGACGCTACCGGCCATCCAGAGCTGGTGGTGCGGCGAGGAGAGCGCGTGGCGCACGCTGCGCCCGCGGCTGGCGGAGTTCATCGTCGTACCCACGTTCTCAGCCAGCAGCACGACGCGCGGCTTCTCCCCGATCGTCGCGGCCGAGCTGACCGACGAGCAACTGTGGCAGCTGTCCGCGCGCATCGATGCCGACCCCACGGCCTACACGCTGCAGGCGCGGATCAAGCCCACCAAGCAGCCGGTCTGGACCCGCGGCGCGCTGGAGCCACGCGTGGCCGTGCTGCGCGTCTTTGCGATGACCGACGGCCAAGGCGGCTGGACCGTGCTGCCCGGTGGCCTGGCGCGCGTGGCACCGCGGCGCGACCCGCTGGCGGATGCTTGGCTGTCCATCCAGCGCGGGTCCCTGAGCGCCGACACCTGGGTCATGACTGACGGCGAGGTCGACGCGACGACGCTGCTGCCCCAGCCCCTTCAGGCCGCCGACCTGGCTCAGGTGCACTGGACCGTGACCAGCCGCGCCGCAGAGAACCTGTTCTGGCTGGGGCGCTACACCGAGCGTGCCGAGAACAGCGCGCGGCTGGCGCGCCACGTCATCGAGGCCAGTGTCATGGTGCGACGCGGCGCCATGCCGGCGCCCATGCTGCCACTGCTGGATGCGCTCGCGCGGCGCCACGGCCTCGTCGACGCCGAGGCGCCGCGCGTCGCCGACAACCCCGGAGGCTTCGAGCGGGCGCTCCTGACGGCGCTGCTGCCGGCCTCGGGCATCACCAGTGTCGGCTGGAACCTGCGCGCGCTGCAGGGCTGCGCCCAGGCCCTGCGCGAACGCCTGTCGTCCGAGGCCTGGCGTCTCATCCACGAGACGGCGGCGCAGTTCGAGCAGCATTTGCGCGCCGTGCTGGACCGTCCGGGCCCCGCGCCCATGACCGACGTGCTCAATGTGCTGGCCCGCGCCGATACCCACCTGGCTGCCATCACCGGCGCCCAGACGGATCGCATGACGCGCGACGATGGCTGGCGGCTGCTGTCCATCGGCCGGCAGATCGAGCGTCTGTCCTTCCACGCCGAAGTGCTGGCAGAGGCCTTTGAGCGCGACCTGGCCCTCACGGAGGACGGCTTCGTGCTGCTGCTGGGCGTGTTCGACTCCACCATCACCTATCGCGCGCAGTTCCAGGCGCGCCGCGAGGCGGCGCCGCTGCTGCACTTGCTGGTGCACGACACAGACAATCCTCGCTCGCTGGCCTGGGTCGCGCGCACGCTGCGCGACCGCTTCGTGAAGCTGGCCCGCCATGACCCCGGCTGGGCTGCGGACATCGCCGCGGGGCTGCCCGCGCCCGAGACCTGGCCGCTGGCCGAGCTGGCGGTGTCGGGGCCGAAGCTGGTCGAGTACCTGAGGCGTGCGGCGGCACAGGCAGGTGAGCTGTCCAGCCTCATCAGCCAGCGCTACTTCGCCCACGTCATCGGCGCGGAGCAGCGGGTGTGGCAATGACGGCCACGTCGGGCCACCCGAGGCTAGAGCGCGCGTCCTTGACAGGACAGCGTGCGGGGCAAAGGGCGCATCCATGACGGTCAAGTTGGCCGTCCACCACGTCACCGAGTACACCTACGAGGATGCGGTGGAATGGGCCTATCACGCAGCCTGTCTGGTGCCGCGCGACACGCCCTGGCAGCAGGTGAGCGGCTGGCAGCTGGGCATCACGCCACTGCCGGATGGCTGGGGCATCGAAGGCTTGGAGCTGGACTCGGCCGAGCTGGCCCGCCACCTGCGCCGGGACCCCTGGGGCAACCGGCACTTCAGCTTCGGCCATGCGCGCATGCACGAGAAGCTGGTCGTCGACAGCCGCTTTGTCGCCGAACTGCGGGAGCGCCCGGCACCCGACCCGGCGAGCGGGCCGGACTGGGAGTCGGTCGCGCTGGGCCTGCGCTACCGTGCCGGGCGGGCGCTGCAGGAGGCAGACGAGTTCGCGTTGGCCTCGGCTTATGCCGCGCCAGACGAGGCTCTGGCCGCCTATGCCCGCCGTGCCTTTTCGGGGAGGCGCACCCTGGCCGCTGGCGGCCTGTCGCTGATGCGCCAGATCCACGCCGACCTGCGCTATCTGCCGCAGAGCACGACGGTTGCCACTCGTGCAGGGGATGCTCTGGCGCAACGCAGCGGCGTCTGCCAGGACTTCGCCCATGTCTTCATCGCCGCCTGCCGCTCACTGGGCCTGGCAGCGCGCTACGTATCGGGCTATTTGCTAACCCGTCCGCCCGAGGGCGTGCCCAAGCTGGTCGGCGCGGACGCATCGCATGCCTGGGCCGAGCTGTGGTGCCCTGAGCAGGGTTGGCTGGCGTTGGATCCGACCAATGCCGTGCCTGCGGGCTTGGACCACGTCACGCTGGCCTGGGGGCGCGACTATGACGACGTGGCACCGCTGCGCGGCGTGCTGCGCGGCGGCGGTGTGGCGATGCTGCGCGTGGCCGTGACGGTGGAGCCCTGGTTGAGCGGCGAGTCGGCTCCTCTTGCGCCTAGCGCCTAGCGCCTGACCTTGCCGTCGCCCGTCAGCATGGACAGCTCGACGAAGTTGGAGCCGACATGCCGCGTGGGCGAGAACTGCAGTCGGTAGCCGCGCGACTCGTAGCCTGACAGCGTCTCCAGTGCGGCGACCAGACCGTCCCTTGTCGGGCGGCTGCCCAGGCGGCGCAGGCCGTCCACGACGACGCGGGCCGCCAGATAGCCTTCGATGCTGGTGTAGTTGGGCGCAGCCTTGGCGTCCAGGCGCTGGAGGGCCTGCTGGTAGTCGCTCACGAGGCCGGCCGCGGTGCCAAAGGGCGAGGGCATGACCTGCGAGACGACCACGCCGGCGGCGTCCTTACCCAGCTCGTCGGCCAGGGCCTGGGTGCCGACGAAGGAGACGTTGTAGAACTGCCCGCCCCAGCCGGCCTTGCGGGCCTCGCGGATGAAGGCGGCGCAGCTTTTGTAGGCACTGATCTGCACGATGGCTTCGGGCTGAGCCGGCAGCAGGGACTTCAGTGCGCCGACGACGTCGACGCTGTTGCGCTCCACGGTGGCGACGGCCGCAGGCTGCAGTCCGCGTTTCTCCATCGCGCGCTGCACGCCCTTGAGGCCGGCCTGGCCGTACGCGTCGTTCTGATGGAAGACGGCGATCTTCTTCAGGTCCAGCTGGGTGAGCTGCTTGACGATGAGTTCGGTCTCGTCATAGTAGGACGCGCGGATGTGGAAGACCAGACGGTTGAAGGGGTCGCGCAGCGATTCGGCGCCGGTGAAGGGCGCGATGAAGGGCATCCGGGCGGCCGTGGCCAGCGGCAGGGCTGCCAGCGAGGTGGGCGTGCCCACGTAGCCGAACAGCGCGAAGACCTCGTCGCGGATGAACTTCTCGGTGTTGGCCTTGCAGCGTACCGGGTCGTATCCGTCATCCAGCGTCTTCAGCACGATGGGCATGCCGCCCACCCCGCCGGCTGCGTTGACGGCTTCGAAGTAGGCGCGGGCGCCCAGCTGCATCTGCAGGCCCAACTGGGCAGCGGGGCCGGTCAGCGGCACGGATTGGCCGAGCACGATGCCGCGGTCCTGGGCGCGGGCGGCCATGGCCGCCGGCAGGGTGAGGCCGGCCAGGGCGAATTGGTTGAAGCGGCGACGGGTCTGCATGGACCCATGATGCCTCGGCAGGAAGCGGGGCGCTGTGAACTAAATCAGCTCCTGCGGGCACTTGTGCTCGGGCGGTTGGCGCGTTTGTTAGCAAACATTGCTTCGTCCGCGCGGCGCATCAACACTTCCGGCGTGCGGCCATCGGCCGGGAAATGAGCCAGGCCCACGCTGCTGCCGACGGCCACCGGCTCCCCCGAGGCCAGCGTCACGGGCTGGCACAGCGCGTCCAGCAGCCGGCTCAGCACCGGCTCGGCGTCGCTGGGCGCCTGCTGCGGCGTCAGGAGCACGACGAACTCGTCACCACCCAGCCGGGCCACCGTGTCGCTGGTGCGCAGGCCGGCATGCAGCCGGGCGGCCACGACCTTGAGGACCTCGTCGCCAGCGTCGTGGCCGTGCCTGTCGTTGATCTGCTTGAAGCCGTCCAGGTCGAGATAGGCCAGCGCGAAGACATGGCCCGTGCGCTCGGCGGCGGCGATGGCCTGCCTGAGGCGGTCGGCCAGCAGCAGGCGGTTGGGCAGGCCGGTCAGCGCGTCGTGCAGGGCCGCGCGCTCCATGCGCGCCTCGTGGGCCTTGCTTTGCGAGATGTCCACCATCATCCACAGCGACTCCCCGCCGCTGCCGGGCAGATCGACGCCTGACAGGTCCACCCAGATCAGTGACCCGTCCTTGCGGCGCATCTGCAGCTGGGTGCGAAAGCGGCCGCCGGACTTGAGCTGCGGGTAGGCCAGGGCGCCGAGCGTCTCGTAAGAGGTGTCGTCGATGTAGAGCTGCCGTATGGGCACGCCGCGCAGTTCGCCGTCGGCGTAGCCGAAGATGCGTTCGAGCGCATGGTTGCGCCAGATGGTATGGCGTCCGCGCATCTTGGCCATGCCGATGAGATCGCTTTCCAGCATCGCTTCCTGGTCCAGCGTCAGCTGATGCAGCTGCTGGCGGATGCGGTGCGTCTCGCTGATGTCGAACATCACCGAGCGGCTGCGCAGGAAGGCGCCGTTCGCGTCGTAGACCGCCGTGGCGGACAGGCTGACGCGGCGCGTCTCACCGTGGCGGCCGATGATATTGAACTCCAGCCCCGAGATGCGGCCCTCGCGCATGAAGCGCGAGAAGGCGTCGTTGAAGAGGGCGCGACCCGGGTCGTCGAAGAAGTCGGCCGGGCTGGCCCGGCCGATCAACTGCGCGGCCGTGCAGCCCAGCCAGCTCAGGCCCAGTGCGTTGATCTGCAGAAACCTGCCGTTGCCGTCAAGTGCGTAGTAGGCGCAGGGTGCGTTGTCGTAGAGATCCTGCAGGCTTTGATGCGCTTCGTCGGCCTGGGCCTGCAGCGCCTTGCGCGCCGTGATGTCGGACTGGACCAGCATGAAGCCCGTGAGTGCGCCGCCATCGTCGAGCAGGGGCTGGATTTCGATGTCGACCCAATAGTCGCGGCCGTCTCGGGCGCGGTGCATCAGCTCGGCCTTGCAGCCCATGCCGACGCTCATGGCCTCGCGCATGCCATGCACGGTGTCGGCGTCGGTGAGCTCGGAATGCAGCAGCTCGCTCGGCTGGCGGCCCAGCGCCTCGGGGGCGGTGTAGCCGCTCAGCCGCGTGAAGCCGTCGTTGACCCAGACGATTCGGCGCTCGGGGTCGGTGATGAGGACACCGTTGGTCGTGTGGCTGGCCACGCGCGCCAGCCGCGCGAGATCGGCCGTCATGTCACGCGCCATTTGCTCGGCGCGCGCCCGGCCCGTGGCCAGCAGATAGACCGTCACGGCCAGCAGCAGGCTCAGCACTGCACCACCCACCTCCAGCCCCAGGCCGGACAGGCCGAGCAGGGTCATCGAGGCGCCACGTGTCAACACGGTGTCCAGCCTGAACTCGCGCCCGGCCACCGTGAAGTACAGCGTCTCCGCGGTCGGGTCGTCCGCCAGCGCGTACGCCGACGCCTCGTCGGGTGTCAGGGCCTGCCCCCGACGGACCGCCAGCAGCGGCTTGAAATCGTCGTCCCCCGCGCGGGCCGACAGCTTCAGGTCCAGCAGTGCTGCCGCCGGCTCGGCCACGCCGCGCAGCAGTTCATTGGCCACCAGGGGCGCGCACAGCACGCCTTGCAGAGCGAGGCGGCGCTGGTCCGGCGTGCCCGGGTCCAGCCCTCGCCGGTAGACCGGCACCAGCAGCAGGAAGCCCGGGCCTTTGAGCGGATCCTGCACCAGCCTCAGCGGGGCGGAGAGCGTGGCCTCACCGGTGTCGATGGCGCGTTCGATAGCCTGGCGGCGCACCGGGTCCGCACCCAGATCCATGCCCCAGGCGGGAAAGTTGCGAGAGAAGGGCGCGATTTGAGTGAGGACGTACAGCGTTTCGTTTGTGCCCGAGCCATGCACGCGAAAACCCGTGGAGCCCTCGCGCTGGTGGGCTGCGACGAAGCCCTCCAGATCGTGGCGCGCGACCCTCTCGATGAACCCGAAGCCGCGCACGCCTGGGAACTCGCCGGCCAGATCACGCGAATCGACGTAGGCGTCGAAGGCCTCGCGGCTGAGCTTGCCGTCCAGCGCCGCCAGCGTCCCCCGCGCACCCTTGAGGCCGTAGACCGGCATCGTCAACCGCTTGACGACATCGCCCTGCAGGCGCTCGACCTGGCGGTCCTGCAACTGGTGCACTTCGACGCCGGCTTGCTGCTGTTGCCAGATGACCGCGGCGGCCGTCAGCACCAGGCCGAGGGACAGCGCGGTCGTGGCCGCTACCCACGCGGTCGCGTTGACCAGCGCTGACCGGGTGTTGCCGTCGTCGCGCAAGCTCTTGTCTCTCTTCTTTTTGTCGGGATGCGGGGCATTGAAGCATGTCCGGTGAGCGCCGTCATCCACTGCAGGTGGCCCTGACGCGCACAATCGCTCGCCATGGACATCTTCCTGACCCAGGCGCGCGCCAGCCGCCTTGCCAACCGGCGCCTGCTGGCTGCCGTGGCAACGCTGTCGGACGCGGATTTCCATGCACCGCGCACGGGCTTCTTCCCCAGCCTGGCGCGGACGCTGAACCATCTCCTCAACGTAGACCATTACTACATCGCCGCGCTGCACGGCGATGCGGCGATGCGCAGCCTCTGGGCGGGCTATGTGCCGGCCAGGACGGCGCAGGAACTGGCGGTGCGGCAGGACGAGAGCGACCAGCGGCTCATCGCGTTCTGCGCCGGACTGCGGTCAGGGGATGAGGCGCGCGTCGTCGCGTTCGACCGTGGCGCCGGCATGGAGGCTGGTCCACTCGAGCCACTGGTGCGGGTGCTGGCGCATCTCTTCATGCACCAGACCCACCATCGCGGGCAAGCGCACGCGATGCTGGCAGGCACGGCGACCAAGCCACCGCAGCTGGATGACTTCATCCTGCTGGGCGACCACGCCCACCGGGAGGTCGACATGGCCGCGCTGGGCTGGGCCGAGCCGGTCTGAGGCCGGCCCTCAAAGCTCCGCGACGCCCTTCACCCGCACCGGCATCGACACCGGCTGTGCGGCGACTTCCACGGCGCGGCCGTGGAAGCGATCCAGCAGCGTCTGCCGCTGCTGCTTCACGGCGACGACGTTGGCATGCTTGACATGGCCGTAGCCGCGGATCTTCTCGGGCAGGCGGGCCAACTCGACGGCGGTGTTGAGGTTGTCATCCGTCAACGACCCCAGGATCTCGTCGACCAGTTTCTCGTAGTCTTGGATCAGCTGACGCTCCATGCGACGCTCCTCGGTTCTGCCGAAGATGTCCAGCGGGCCGCCACGCAAGCCCTTGAACTTCGCCAGCCACTTGAAAGCGGAGAAGGTCCAGGAACCGAGCTCGATCTTCCGGGCGCGCCCGTCGGGGCCGGGCTTGGCGATCAGCGGCGGGGCGAGGTGGAAGCTCAGTCGTTCCCAGTTCTCGAACTGCTCCTTCATCGCGGCGATGAAGCGGCCATCGGTGTACAGCCGCGCCACCTCGTACTCATCCTTGATGGCGAGCAGCTTGGCGTAGTAGCGTGCCACGGCTTGCGTCAGGCGCTGGCCCTTGCCCAGCGGCGCCTCGGCAGTGCGCACCCGCTCCACCAGCGCGCGGTAGCGCTGCGCGTAGGCCGCGTCCTGGTAGTCGGTCAGGAACTTCGCGCGCCGCTCGATGAGGCCATCCGGGCCGTCGAGCTGGTCGTAGTTGAAGAACTTCACGACGTTGACGTCGCCGGCCAGTCGCTGGATGGCGTCGGGGGCGGCGATGGCCAGACGGCCCAGCGCGAAGGCGGTCTTGTTCGCTTCGGCGCCAACGGCGTTCAGTTCGATGGCGCGCATCAGCGCGGCTTCGCTGACGGGGATCAGGCCGCGCTGCCAGCAGGCGCCCAGCATGATGATGTTGCTGGGCAGCGTGTCGCCCATCAGCCGCTGCGAGATGTCCTGTGCGTCGATGGTGTCGAGTGCGCCATGCTCTCCGACGGCGAACTTCATCTTGGCCAGCAGCGAGTCGCCTTGCAGCGACGCGTCCGGGTTGCGCACGAAGCCCGCGGTCGGCAGCTCGTGCGTGTTGGCCAGGATGACCGTGCGGCCAGCCTTCACGGTGCCCAGGGCATCGGGCGAGGCGCCGACCACCATGTCGCAGGCCAGCAGCACGTCGGCCTGCTGGGTGTCGATGCGCACCTGGTTCAACAGGTCCAGCGTCGGCGCGACGCGCACGAAGCTCAGCACGGCGCCGCCCTTCTGCGCGAAGCCCATGAAGTCCAGCACGGAGGCTTGCTTGCCCTCCAGGTGCGCAGCCATCGAGACCAGTGCGCCGACGGTGACGACGCCGGTGCCGCCTACCCCGGTCACCAGCAAGTCGAACGGACCTGTCCAGCGCCAGGGCAAGGGCGGCTGGATGGCGGCGATCTCGCGGGCCAGGTCCTGTGCCGTGTAGCGCGCGCCGGCCTTCTTCTTCAGCACCGGTTCGTGCACGGAGACGAAGCTGGGGCAGAAGCCGTTCACGCAGGAAAAGTCCTTGTTGCAGCTGCTCTGCTCGATGGCGCGCTTGCGGCCCCAGTCCGTCTCGACGGGCACGACGCTGAGGCAGTTCGACGCGACGCCGCAGTCGCCGCAGCCCTCGCAGACGGCCTCGTTGATAAAGATGCGGCGCGGCGGATCCGGGAATTCCTTCTTCTTGCGGCGGCGGCGCTTCTCGGCGGCACAGGTCTGGTCGTAGATCAGCACCGTGACGCCTTCGATGTCGCGCAGCTCGCGCTGCACGGCGTCCAGTTCGCTGCGGTCGTGGAAGGTCGTGCCGGCGGGGAACAGGCCGTGGTGGCCGTCGTACTTGCCGATCTCGTCGGACACCACGACCAGGCGCTTCACACCTTCGGCCTCCACCTGGCGAGCGATCTGCGGCACGCTGGTCTGGCCGTCCACAGGCTGGCCGCCGGTCATGGCGACGGCATCGTTGTAGAGGATCTTGTAGGTGATGTTGGCCCGCGCCGCGATGGCCTGGCGGATGGCCAGGTATCCCGAGTGGTAGTAGGTGCCGTCGCCCAGATTCTGGAAGACGTGCTTCTCTTTCGTGAAGCGGCTGTGTGCGGCCCAGTCCACGCCTTCGGCGCCCATCTGGATCAGGCCCGACGTGCCGCGCTCCATCCAGCTCGCCATGAAATGGCAGCCGATGCCTGCCAGTGCGCGTGACCCTTCGGGCAGTGTGGTCGAGGTGTTGTGCGGGCAGCCCGAGCAGAAGTAGGGCTGGCGGCGCACCGCGTCGGCGGCGTTGGACAGCAACTGGGGCGTCAGGAAGTCGACGACGAGGTGGCGGCGGTCCAGTGCCGGGTTGAGTCGCGCCAGCCAGTCGGCCACCGTGCCCATGATGCGGCTCGGACGCAGCTCGCCGAGGGCAGACAACACCGCGCAGCCGTGCTCGTCGGTCTTGCCGACGACGCGCGGGCGCTGGAAGTCGGGCAGGTGGTACAGCAACTCCTTGATCTGGCGCTCGACGACCGGCCCCTTTTCCTCGATGACGAGCACGTCGGTCAGGTTGGAGCAGAACTCGACGATGCGCGTCGGCTCCAGCGGGAACACCAAGCCCACCTTGTAGACGCGCACGCCGGCGGCGGCCAGCGCGTTGGGGTCCAGGTCCAGCCGGCGCAGCACTTCCATGAAGTCGTAATGCGCCTTGCCGACGGTCACGATACCCAGCGTTGCCGCGGGGCTGGTGACGATGTGCTTGTCGATGCTGTTGACCTTGGCGAAAGCCTTCACCGCGTCGACCTTGTGCGCCAGGCGCGACTCCAGTTCCAGCGACGGCAGGTCGACCGAGCGGATGTGCAGATTCGTCGGGGCCGTGTAGTCGACGGCATGCTCGAAATCCAGCGGTACGGCGTCCAGGTTCACCGTCATGCCGCTCTCGACGACCTCGGAGATGGCCTTGAAGCCCACCCAGGCGCCGGAAAAGCGGGACAGCGCCCAGCCGTAGAGACCGAACTCCAGGTACTCGGCCACATTGCCCGGATGGACCAGCGGCATGCTCCAGGCCTGCAGCGCCTGGTCGCTCTGGTGCGGTGTGCTGCTGGACACGCAGCCGTGGTCGTCGCCGACGACGACCAGCACGCCACCCTTTGTCGACGTGCCATAGACGTTGCCGTGCTTCAGCGCGTCGCCTGAACGGTCAACACCCGGCCCCTTGCCGTACCACATCGCGAACACGCCATCGACGGTGCGCTGCGGATCCAGCGCGACGCGCTGCACGCCGAGGCAGGCCGTGGCGGCCAGGTCCTCGTTGATGGCGGGCAGGAACTCGATGTGAGCGGCGTCCAGGAACTTCTTCGCCTTCCACAGCTGCTGGTCCACCATGCCCAATGGCGAGCCGCGGTAGCCGGACACGAAGCCCGCGGTGTTCAGCCCGGCGCGCTCATCCTGCTTCTTCTGGGCCAGCAGCAGCCGCACCAGGGCCTGCGTGCCGGTCAGGAAGACGGCGCCGGTTTCAGCCGCGAGGTTGTCGCTGAGCTGATAGGGGCGCAGGGTGGGGGTGTCGGACATTGAAGGCTCCTTGGGGCGGGAAATTCTTCCCGCGGATGGGCGCAATAACTTGCCTCAATGCGAGTGCTTTGCCCGTCGGATGAGATGATTCTTCTCCAAAGAGGCCAATCATGGAAAAACTTGAACTCGATCGTGCCAGCCTGCAGATCCTGGAGGCCCTGCAGGCCGACGCGCGGCTGTCCACCCAGGCCCTGGCGGACAAGGTGGGCCTGTCGGCCACCCCCGTGTGGCGGCGCGTGAGGGAAATGGAAGAGCGTGGCGTCATCCGCGGCCAGGTGGTGCTGGTGGACCGCGAGAAGGTTGGCCTGTCCATCTGCGTGCTGGCCAACGTCAGCCTCGTGCGGCACAGCGAAGGCGCCGTGGAGCAGTTCGAGCGTCTGGTCACGACGCGGCGCGAGATCATCGAATGCCATGCCATCACGGGCGAGGCTGACTACGTCATCAAGGTCGTCGCCGCCGACATGAAGGCCTACGACCTCTTTCTGCAGCAGCACATCTTCAAGCTGCCCGGCGTGTCCAGCGTGCGTAGTAACGTCGTGTTGCGCGAAGTCAAGTACGAGACAGCGCTGCCGGTGTGACACAGTAGGTCCGTCGCCACTCGCCACCGGCCATGGACTCCTTCTTCGCCCAGCTTTCCCATTCCGTCAGCAAGGCCCGCACGCTGGAAGACCTGACCCGGCCGCTGCTCGAGATGCTTGAGGCCGTGACCGGCCTGGAATCGACGTATCTGACAACGATCGACCTCGACAACGGGCTGCAGCACGTCATGTACGTGCGCAACTCGCGCGAGCTGCAAATTCCCGAGGGCTTGACCGTGCCCTGGGGAGACACCTTGTGCAAACGGGCTCTCGACGAGGGGCGGCCGTACACCGACTGCGTCGCCAGCCTCTGGGGCGACTCCGATGCGGCGCGTCAGCTCGG
This sequence comes from Roseateles sp., assembly GCF_036404855.1. Taxonomy (GTDB): domain Bacteria; phylum Pseudomonadota; class Gammaproteobacteria; order Burkholderiales; family Burkholderiaceae_C; genus Pelomonas. Next base: position 36,415 of record NZ_DASWYS010000068.1, read on the forward strand.
CATCCAGACCTATGTCAGCACGCCGGTGCGCACCGATGATGGCGCCCTGTACGGCACGCTGTGCGCCGCCAGTTCGGCGCGCCGGCCGCTGACCGCGGAGGCCGAGCACGTGCTGCGCCTGTTCGCACGCCTCATCGAGCAGCATGTGGAGCGTGAGCGCCTCGTCGAGAAGCTTCAGCGCGCGAATGCCGAACTGCAGACGCAGGCCCTGACAGACGCATTGACCGGGCTGCTGAACCGCCGGGCACTGATGCGGGAGCTGACCCAGCTGGCCGCGCTGGCCCAGCGCACCGGCACCTGGCTGTTGGCCGGCGCCATCGACCTGGACGGCTTCAAGCAGATCAATGACACCTACGGTCACGACGCGGGCGACGAGTTCCTGTGCAGCACGGCCGCACAGCTGCAAGCGGCCCTGCGCGGTGGCGACGTGCTGGCGCGCATGGGCGGCGACGAGTTCGTCGTCATCGGCCTCGGCCCCAAGCTGGACGAGGACGGCGCGGCGGCTGCGGAGCTGCTGCAGCTGCGCCTGGCCTCCGCCACTGCTGGCCGGCACCCGGCTGGCGCCACCAGCGTGGACTACGCCGGCGCCAGCGTCGGTGTGGTTTGTCTGGACCCCCAGCGGGTAGACATCGAACAAGTGCTGCGCGAGTCCGACGCGGCGATGTACCGCGTCAAGCTGGCGCGTCGCCACCAGGGCTGAGCAAGGCCAGTGCGGCGCTGAAATCCAGCCGCTGCACGGCGTTCCGCAGCTGATCGAAGGACGCCTCGCCGCGGGCGGAGCGCAGCGCCGGCGCCAGCGCGTCGAACAGGTCCAGGGCCGCCAGGTCCTGAGCATGCAGCGCCTCGCGCAAGCGCGCCAACGCTTTCGTGTCCGGCAGGGCCGCGGCCTCAGGCCTCTCGGTCTGATGCGCCGCCTCGCGCTGTCGCAGCCATGGGCGAGCCTCTGTCGCGAGCTCGGCCAGCAGGCGACCTACCTCGTGCAGGTCCGTGTCGAAGCGGGCGCCGGCCCGTGCCTGGGCCTCGCCGCGTCGTGCCGTTTCGGACAGGGCCGTCGCCCCGAGCAGGGCAGCGCTGCCGCCGAGCTTGTGCAGACGCGCCGCCACCCACGCGGCCTCGGGTGAGGCGGGTGGCGCCACCAGGTCGGTGAACTCGTCCAGCAGGCGGGCCAGCAACTGGGCGAAGAAGTCGACGTCGCCCTGCAGATGCGCCCGGGCTTGCACGCCGGCAATGCCGGACAACACAGGCCAGGGCGAAGGCGGCCGCACGTCGCTCGCGTGCACGGAGGCCGGCAGGAGGGGCGGAAGGGGGGGCGGCAGCGCGCGCTCCACCCGCCGGCGCAGCAGCAACACCAGATCGTCAGGGTCGAAGGGCTTGCTGACGAAGTCATTCATGCCGGCGTCCAGGGCGCGCTGGCGCTCGCTGAGCAGGGCGCCGGCAGTCAGCGCGATCAGCGGCAGCTCGCGCAGGCCGAGCTCGGCACGAATACAACGCGCCGCGGCCAGCCCGTCGAGCACCGGCATCTGCACGTCCAGCAGCACGGCGTCGAATCCGGAGGGCTCGGCCCGCAGCAGGGCAATGGCAGCCGCACCGTCGTGGGCCAGCGTGATGACGGCACCTTCCTCCTCCAGGATGCGCTGGGCCACCTCACGGTTGATGGCGCTGTCGTCAGCCACCAGGATGCGCACGCCGGGCAGTCGCTGCACGGTCGCGGTGGCGTGCTCGCAGCCCGGCAAGGGCCTCGGCGGCGTTGCGGGCCGGGCGTCGTCGCGGGCCGGCTCGAAGGTGAGGCGCACCACGAAGCGCGAGCCGGTGCCGGGCGTGCTGCTGACATCGACTCCGCCGCCCATCAGTCCGCACAACTGCCTGACGATGGACAGTCCCAGGCCCGTGCCGCCGTAGCGCCGCGACGTGGCGCTGTCGGCCTGGGTGAAGGGCGTGAACAGGCGCGCCAGCGCGTCGGGCGGGATGCCGATGCCGCTGTCCTCGACGGTGATCTCCAACGGCAGCGGGCGCGCGCTGGGGTTCGGGCAGCGGGCCGTCAGGCGGACTTCGCCCGCGGCTGTGAACTTGACCGCGTTGGAGAGCAAGTTGCCAACGATTTGGCGCAGCCGCGCCGCGTCGCCGAGCAGCAGCGCTGGCAGGTCTGCGCCCAGGGCCAGCCCGAGCACGATGCCCTTGGCCGCGGCCTGCGGCTGGAACAGGCCGGCGACCTCCTGCAGCAATTGGCGCGGGTCGAAGGGCGCGGCCTCCAGCGCCATCTCGCCAGCCTCGATCTTGGACAGGTCCAGCACCGCGTTGATGATGTCCAGCAGAGAGCGGCTGGCGCTGTTGATCTTGGCCATCAGGTCCTGCTGCTCGGCATTCAGCGGTGTGCGCTCGAGCAGGAAGGACAGGCCCATGACGGCGTTCATCGGCGTGCGGATCTCGTGGCCCATGTTGGCCAGAAACTCGCTCTTTGCCGCGCTGGCCGCATCGGCCGCCTCGGTGGCTTGGCGCAAAGTGTCGGCCACCTCCCTGCGCTCGGTGATGTCCTGCATGGCACCGACCAGCCGAACGACGCGGCCCCCAACTTCGCGCTCGGCGGCGCCGATGGAGTGCAGCCAGCGGGGCGGGCCGTCGGGCGTCGGTAGCTCCAGTTCCAGGTCCCAGCCCTGACCGGTGCGCCTGGCCTCGCGCATGGCGTCGCGCAGGCGCTGTTCGGAGTCGGGCGTGAAGCTGCGCAGCAGGCCTTCGGCGTCCAGCTCGGGGCCGGGGCGGAGTTCCTTCAACGCGTGGGCCGGGGTGGTCCAGACCAGTTGGCGGCTGTCCAGATCCAGCTCCCAGCCGCTGACGCCGGTCATGCGGCCGGCGCGCTCGAGGAAGTCCTTGTTGCGTGCCAACTGGTCGTTGGATTCGCGCAGCGCCGCGTCGCGCTGCTGCAAGGCTGCCGTCATCGCATCCAGCGCCAGGGACAGCTGGCCGAGCTCGTCGTGGCGTCGCAGGCCGCTGCGTGCAGTCAGGTCGCCGCCCTCCACGGCCGCGGCCACGCTGCGCAGTCTGTCGATGGGCCTGAGCACGCGGCGCAGCAGCAGTCCGGCGAGCCCGAGCGTGACGGCTAGCAGCGACAGCTGCGTGGCCACGGTCAGCCAGCGTTGCAGCCGAGCGTCCGCGCGGCGCCTTTCGGCCAGGTAGCGCGATAGGTCAAAGGCGCCGTCACTGACGCGGCGCGTCTCGCCGAAGAGCTGCGCAGTCAGCATCTCCCGACGCGCGTGCGCCTCGGCATCGTCCCGCGCTGCCTCCGCCCGCAGCGCCGTGAACAGGGGCGGCAGTGCCCGTGCCGCGCGCTGCAGCGCGTCGACCGGCGGGCCGGCGTCGATGGCCGCGCAGTCTGCCAGCGCCTGGGACAGCCGTTGGTGTACCAGGTTCCACTCGCGTGCCGTCTGCTCGCCATGGCGCAGGCCGTAGTCCTGCGTCAGCACCAGCAGGCTGGTGGCGTCGCGCGAGATGACGTCCACCATCTGGCTTTGTGCGTCGTCGCCGGCCGCAGCTTGGCGGGCGATGGCGATGCTCGTCAGCCTCAGCGTGACGACCGCCAGCGCGGCGACCATGCAGGCCATCAGGGCCGGACGCAGGCGCATCGGAGCGTCCGGCCGCTCAACCTGCGACGGGCGGCTCGTGGCCGCCGCCGGGCAGGGCGGTACACAGTCGCAGGCCGCCCCCCACCTCGATGCGCGCGGCATCGAGTGCGGCCTGCGCCGCGGCCGCCGCGTCACCCGTGCCGCTCGCGAGCAGGCCTGCGCCCAGGGCCAGCGCGATGCCTTCGCCGCCGGCATCCCGCAAGGCCTGGCGCAGTCGCCGGTCCAGCGCGATGGCTCCG
>NZ_DASWYS010000069.1:0-32962 GCF_036404855.1 Roseateles sp.
GCGTCGCTGTTCGTGAAGGACATCGGCAACGGCCTGCTCGTGGTCAGCCACAACACGCTCGCCCTTCTCGGGCTGGCCGTGGTGTCCGTGCTGCTGGTGTTCACGAGCCAGGCGGGCCTGCGCGAGAAGCTGGAATCCGCCACGCTGGGCTGGCTGCACGCCCGCCAGGAGGCCCGCGCGGAGGCCGACGGCAGCGCGCTGCTGGTGCCGGCCGAGCCGGAAGCCATCGCGCGCGCCACCGCCACCGACCCGCGCGGCCTCAGCCGCCAGCAGGCCGCCGTGGCCCACTGGCTGGCACGCCGCTATCGCGTGGCGCCCGAGCCGGTCAGCCGACTGGTCCAGGAAGCCTGGTCCGTGGGCCAGCGCGCCAAGGTGGAGCCGACACTGATCCTGTCGATCATGGCCATCGAGTCGGGCTTCAACCCCTTCGCCCAGAGCTCCGTCGGGGCGCAAGGCCTGATGCAGGTCATGACGCGGGTGCACGATGACAAGTACGAGGCCTTCGGGGGCACGCTCGCGGCGTTCGACCCGGTGACCAACCTGCGCGTCGGCGTACAGGTGCTCAAGGAATGCATCCAGCGCGCCGGCAGCCTGGACGAAGGCCTGCGCTACTACGTCGGCGCAGCCAACCTCGCCGACGACACGGGCTACACCGCCCGCGTGATGGCTGAGCACGACCTGCTCAAGGCCGTGGCCGCCGGCCGTTCGGTGCCGGCCAACGCCACCGCCCGCCCGCCGCTGCGCGAGGCGGCCTCCGCGCCCAGCGGCGAGTCGGCCCAGGTGGCCATGCTGCACTGAACCGTGCCACGACTGCACGCGGCTGGTCGTCGCTGACTTACACTGTCGGCTCACGCGACTGGCGATCAGGGTCACGAGCTGACCCGAGGTGGGCCACCACCGGGGAGCGTGAGGCGGTTCTCAGGAGCCGCTGTCAGCCGTTCGCCTGGGCAGCCTTGGACGTCGCGTCTGCCGCGATCGCCGGGGATTCACCGCCTGACCTTCGGAACACCAGCATGTTTGACCGCACCACCTCCACCCTCGCCCTGGTCGACCCTGAGCTCTGGACCGCCGTCCAGAACGAGACCCGTCGCCAGGAAGACCACATCGAGCTGATCGCCAGCGAGAACTACACCTCGCCCGCGGTGATGGAAGCCCAGGGCAGCCAGCTCACCAACAAGTACGCCGAAGGCTATCCTGGCAAGCGCTACTACGGGGGCTGCGAGTACGTCGACATCGCCGAACAACTGGCCATCGACCGCCTGAAGCAGCTCTTCGGCGCCGAGTTCGCCAACGTGCAGCCCAACTCGGGCTCGCAGGCCAACCAGGGCGTGTTCTTCGCGCTGCTGCAGCCCGGTGACACCATCATGGGCATGAGCCTGGCCGAAGGCGGCCACCTGACCCACGGCATGGCGCTGAACATGAGCGGCAAGTGGTTCAACGTCATCTCCTACGGCCTGAATGCCAAGGAAGAGATCGACTACGACGCCATGGAGGCCCTGGCCCGCGAGAAGAAGCCCAAGCTGATCATTGCTGGCGCCTCGGCCTACTCGCTGCGCATCGACTTCGAGCGCTTCGGCAAGATCGCCAAGGAGATCGGCGCCTACTTCATGGTCGACATGGCGCACTATGCCGGCCTGATCGCCGCGGGCGTCTACCCGAACCCCCTGCCCCACGCCGACGTCGTCACGTCCACCACGCACAAGAGCCTGCGTGGCCCGCGTGGCGGCATCATCCTGACGAACAAGGAAGACATCGCCAAGAAGATCAACTCGGCCATCTTCCCCGGCATCCAGGGCGGCCCGCTGATGCACGTCATCGCCGGCAAGGCCGTGGCCTTCAAGGAAGCCCTCAGCCCCGAGTTCAAGGTCTACCAGGAACAAGTCGTCAAGAACGCCAAGGTGCTGGCCGAGACGCTCATCGAGCGTGGCCTTCGCATCGTCTCGGGCGGCACCGAAAGCCACGTCATGCTGGTGGATCTGCGCCCCAAGAACCTGACCGGCAAGGAAGCCGAGGCCATCCTGGGCGCCGCCCACATGACCTGCAACAAGAATGGCATCCCCAACGATCCGCAGAAGCCCATGGTCACCAGCGGCATCCGCCTGGGAACCCCGGCCATGACGACACGCGGCTTCAAGGAAGATCAGGTGCGCCAGACGGCCCACCTGATCGCCGACGTGTTGGACAAGCCGCACGACGAGGCCAACCTGGCTGCCGTGCGCGCCAAGGTCGCCGCCCTCACGGCCGCCTTCCCGGTCTACCGCGGCTAATCCCTCCCCATGCGCTGCCCGTTCTGCTCTCACACCGAAACCCAGGTCTCCGAGACCCGGGAATCGGATGAGGGCGACGTCATCCGGCGCCGCCGCCGCTGCCTGTCCTGCGACAAGCGCTTCACGACCTATGAGCGGGCAGATATCGCCCTGCCCTCGGTCGTCAAGAAGGATGGGCGGCGCGCCGACTTCGACGACAGCAAGCTGCGGGCTTCCATGCAGCTGGCCCTGCGCAAGCGACCGGTGAGCGTCGAGCAGATTGATGCTGCGCTCAACCGCATCGAGGAGAAACTGCTCGCCAGCGGCGCGCGCGAGATCGCGTCGACGCGCCTGGGTGAACTGGTCATGCGCGAGTTGAAGCGCATCGACAAGGTGGCGTATGTGCGCTTCGCCTCGGTCTATCGCAGCTTCGAGGACGTCGACGAGTTCCGGCAGCTGATCCGGGAAATCTGACCCGGATCGAGCCTTTCCCCCTCGGGGCGCGCCGGCGGATTGACAAGAATGCTCTGCCTGGCCATGACCGCCGGGCCAGCAACGCCAAGCCAGACCGCCATGTCCTCGGGCGCCTTGCCAGGCCGCAGTTGACGAAGGTCGACCCCGTGCCGCCTAGATGACCTGGCCGCCCGAGACTTCGATGCGCTGGGCCGTGATCCAGCGGTTGTCGTCGCCCAGCAGGCTGGCAATCATGGGGCCGATGTCATCCGGAACGCCAACGCGGCCCAGGGCAATCATGTCGGCGAACTGCCTGTTCAGGTCGGGGGTGTCGCGCACGGCGCCGCCCAGGAAATCGGTTTCGATGGCGCCCGGAGCCACCGTGTTCACAGCGATGCCGCGACTACCCAGTTCCTTGGCCATGCACACGGACAGCGTCTCGACTGCCCCCTTGGCGGTCGAGTAGGCGGAGAAGCCGGGGAACGACACACGGGTGAGACCGGAGGAGATGTTCACGATGCGGCCTCCGTCTGCCAGAACCGGCAGCAGCGCTTGCGTCAGGAAGTACACGCCCTTGACGTGGACGTTGAAGAGCGCGTCGAACTGGGCTTCCGTCGTCTCGGTGAATGACGCCATGTCTCCGTGCCCCGCGTTGTTGACCAGGTGGTCGAAGGTGTCACGGCCCCAGGTGGTCTTCAGGGCGCTGCGGACCTTCTCGGTGAAGGCCTTGAACGTCGACACGTTGCCAACGTCGAGCCGCAGCGCCACGGCTTTGCGGCCCAGGGCTTCGATCTGCGCCGCGACTTCGCGGGCCTCGGCTTCGCCGCTGCGGTACGTGATGATGACGTCGCTGCCTCGGCGGGCGATGTTCAGCGCGGTGTTGCGACCCAGGCCGCGGCTGGAGCCGGTGACGATAGCGATCTTGCTCATGACTTTCCTTTCGAAGGGGGGGCTGACGGAAATCAGTGTCCGATCAGCCCGCATCGGAAGGTTGCGGGTTCCTCGCCACTTCTTGCTCATTCCTGCAGATCCCCGTGCCAAGGGGGTCTCGTCGCGGCACTCGCGCCTGAGCAACCTCAAAGACGCTCTGGCTGAAGCGCCCGCGCGGATTCAACGATCGACCCAAATCCGCCTGGCGAGTGTCAAACGACCCCGCGCGACAGACTTGCCTGAAGCGCGCAACGTTTTGCCGATTCCTCCGACACCCATTGCGGGCGTTCAGGCCAGCCGCTACCGTCCTGCCATGACCGACACCCTGCTCCATGCGGTCCGCCGATACGCAGACTTCCATGCAGACGCCAACGGCATGGCAGCCACTCCCATTCCCGGCCTCACCCTCGTTCGCGCCACCTCGCCGGGTGAGCTGCAATATGCGATCGCACGGCCTTTGCTTGCACTGGTGGTCCAGGGCAACAAGCGCGTCTTGATGGGCACGGGGTGCTTTGACCTCTCCCCCGGCGACTCCATGCTCATCTCCGCGGATGTCCCGACGGTGAGCCAGGTCACCTGCGCGAGCGCCGGCGCGCCCTACTTCTCCCTCGTTCTGGACCTCGACCAGGCCGTCACGGAGCAGCTCATGGTTGACGTCAACGTCGCGCTGGGAGCCCGGACCGCGCCGTTGAGCGTCGAGCCCACCGACCCGGATGTTGCGGACACGGCCCGGCGTCTGGTGCGTCTGCTCGACCACCCCACCGCCGTCACTGTCCTGCAGGCGCAGCTCGTGCGCGAGATGCACTACTGGTTGCTGGCCGGGAGGCACGGCCCGGCCCTGCGCAATCTTGGAACGGCAGGCAGCAACGTGCAGCGGGTGTCGCGCGCCGTCGCCCTCATCCGCGCGGAATACGACCGCCCCCTTCGCGTCGAGCGCCTGGCGGAGGCGGCCGGGATGAGCCCCTCCAGCCTTCATCAACACTTCAGGTCCCTCACCTCGCTGTCGCCGCTGCAGTTCCAGAAGCAGCTTCGTCTCATCGAGGCCAGGCGACGCATGCTCAATGAAGGCGCCTCTGCCAGTGATGCGGCGTATTCGGTGGGCTACGAGAGCGTCCCACAGTTCACGCGAGAGTACGGGCGAATGTTCGGCGCGCCGCCGGCGCGGGACGTCAGGCAGGCGAAGACCCGGATGCCGGTCACGAACTGACCCGGCAGCCGTGCTGGCGAGGCGCTGCGACGCCATCCCGTCGGCGTGGCACTGGGGCGATGTCTTCCCGGCCGCCGGGATGTGCAACCCCAGAGGGGCCGTCTGCGCCAAGAAAGCGCGACATCCTCCATGGTTGCCCGAGCCCCTCATTCATGGTGGTCGCCGACCAACGGCGCCGTTTGGCGGACGAGCGGCGCCGATGCCTCCGGGGTGCCACGGGTGCGTCCGGAGAATCGAACGATGCAATTGTCTGGCCGCCCACGACGCCGGGGCTTCACCCTGATCGAGCTGATGGTCGTGCTCGTCATCGCCGGCATCATCGCGGCCATCGCCTATCCCGCCTATACCTCCCAGTTGCAGCGGGGCCGGCGGGCGGACGCCGTGGCCGCACTGACGGCCGTCATGCAAGCTCAAGAGCGCTATCGCGGCAACGTCACCACGTACGCCGACGACTTGTCGAAGCTGAAGCTCGACATCTCCGCGATCACGCCGCACTACGAAGTCACCTTGGCCGGCGTCACCCCCGCCGGCGGGGCCGGCCCCAGCTTTGAGGTCGGTTATGCGGCAACGGCCAAGCAAGTCAGCGCTGCCGAGGGCGGCAAGCAAAGTGGCGACGCCACCTGCCGGACCTTCACCGTGACCTTGACGGGCGCGATCCCCAAGTACACGGCCACGGGCGACCCCAACAACACCGATACCACGGCGGCGTGCTGGCCGAAGTGAGCATGGCAGAGGTTTCGCGTCTTCGCCGCTGGACCCAGGGCCTGACCCTCGTCGAGGTCATGATCGGCGTGGGCGTGCTCGCCATCCTTATTGCCGTGGCCGTGCCCTCGATGATGGATCTGCTGGAACGGCGCCGGGTGATCGCGACGGCCAACGAAGTGATCGGCGTTCTGAACTACGCCAGGGCGGAGACCAATGCGACCAATACGGCACTGGTCGTCCGCTTCGATCCCGATCCCGAGACCGACCCGAGCAAGGCCCTGAGTTGCGTCGCCGTCACGACCAAAGAGACGGCCTCCAACTCCTGCAAATGCTATCTGCCCGAGGCGACCCTTTGCCAGGGGGCGTTCGCCCCGCGCCTGCTGCGCCTCTACAAATTGCCGAAGACCAACGTCAAATTTGCTGCCAGCGCCGCGCACTGGAACGCCACCGCGGAAAACCAGATCAAGTTCACACGTGACCAGGGCGGCATCGTCGCTCAAGGCTTCCAAGTCGACGTCGTGGGCACGAAGAGAGGGCACGCGCTGCGCGTGGAGGTCAACCCGGCGGGGCGCGTCATCGTCTGCGCGCCCAACGGCGATTTCAGCGGATACGCCAAATGCAGTTGAACGTGAAGAACGGCCAGCGGGGCCTGGGATTGGTCGAGCTGATGGTGGGCATCACCGTCGGGCTCATCGTGGCTGCGGGCGCCTCCATGGTGGCGGTGCGGCAGATCACCGAGCACAGGCGGCTGATGCTGGAGGTCCAGATCCAGCAGGACCTGCGCGTCGCCGCGGACCTGCTGCAGCAGGACGTGCGCCGCGCCGGCTTTCGCGGCCTGCCCGCCAATGGCGTCTGGGAACCCGCGCGAGGCACCGGGACCAGCAATGCGACGCTTGCCAAGAGCGCCGTCGCCAGCCCCTACATCCCGATCACCCAGACCAAGGCTGACGGCAACGACATCTTCTACCAGTACGCCCGAACCCAGCCGGGAGCAACGAACTACAACGCGACCAACGACCTCAAGGACAACGAACAGTTTGGCTTCCGCCTGTCCAGCAAGAAGAGCCTGGAGATCCAGCTGGGCTTGAACAATTGGCAGCCGATCACTGATCCGGAATCGGTGCTGATCGAGGATTTCAAGGTGGAGATTCAGAGTCAGGAGATCCCGCTCGACGATTTGTGCGACTGCGCGCCCGGAAGTTGCCCGACGCAAACGGTGCGACTCGTCAAGTTCACTTTGGCCGGCGTCGCCAAGTCCGACAGCAGCATCAAGCGCACGGTGAGCGTCAGCGAGAGGATCCGGGCGGATGACGTGAGCGGAGCGTGCCCGTCATGAGGTCGATGCGAATGCCCCTGCCAGCCCTGGCGCAGCCCCGGCCCTTTGCCGCGCGGATGCCAGCTCGTGCCGCCGAGCGCGGCGCGGCCACGCTCATCATCGTCATGGTGCTGTTCCTCGTCATGGCCCTGCTGGCCGCCTACGCCAACCGCAGCCTGGTGTTCGAGCAGCGCATTTCCGGCAGTTACTACCGCGCCAGCATGGCCCAGGAACTGGCCGAAGGCGGCATGGAATGGGCGCTTGCCATGTCGAACAGCACCGGCATTGACGACAATTGCCAACCGGTCGCGACGGGCGGGGAGCGATTCATCGATCGCTACATCACCGTCTCTGCGGCGGATCGGGACATGAAGGCCCGCAATGCCACGGTCAACCAGCGCAGAGACGTGGTGGCGGACTGCGCTCAGACGCCGACCGGTCTGGTGTGCCGATGCCCGGCGCGCGGCACCCGCACCGCTCAGCCCACCACGGCGGAAGCCGGTGCCCTCGTCCCCAGCGTCGGCATCTCCATGGGCATCGACGACCCGACGTTCTTTGGCAGTTTCGGGGTGCGCAGCCTGGGCTGCTCCTACAGCAGCGTCGACCAGTGCAGGGACACGCGCGCGCTGAGCCAGCGGGCCGCCGCCACGTCCGTACAGACCGCTGCGCTGGCCATCATCGGCGCCGTCCCGTCGTCGCCGGCCAGTCCCTTGACGGTTCGGGGCACGTTGACCACGGCCGGCAGCGGCGGGCTCGGTCTGCACAACACGGACGCCCGTTCCGGCGGGCTGCTGGTCTTGTCGGGCGGCCCGATGCCCGCGCTGGACGACGGCCGCATGGACAGCCTGCCCGGCACGCCCGCCCATCAGATGTATGTCTTTGACGAACCGACGTTGAAGACCGGCAGCAGCCAGGGGGACCGGGACCGGCTGTTCCAGACCTTCCTGGGCATCAAGCCCGCGAGCTACCGCCACCACCCGGCGTTGCGCGTGGTGGCGTGCACGGCCGGCGATTGCGGACTCGATCTCGAGACGGCCTACAACGCCGGCAAGCGCATCGTCTGGATCGATGGCGACATGACGATCGCCTCGAATCGCGACATCGGCACGGTGACGGACCCGATGCTGATCATCGTCAACGGCAACGCGACGCTGGATGGCGCGATGAAGCTCACCGGCATGCTGGTCGTGCAAGGCGACCTGGTCTGGAACAACGGCAGCAGCCTGTCGTTGATCACCGGCAGCGTGGTGGTGACCGGAGACATGGCCACCGATGGGCGGATGGACATCCGCTACATGAGCGGCGTGGCCGACCAACTGCGCAACCGCATCGGCAGCTACGCCCGCGTCCCGGGTGGCTGGATCGACACCGACATGCAATGACCGGAACGCCGATGGCCAAGCCCTCCTCCATCCGCCGCACCGCGGACCGTCAACGCGGCGTCACACTCATCGAAGCCCTGGTGGCGTTGCTGGTGATGTCCTTCGGCATGCTGGCCCTGGTCAGCCTGATGAGCAATCTGCGCCTGAGTGCCGACATCGCCAAGCAGCGCAGCGAGGCCATGCGGATCGCACGCGCCGACTTGGCCGAGATGCGCGCCTTCTCGAAGCTCGACCGACCGGCGGGCTCGGTCGGGGGGACGACCGCCTACTTCACCGACATCGTCGACGACACGAAGTCGATCCCGCCTCCCGACTCGAGCGTCAACACGACCTATGTGAGGGAGCGCATCGTGACTCAGATGATGGACGATGCCTCGCCGACGGCACTGCCCATCGCCAAGGAAGTCCACGTGAGGGTCAGCTGGACGGATCGCGCGGGCGAGCCTCAGTTCGTCGCCCTGGACACGATCATCGCCCGCGTCGACCCCATCTTCAGCGCCGCCGTGGGCTTCGCCCCGCGCACAAGTCCGATTACCCAGCCGTCCGGCCGCAACCCCGTCATCCCGGCTGCCGCGACGAAGATCGACAAGAACGTCAGCGCCTTCCGCCCCAGCGGCTTGGGCCAGACCGTCTGGGTGTTCAACAACGTCACGGGTGTCGTCACCAGCGTCTGCAGCATCGAGGTCGGCACGACCACCTTCGCGGCGGACGTCTCCAACTGCGTCAACACCACCACGGGCACCGCGAGCTATCTGCTCAGCGGCGTCGTGCGCTTCTCCAACACGGACCCGGCCAACCCCGGCGCGCCGGAAGCGACGGCACTGCCCATCGGCCTTGCCATCGCCGGCGGCAGCTTTTCCGTGCCCCAGCTGGACGGGAGCGGCCTCACCAAAAGCGGCACCTCGGCGATCGTGGTCAACGCCCCAGTGATGACCAACGCCAATTCGCTGGCACCCAAGACCTACACCTGCTTCGACGACTACGCCATCAGCGGGCCGGCCCAGGGCTTCATCAATTACCACTGCCTGGTCACGCCGGACGCCAGCGTCGGTACTGCGCCCCGTGCCTGGTCCGGGCAGCTGCAACTGACGGGCCTGAGCATCGGAACGAGCGCGGGGCAGTACCGCGTGTGCCGCTACAGCGCCGACTACAACGGCAACGGCAGCAACCTGCTTGCGGATGGCAAGACGATCGACAACGCGGAGCACCCGCTGGCCTACGCCAACGTCATGGGTTCATTGACACGACAGAATTTCCTCGTGGTCCGCGGCAACGTCGCCTGCCCCACCGCACCGAACGTCGACGCGAACGCCGGCATCTTCGCCGACTACAAAACCGTCCAGCTTCAGCCCACGCCTTGAACACCGTGCGATGGCTAGACTGACCGGATGCCAGACATCCCCTCAGCGCTTCGACAAGCCCTCGCCCTCGCCGAACAAGCCATCGGCCTGAGCGACCCCAACCCTCGTGTCGGTTGCGTCATCCTGGCGCCTGACGGTCGTGAACTGGGCGCCGGGCATACCCAGGCCGCCGGGCAGGCCCACGCCGAGGTCATGGCGCTGCGGGATGCCACCACCCGCGGCCACGACGTCCGGGGCGCGACGGCCATCGTCACGCTGGAGCCCTGCTCCCACCATGGCCGCACGCCGCCCTGCTGCGACGCGCTGATCGCCGCAGGCATCGCCCGCGTCGTCTGCGCCATCGAGGACCCCAATCCCCAGGTCGCCGGCCAGGGCCTGGCACGGCTGCAGGCAGCAGGCATCCAGGTCGAGCGGGCCGAGCCCGCCATGGCCGAGGCCGCCCGCGAACTCAACATCGGCTTCTTCTCGCGCATGCAGCGCGGCCGCCCCTTCGTGCGCCTCAAGTCGGCCGTCTCGCTGGATGGCCGCACCGCGCTGCCGGACGGCCGCAGCCAGTGGATCACCGGCGAAGCCGCCCGCATCGACGGCCATGCCTGGCGCAAGCGCGCCGGCGCCGTGCTGACCGGCATCGGCACCGTGCTGGCGGACAACCCGCGCCTGGACGTGCGCCTGGTCCCGACGGCCAGGCAGCCGCTGCGCCTCGTGCTGGACCCGCAGGGCCGCATGCCGGCCGACGCCCGCATGTGGCAGCCACCCGGCCAGACGCGCATCGTCGGGCCCGGCCGTGCCGATCTGGCCGCCCTGCTCACGGAGCTGGGGGGCGAAGGCATCAACGAGTTGCACGTCGAGGCCGGCCCGACACTGTCCGGCGCATTCCTCGACGCCGGCCTCGTCGACGAGCTGCTGATCTATCAGGCGCCCCTGCTGATCGGCGAGGGGCGCCCGCTCGCGGCGCTGGCGCCGCTGGCCAAGCTGGGGGAGGCCCGCCGCTGGCAACGGGTGGAGGCCACGCCCGTCGGTCAGGATCTGCGCCTGCGGCTGCGACCAACCTAGGGTCGCCACCTACAATCGCAGGCTATGCCCATCTCCCCCATTCCCGAGCTGGTCGCCGAGCTGGCCGCCGGCCGCATGGTCATCCTGGTCGACGAGGAAGACCGCGAAAACGAGGGCGATCTCGTCCTCGCCGCAGACCTCGTCACGCCCGAGGCCATCAACTTCATGGCCAAGCATGGCCGCGGCCTGATCTGCCTGACGCTGCCGCGCGAGCATTGCGAACGCCTTCAGCTGCCGCCGATGACGCGCCGCAACGGCACCCAGCATGGCACGGCCTTCACCGTTTCCATCGAGGCGGCGACCGGTGTCACCACCGGCATCTCCGCCGCCGACCGGGCCCGCACCGTGCAGGCTGCCGTCGCGCCCGGCGCCAAGGCCAGCGACCTGGTCCAGCCCGGCCACATCTTCCCGCTGCAGGCCCAGGACGGCGGCGTGCTGATGCGCGCCGGCCATACCGAGGCGGGTGGCGACCTGGCGCGCATGGCCGGCCTGTCGGCCACGTCCGTCATCTGCGAGATCATGAAGGACGACGGCACGATGGCCCGGCTGCCCGACCTGGAGATCTTCGCCAAGGACCACGGCCTGAAGATCGGCACCATCGCCGACCTCATCGAGTACCGCAGCCGCCACGAGAGCCTGATCACCCGCGTGGCCCAGCGCCGCCTGAACACGGCCCAGGGCGAGTTCGATTGTCAGGTCTTCACCGACCGCACGGGCGGCACCCACCTGGCGCTCAGCCATGGCGCCTGGCAACCCGGCGATGAAGTGCTGGTGCGGGTGCATGAGCCGCTGTCCGTCATGGACCTCATCGAAGCCGGTTCCTGCGGCCACTCCTGGGCCCTGCCCGCCGCACTGGCAGCGCTCCAGGCGAGCCCCGCCGGCGTGGCCGTGCTGATGAACTGCGGCGAGGATGCCGCCGGCGTGCTCGCCCGCGTGCAGTCCCGCGAACCGGCAGCGCCCAAGGGCGTCATGGACCTGCGCATCTATGGCGTGGGTGCCCAGATTCTGAAGGCCCTGGGCGTGCACCGCATGAAGCTGCTGGGCAGCCCGCGCCGCATGCCCAGCATGACCGGCTATGGCCTCGAAGTCACCGGCTTCGTCGCTCCCCCTTCCTGCTGAAACCTCCGGAGGCACGCGATGCAAGGATCCGAACAAGGCCGGCCCGGCTTCGAGGGCGCTCTCGATGGCGGCGAACTGAGCATCGCCATCGTGCAGGCTCGCTTCAATGACGCCATCACCTCGGCCCTGGCCAGCGCCTGCCTGGCCGAGCTGTCGGTGCTCGGCGTGCCGGCCGAGGCCATCCGCCACGTGACGGTGCCGGGTGCACTGGAGGTGCCCCTGGCCCTGCAGGCACTGGCCGAGAGCAATGACTACGACGCGCTGATCGCGCTCGGCTGCATCATCCGCGGCGAGACCTATCACTTCGAGCTGGTGGCCAACGAGAGCGGTGCCGCCGTCACCCGCGTCGGTCTGGACCATGGCATTCCCATCGCCAATGCCATCCTGACCGTCGAGAACGAAGCCCAGGCCTGGGCCCGCGCCGAGCCCAAGGGCCGCGACGCCGCCCGGGTCGCCGTCGAGATGGCCAATCTGCTGAAAGAGATCGAGTGAACGCCACTGCTGCCAAGACCGCGGCCAAGACCGCCGCAAAACGTGCCCCCGCCAAGTCCGCCCGCCGCCGTTCGCGCGAGGCCGCGGTGCAGGGCCTCTACCAGTGGCTGCTGACCGGCGAGGACATCGGCGCCATCAACGCCCTCGGCCGCGAGCAAGAGGGCTACGCCAAGCTCGACGTCAAGCACTACGACGCGCTGCTGTCGGGCTGCGTGAACGAGGCGGCTGACCTCGACGCCATCCTGTCCCGCCACGTGGACCGCAAGACCACCGAACTGTCGCCCATCGAGCACGCCATCCTGATGATCGGTGCGTACGAGCTCAAGCACTGCGTCGACATCCCCTACAAGGTCGCCATCAACGAGGCGGTCGAACTGGCCAAGTCCTTCGGCGGCACCGATGGCCACAAATACGTCAACGGCGTGCTGGACCGAGCGGCCGTGGACCTGCGCCCTGTCGAGGTCACCGCGCGCCGATGAAACTTGCCGCGCGGCTGTCCCGCATCGAGCCCTTCTATGTGATGGAGCTGGCCAAGGCTGCGGCGCAGGTCGCGGCCGGCCCGCTGTGTGATCCGGCCCAGGGCGGCCGGCGCATGATCCGACTCAACATCGGCGAGCCGGACTTCGGCGCCGCGCCGGCGGTACGCGATGCAGTCGGTGCGATCGCCCAGGGGCCGACGCCCTACACCGATGCCCTGGGCCTGCCGGCGCTGCGCGAGGCGATCTCGCGTTGGTACGGCCAGCGCTTCGGGCTTGCCATCGCGCCCGAACGCATCGTCATCACAGCGGGCGCCTCGGCCGGTCTGCAGCTCGCCTGCCTCGCCCTCTTCGAGCGCGGTGACGAGGTGCTGATGCCCGACCCCTGCTACCCCTGCAACCGCCACTTCGTGACGGCCGCCGACGCCACGCCGCGCCTGTTGCCCACGGGTGCGGCCGAGCGCTTCCAGTTGGGAGCCGCCCAGGTGCGCGAAGCCTGGTCGCCGGCCACGCGTGGCGTGCTGCTGGCCTCCCCCAGCAATCCCACCGGCACCTCCATCGCGCCCGAGGTTCTGGCCGACATCGCCGGCTTTGTGCGCGAGCGCGGCGGCGTCATGGTCGTCGATGAGATCTACCTGCCGCTGAGCTTCGAAGCGCATTTCGGCCACAGCGCCCTGGCCCTGGGCGACGACATCGTCTCGGTCAACAGCTTCTCCAAGTACTTCGGCATGACCGGCTGGCGGCTGGGCTGGCTGGTCCTGCCTCCCGCGCTGGTGCCGGCCATCGAGCGGCTGGCGCAGAACCTCTACATCTGCCCGTCCACGCTGTCGCAGATGGCCGCGCTGGCCTGCTTCGAGCCGGCGTCCATCGCCGAGTTCGAGCGCCGCCGCTCAGTGCTGAAGCAGCGCCGCGACTACATCGTGCCGGCGCTCAACGCACTGGGCCTCTCCGTGCCGGTGCCCCCGGATGGCGCCTTCTACGCGTGGATGGACATTTCGCGCTTCCACGTCGACAGCTGGACATTCGCGCATGAACTGCTGGAGCGTGCCCAGGTCGCGCTGACACCCGGCCGTGACTTCGGCATCGCCGACCCGCAGCGCTGGATGCGCCTGTCCTTCGCCTCGTCCATGGAAGACCTCGAGGAAGCCGTCGCCCGCCTGCGCGAGGTGCTGGCATGAGCAGCTTCCAGTTCCCGGTCCGCGTCTACTGGGAAGACACCGATGCCGGCGGCATCGTCTTCTACGCCAACTACCTGAAGTTCTTCGAGCGCGCCCGCACTGAATGGCTGCGCGCGGCCGGCGTCGAACAGCACCAGTTGCGTGAGGACACAGGCATCATCTTCGTCGTGGCTGGCACCAGCCTGCGCTACCTGGCGCCGGCGCGGCTCGACGACATGCTGACCATCACCGTCGACCCCCTGCCCGCCGGCCGTGCCAGCCTCGTCGTGCGCCAGCGCGCCGTGCGCGGTGACACGCTGCTGTGCGAGGGCGAGATCCGCATCGGCTGCGTGCGCGCCGACGACCTGAAACCCCAACGCCTGCCCGACAGCGTCGTGGCAGCGATCACCGCATGAACCAAGACCTCTCCATCGTCTCCCTGATCCTGCACGCCAGCTTTGCGGTGCAGCTCGTCATCGCAGGCCTGCTGCTCGTGTCGCTCGCGAGCTGGAGCGTCATCTTCGGCAAGCTCATCGGCCTGGGCCAGATCAAGCGCCGCAACGACGCGTTCGAGGCGGAGTTCTGGAGCGGCAAGAACCTCAACGACCTCTACCAGTCGGTCGGAAACCGCCAGGATGGTGCACCGCTGGAACGCATCTTCGCGTCAGGCATGCGCGAGTTCCTGAAGCTGCGCGAGAAGCGCGTGACCGACGCCGGTGCGCTGCTCGACGCGGCGCGACGCGCCATGCGGGCCAGCTTCCATCGGGAGCTTGATGCGATGGAGAGCAACCTCTCCTTCCTGGCCTCGGTCGGTTCCGTGTCGCCCTACGTGGGCCTGTTCGGGACCATCTGGGGGATCATGCACGCCTTTGTGGGTCTGTCCAACCTGACGCAGGTGACGCTGGCTACCGTCGCGCCCGGCATCGCGGAGGCGCTGGTCGCCACGGCCATCGGCCTGTTTGCCGCCATCCCGGCCGTGCTGGCCTACAACCGCTTCGCCCGTCAGATCGACCGCAGCGCGATCACGCTGGAGACCTTCATCGAGGAGTTCTCCAACATCCTGCAACGCAACGCGACGCAACACTGATGGCTTCCGTCTCCGCCCGCGGCGGCCGCCGGCGCCGCACGATGAACGAGATCAACATGGTCCCGTTCATCGACGTGATGCTGGTGCTGCTCATCATCTTCATGGTCAGCGCACCGCTGATCACGACCGGCCTGGTGGACCTGCCCAGCGTGGGCAAGAGCCGCCAGCAGCCCGAGCACGTTGTCCAGATCATTGTCGGCACCGACGAGAAGCTCAAGATCAAGGTCGACCAGCTGGAGCCCGAGTCCATCCCGGCCAACCGGCTGGCCGAGCGCGTCAAGAAGGCCCAGGGGCGCGACGCGAACAACCCCGTCGTGATCTCCGCCGACAAGAACGTCAAGTACGAGGCCGTCGTGCAGGTCATGGACACGCTGCAGCGTGCCGGCATTCAGCGCGTGGGCCTGGCCGTGAAGAGCGGCGCGTCCAGCCAGTGATCAATCGATGAGCATCGCGACCCTGCGCCCCCCTGAAGCCGCCGGCCTGGGCCGCGGCCTCGTGTTCGCGCTGATTGCGCATGGCCTGCTCATCCTCGCGCTGAGTTATGGCCTGCACTGGCGCAGCGACTCGTCGGCCGCCTTCGAAGCCGAGCTGTGGTCGGCCGTGCCGCAGGTCGCCGCCCCCCGCGAGGAAACACCGCCTGAACCCGAACCTGAAGCGCCTCCCAAGCCCGACCTGAAGGCGCAGCAGCGCGCGGCCGAGGCCGCCGCCGCCGAGCAGCGTGAAGCCGAGATCGCGATCGCCAGGGCCAAGAAGATCAAGGAAGAGAAGGCCCGCGAGGACGCCGCCAAGCTCGAACGCGAGAAGGCGGCCAAGGAAAAGGCGGCCAAGGACGCCAAGGACAAGGCCGTGAAGGAGAAGGCGGCCAAGGAAGAACAGGACCGCAAGAAGGCCCAGGACGCCAAGGCCGCGAAGGAGGCCAAGGAAGCCGACGCCCGCCGCGAAGCGCAGCGCCAGGAGAACCGGCGCCGCATCCAGGGCATGGCCGGTGGCACGCCGGGCTCCACGGGCACCGCGGCACAGAACTCCGCGCCGTCGGCTGGTTATGCGGGTCGCATCAAGGGCAAGATCCGCCCGCTCATCATCTACTCGGACGACGGTGCCACCAACCCGATGGCCGAGGTGCAGGTGACGCTGGGCCCCGACGGTCGCATTCTCGGCACCAAGGTGCTCAAGGCGAGTGGCGACGGCGATTGGGACCGTGCCGTGCTGCGCGCCATCGAGAAGGCAGAGACGCTGCCGCGCGACGTCGACGGCCGCGTGCCGCCCGTGCTGATCCTCAGTTTCCGCCCACGCGAATAAAACGGTCGGCGGACCAGCGGCCGGCGCCGAACAGCGCAATGGCCAGCGCCAGCACGCCCCACAGCGTGTGCTGGGCCTGCGCCACCGGCGTGAAGTCGTCGGCCATCAACGACAGTGCGGCCATCAGGTTCACGACGAACAGGCCCGCGCCAGCGAAGCGCCCGGCCAGACCCAGCACGAGCAGCACCGGCAGCACCAGCTCGCCCGCTGTGCCCGCGTACGCGGCCAGTGTTGGCGGCAGCAACGGCACCTCGTAGACATCGTGGAACAGGGCCAGGGTCGATGACCAGTCGTGCAGCTTGGTCAGGCCCGACATGAAGAAGATCCTGGCCACATACAGCCGCGCCACCAGCAGTGCCAGCGACTGCAGATGGCTCACCACGACGTCCAGCGGCACCGGCAGCCGCGTGGGCGTCAGGCCGGGGTCCGTGAAGGCGCCCAGCGAGCGGGAGATGAGGGTGTTCATGGCGACGTGCTCCGTTGCGGTGGCGTCGGCCTGGCGACTTGCAGCCAGGCCTTCTGCAGCGCGGCTTGCAGCCAGGCGCCGAAGTCGAAGTCGGTTCTGGCGCCGGAACCTTTCACTTCGGCGGCAGCGAGCGCGTCGGCCAGGCTGGCGCCATCGAGCAGGCAGCGCATGAAGGCGGCCTCAGGGGTCGACAGCGTCTGCCACTGCCCACGCCAGCCCTCACGCCACACGAGGACGGGGCCGGCCGCCTGTGCAAGCAACGCGACGCCGGGGCGCAGCACCAGCCACAGCGCCTCGGGCGGGGTGTGCTCCAGCAGCGCGAGCGAGTCGGCATCGAGCGCGGCGTCCGCGGCCCGTTCGGCCTGGTGCAAAGCCCAGTCCAGTCGGGCGAGATCGGGCAGGCCCGAGGCCTCACCGGCATGCTCGACGAGAAAGCCCGCCAGTGCACCGCCCCACTGGCCAAGGTCCCCGCGTTCCGGCGGATGGACACGCCAGAAGGTCCAGGCCAGCGACGCGAACTCGGCCGCCCCCAGGGCGTCGCGCAGCCGCCCGAAGGGCACCGCCAGCGCGCGGGCGGACAGCGCCACCAGGTTGCCTCGGTAGGCCGCCAGGCCGCGCTCGCCACCACTCAGCCCGGCGGGCGCTTCCCCGCGACCCAGCAGTGCGTCGACCAGGGCCTGCTGAAGGGCCATCATGGGTGCAGCGCCCTCGCCCGCTGGCCTTCCGCGAGCAGCACGTCCAGCTCAGGCACGTCCGTGTCCCACTCGATCAGCGTGGGCAGCGGCCCGAGACGCGCCAGGGCATGCGCGTAGACGCGCCAGACCTCGTCGCGCACGCGGCTGCCGTGGTCGTCGATGACGAGGCCGTCTTCGCGTTCGGCATGGCCGGCCAGATGGATCTCACCCACGCTGCCAGGACGGATCGCGTCGACCCAGCGCATCGCCGCGCGTGCGGCAGCATCGGGGGCAAGGCCTGCGTTGCGCGCATTGACGACGAGGTTGTTGACGTCCAGCAGCAGGCCGCAGCCGCTGCGTCGCGTCAGCTCGTTGAAGAACTCGGGTTCGGCCACGGTGTCCTCCCCCCAACCCACGTAGGCACTGATGTTCTCGACGAGCATCGGCCGTCCCAGGCGGTGCTGCACCGCATCCACATGCCGGGTCAGCAGCGCCAGCGACTCATCGTTGAACGGGATGGGCAGCAGATCGGCCGCATGCAGACCCGACCCGACGCGGGCGAAGCAGGCATGGTCGGAGACCCAGGCTGGCCGCACGCGCTCGACGAGCCGGGCCAGCCGTTCCAGATGCCACGCGTCCAGCCCGGCTGCAGATCCCAGGCCCAGGCCGACCCCGTGCAGGCTGACCGGGTAGGCCTCACGCCCGGCGTCCAGCACGGCCAGCGCGAGGCCGCCATCGGCGAAGAAATTCTCCGAGTGGACCTCGATGAAGTCCAACGCGGGACGCTGGGCCAGCAGGGCGTCGTAGTGAGGCTGGCGCCAGCCGATGCCCACGCAGGGCGTGGCCGGCGCCTCGGTGCGCGCGCTCAATGCGTCACTTCTTGGCCGGGGCCTTGGTCGAGCCGCCGTCCTTCTCGCAGCTGCCCTTGGCCACGTACTTCCATTCGGCGGGATCCTTGTCGGCCTTGGCAAGGCCCGCGCAGGCGTGGCTGCCGGTGGCGCAGTCGTTCTGGCCGGCCTTGGCGATGCCGTAGCACTTCTCCTTGGCGGCGTCGGCGGCCTGCGCCTGGGCGACCAGGCCCAGGGACAGGGCGGTGGCAAGGGCTGAGGACACGAGGGCTTGGGTCTTCATGGACGGGTCTCCGAAAGCTTGGGGAAGGAAAAAAAAGCGGCCGATCATGCGGCGGCGACGATGAAGTCGCAAGATGCAGCCCAGTCCTTACACTGCGCGCCGCCATGGCTGCATCCCCCGACTTCTGCCACCAGATCGAGGCCTTGCGCCCCATATTGCTGAAATACGCCCGGCTGCAGCTGCGCAACCCGGCCTGGGCCGAGGATGCCGTCTCCGAGACGCTGCTGGCCGCGCTCGAGAAACCCCTGGCCTTCGCCGGCACCAGCCAGCTCAAGACCTGGCTCATCGGCATCCTCAAGCACAAGCTCGTCGACCAGATCCGCAGGAACAGCCGCGAACTGTCGACGACGGCCAGCAGCGACGACGGCGAGGACCTGGACGAGCTGCTGTTCGCTGCCGACGGTCACTGGCGCGAGACCCAGCATGACTGGGGCAACCCGGAAGATGCGCTGCGCCAGCTCGACTTCATGAAGGTGCTGGAGGCTTGCGTCGAAAAGCTGCCGGGCCAGCAGGGGCGACTCTTCATGATGCGCGAGTGGCTGGAGCTGGAGTCCGACGAGATCTGTAAGGAACTGGGCATCACGCCGACCAACCTCTGGGTCATGCTGCACCGGGCCCGGTTGCGGCTACGTGAATGCCTGCAGGCCGGCTGGTTCGACGCGGCACATGCGGGAGGAGCCTCTTGATCAAGCTGAAGATCACCTGCCGGACGGCCACGCAGATCATCCTGCAGGCCGAGGATCGCCGCATGCCGCTGAGCGAGCGCCTGTCGCTGCGCCTGCATCACCGCATCTGCAGCAACTGCCGCCGCTTTGCCCGCCAGGTGCAACTGATGCGCCAGGCCAGCGCACGGTGGCGGCAGCAGGCGGACGAGTGATCAGCTTGTCGGCGCGCCCTCGTCCGGCGCGGCCGATGCCAGCGCCTCACCGCCCTCCAGTGCGATCGCCAGGGCCAGCCTGATGGCGTCGATCTGCGCCGCCAGGCCCATGCTGGGCACCGACGGCTGGGCGCGCGCCGCCTGCTCGGGCAGGGCCGGCACGTGGATGAAGCCGCTGCGCACCCCGCGTCCGGCCAGCCGGTGCTGCAACTCGAAGAAGACCTGGTTGCAGACAAAGGCGCCCGCCGTCAGCGACAGCCCCGCCGGATGGCCGGCCGCGCGCAGGCCGTTGCGGATGGCCTTGACGGGCAGCGTGGAGAAATAGGCCGCGGGCGCGTCAGGTCGCACCGGCACGTCCTGCGGACGCTCGCCGGCGTTGTCAGGGATGCGGGCGTCGATCAGGTTCACGGCCACGCGCTCGATGGAGATCTCCGCCCGACCGCTGGCCAGGCCCAGAGCGATGACGAGCTCGGGCTTGAAGACGGCCAGCGCTGCTTCCAGGGCCGCCGGCGCGCCGCCAAAGCTGGTCGGCAGGCAGCGAGCATGCACGGTGGCGCCGCCGATGACCTGGCCCTGCAGCGAACGCGCCACTTCCCAGGACGGATTGATGGCGTCGCCACCGAAAGGCTCGAAGCCGGTGAGCAGGATGTTCATGGCCGCCATTGTCTCGAACCCCCGCAGGCCTTGCTGCCGGCAATGGCGGCCGCCGGTGTTTCTCCAGGGCCGGCGAGTCCCCGCAGCCCTCCATAATCGCCGCAACCCCTCAGCGCTTGCCCATGACCGACCCGTCACAGCCCCTGTCCTGGCCCCACGGCGATGCCGATGCTTCATCCACCGGCGCCGGCGCCCCGGCATCAGGCTTCCTCTGGCCCTGCCCTCCGTACGCCGCCTACCCCCAGCCCGAAGTCCAGCGTGGCCAGGAAGCCTGTGAGATCCTCGGCCTGAACAACAGCCGCAGCACCGGCCAGTTGCTGAAGCTCGAAGCCAGCGATCGCATCGTGCAGATCAATGTGCCGCCGGCGCGCAACAGCATGCCGCTGAAGTTCAGCCAGTTCCGCGCCCTCAAGCTGCAGCGCCCGCTGACCGTGCCGCCGCGCGACGCCAGCGACATGAACTCGCCCCTCAGCGTCGACCAGCGCCCGCGCTCGGAGTTCCGCATCGTCTTCAACGGCGGGGACGAGCTCAAGGGCGTGACCATCGGCCACCACCACGACGACCTGGGTCTGTTCCTGTTTCCCCCGCTGTCCGGCGACGACGACTCGGTTCGCCGGGTCTTCGTGCCGCGCGAGGTGCTGGCGCATTTCGAGATCGGCGAACGCATCGGCGACATGCTGCTCAAGGAAGAGCTCGTGACGCCCGAGCAACTGCATGCGGCCGCCGTCGAGCAAACCAGCCTGCGCCAACGCCGCGTCGGCGACATCCTCGTCGAGCAGCACATCGTCACGGCGGAGCAGCTGCTGCAGGCCATCGAGCAGCAGGCCAAGATGCCCATGGTGCGCATCGGCGAGGCGCTGCTGGCGCTGGACTTCGTCACGCCCGAACAGCTGGACCAGGCCTTGATGCAGCAGCGCGAGGACCGCTCCGTCCCGCTGGGCGAGCTGCTGGTGCGCAAGGGCGTCATCAGCCGCGCCCAGCTGCAGTCGGCCCTGGCGCGCAAGATGGGCTATCCCATCGTCGACGTCGAGAAGTTCGCCATCGAGCCGGATGCCGTCCGCAAGCTGCCGCACGCGGTGGCCAAGCGCCTGGAGGTGTTGCCCCTGGTGCTGCGCGACGGCCGCCTCATTGTCGCGATGGAGGATCCGACACGCCGCGACGCCCTAGATGAGGTCGAGTTCATCACCCAGCTCAAGGTCGTGCCGACGCTGACCAAGCTCGGCACCCTGCAGTTCGCCATCCCGTCCGCCTTCGACCGCTACGGCGCCGAGGCCCTGCCGCGCGGCAACACCGACCCCCTGCCCGACTTCCAGCCCGATTTCACGCTGGAGACCCCCAACAAGCTCATCGAGACCCTGGAGCGGGACAGCAACGAGCGCACGACCCGGGAAGAGGAATCGACCATCGAGCAGAGTGACAACTCGCTCGTTCGCCTGATCAACTCCATGATCATCGAGGCGCATGGACAGGGCGTGTCCGACATCCACATCGAGACCTACCCGGGCAAGGAGAAACTCAAGATCCGCTTCCGCCGCGACGGCGTGTTGCAGTCCTACCTGGAGCTACCCCACACCTACCGCAACGCGATGATCGCGCGCATCAAGATCATGTGCGACCTCGACATCTCCGAGCGCCGCAAGCCGCAGGACGGCAAGATCAACTTCGCGCGTTTCTCGCCCCAGCACAAGCTGGAACTGCGCGTGGCGACCATCCCGACCAACAATGGCCTTGAGGACGTCGTCATGCGCCTGCTGGCCAGCAGCAAGCCCATGCCGCTGGACCGCATCGGATTGAGCCCTGCCAACCTCGCGGCCCTGCAGACGGCCGTGGCCCGCCCCTACGGCATGGTGCTGTGCGTGGGCCCCACCGGCTCCGGCAAGACGACGACGCTGCACTCGGCGCTGAGCCACATCAATACGCCCGAGCGCAAGATCTGGACGGCCGAGGACCCGGTCGAAATCACCCAGGCAGGGCTGCGCCAGGTGCAGGTGAACCCCAAGATCGAATGGACCTTCGCCAAGGCGCTGCGCTCCTTCCTGCGCGCCGACCCCGACGTCATCATGGTCGGTGAGATCCGCGACCAGGAGACGGCGGAGATCGCCGTCGAAGCCTCTCTGACCGGCCACCTGGTGCTGTCCACGCTGCACACCAACAGCGCGCCCGAAACCATCACCCGGCTGCTGGACATGGGCATGGACCCGTTCAACTTCGCCGATTCGCTGCTGGCCGTGCTGGCCCAGCGTCTGGTGCGGCGCGCCTGCGGGTCCTGCCAGACGGCCGAGCCCCTGACCGACGCCGAGCTGGGCGAGCTGCAGGACGACTACCTGCACGTCTTCCCCGCCGGCGCGCGGCCCGACCGCGCTGCGCTGACGGCGGAGTGGATCCGGCTCTACGGCCGCGATGGCCGGCTGATGAAGTTCACGAGCCCCGGCTGCCCGGCCTGCGGCAACAGCGGCTACAAGGGGCGCGCCGGCCTGCACGAGCTGCTGACCGTGTCCAAGGACCTGCGCCGCATGATCCAGACCGGTGCGCGTGCCGAGGAGCTGCAGCAGACTGCACTGGCCGAGGGCATGCGCTCGCTGCGCCAGGACGGCATCGTCAAGGTGCTCCAGGGCGTCACCACCATCGCCGAAGTCCACGCCACCAGCAACAACTAGCCATGACCGAAGCCGACGCCGCCGCAGCACCGCGCCCCAAACTGCGCCTCGGCGACGTCCTCGTCGAGCAGCAGCTCATCTCGGCCGAGCAGCTCGGCCAGGCGCTGGAGCTGCAGCGCGCGACCGGCAAGAAGCTGGGCCGCATCCTCATCGAGGCCAACCTCATCACCGAGGAGGCCCTGGCGCACGTGCTGGCCCGCCAGCTGCGCGCGCCTTTCGTCAACCTCAAGACCTTCCCGCTCAAGACCGAACTGGTACGCCTGCTGCCGGAGACGCCGGCGCGGCGCTTCCGCGCGCTGGTGCTGGAGGAGCGCGGCGACACCCTGCTCGTCGCCATGGCCGACCCGCTGGACCTGTTCGGCTTCGACGAGCTGGCCAAGATCCTCAAGCGGCGCCTGGCCATGGCCGTCGTCGCCGACAGCCAGCTCGCCGCCGTCTATGACAAGCACTACCGCCGCAGTGACGAGATCTCCGGTCTGGCCAAGGCGCTGGAAAAGGACATCGGCGACGCGGTCGACTTCGGCACGCTGCAGGCCAGCGTCGGCCAGGAGGGCGCGCCCGTCGTTCGCCTGCTGCAGTCCGTGTTCGAGGACGCGACGCGGGCCGGCGCCTCCGACGTGCACATCGAGCCTCAGGAAGGCGAGCTGGTGATCCGCAACCGCGTCGACGGCATCCTGCAGACCCTGACCCAGGCTGACAAGCGCATCGCGCCGGCCCTGGCCCAGCGCCTGAAGCTGATGGCCGGCCTGGACATCTCCGAGAAGCGCATGCCTCAGGACGGCCGCTTCACGCTGCGCCTGTCGGACCGCACGCTGGACGTGCGTCTGTCCACAATGCCCAGCCAGTACGGCGAGTCCGTCGTCATGCGCCTGCTGGGCCAGGGGTCGGCACTGCGCCGGCTCAACGACATCGGCATGCCCGAGGACATGCTCAGGCGCTTCCGGGAGCTGCTGGCGCGGGACGCCGGCATGATCCTCGTCACCGGCCCGACAGGTTCCGGCAAGACCTCCACCCTCTATGCGGCGCTGGCTGAGCTGGACTCGGAGAAGCTGAAGATCATCACGGCCGAGGACCCGATCGAGTACCGCCTGCCGGGCCTGACCCAGGTGCAGGTCAACGAGCGCATCGATCTCGACTTCGCCAAGGTGCTGCGCGCCGCGCTGCGCCAGGATCCGGATGTCATCCTCGTCGGCGAGATGCGCGATGCCGAGACCGCCGAGATCGGCCTGCGCGCGGCCATCACCGGCCACCTGCTGCTGTCCACGCTGCACACCAAGGACACCGTGTCCACGCCGTTCCGGCTGCTGGACATGGGCGCCCCGCCCTTCATGGTGGCCACATCGCTGCAGGCCGTGCTGGCCCAGCGCCTGCTGCGCGGCGTCTGCAAGCACTGCGCCGAGCCGCACCTGGCCACGCCTCAGGAACAGGCCTGGATCCACGAGGTGCAGACGCTGAACGGCGAGCCGCCCGGTCCCGTCAGCAGCGTCAAGGGCCGTGGCTGCTCCGAATGCAACGGTACCGGCACCCAGGGCCGGCGCGGCATCTACGAGATGCTGGAGATCGACCCCGACATGGCCCTTGCCATCCAGAAGAGCGATGCGGGGGCCTTCCTCGCCGCCGCGCGCCGCGCGCTCCGGGGCAAGACCCTGGCCGACCGCAGCCTGGCGCTCGTGCGCGAGGGCAAGACCTCGCTGGCCGAGGCCGTGCGCATCAGCGTAGACGCCGAATGAGCAACTTTTCATTCAAGGGTCGCAACGCCCGCGGCGAACTGGTGGAAGGCGTCGTCGACGCGGCCAGCAGCGACGCTGTCGCCGCCCAGTTGATGGCCGGCGGTGTCGTTCCCGTCAGCATCGAGGCGACGCCGGATGCCGTCGGCACGGCCGGCGGCAACTGGCTGGACGCCCTGCTGGCCAAGCCCGTCACGCCGCAGGATGCCCTGGTGCTGACGCGCCAGCTCTACACATTGCAAAAGGCCGGCGTGCCCATCCTTCGGTCGCTCGCCGGCCTGGAGGCTTCCACCAGCCATGCCGGCATCATCAGCCTGCTGCGCGATGTGCATGCCAGCCTGGACCAGGGCCGCGATCTCGCCACGGCTTTCGCCCGCCACCCGGACGTCTTCAGCAGCTTCTATGTCGCGATGACCCGCGTGGGCGAGTTGACCGGCCGCCTCACCGAGGTCTTCCAGCGCCTGTCGGAGCACCTGGAGTTCGAGCAGGACATCCGCGCCCGCATCAAGCAGGCTCTGCGCTATCCCATCATGGTGATCGTCGCGATGGCCATCGCGCTGGTCGTCATCAACCTCTTCGTGCTGCCCAAGTTCGCGGACGTCTTCGCCCACTTCAAGAGCGAACTGCCGCTGATGACGCGCATCCTGCTGGGCTTCTCCGGCTGGACGGTGAAGTGGTGGCCCCTGGTGCTCGCCGGCGGTATCGCCGTGGTGCTGGCCTGGCGCAACTGGATCGCCACCGCCGGTGGGCGCTACGCCTGGGACCGCTTCAAGCTGCGCCTGCCCATCGCCGGCAGCATCGTGCTCAAGGCCACGCTGGCCCGCTTCGCGCGCAGCTTCGCGCTGGCCAGCAGCTCGGGCGTTCCCATCAGCCAGGCACTGACCGTCGTCGCCCAGACCGTGGACAACGCCTACATCGGTGCGCGCATCGAGCAGATGCGCGACGGCGTCGAGCGCGGCGAGAGCATCTCGCGCTGCGCGACTGCGACTGGCGTGTTCACGCCCATCGTGCTGCAGATGATCGCGGTGGGCGAGGAGACCGGGGAGCTGGACACGCTGATGACGGAGATCGCGCAGATGTACGAACGCGAGACCGACTACGCCATCAAGGGCCTGTCCGCCGCCATCGAGCCCATCTTGCTCGCCATCATCGGCGCGCTGGTGCTGGTGCTTGCCCTGGGTGTGTTCCTGCCGCTGTGGAACCTGGGGCAGGCCGCGATGGGGCGCTGAGTCCCGCGCGTGTGAAGCTTGCAACGGTTTGCCGCACGGCGGGCGGCGCTCATAAAGTCTGTGCGCTATTCACTTCTCATCGCTGGCCGGGTGATCGATATTCACGGCACTCTGAACCACAGCGCAATATGCGCAGGAAGCAGCCATGAACAAGTCTCAGCAAGCCGGCTTCACCCTGATCGAGCTGGTGATGGTCATCGTCATCCTGGGCGTGCTGGCTGCCGTGGCGCTGCCGAAGTTCGTGAACGTGGACGACGATGCCAAGTTGGCTGCCGTCAACGGTGTGGCCGGCGCGCTGAGCTCGGCGTCGGCCATCAATTACGCCAGCCGCAAGGCCAAGGGCGAGACCGGCACCACCAGCACCAACAAGACCGTCCCCGTCGCCAACTGCACCGACGTGGCAAATGCGCTGCAGGGCGGCCTGCCCAACGGCTTCACGATTGCAACCGCGGCAATCACCCCGGCCGACACCACCAAGACCGACTGCTCGGTGACCGGCAACGGCAAGTCGGCCAGCTTCACCGCGACCAGCATCAACTGAACGGATGCCACGCAGCTCGCGTGGCTTCACGCTGATCGAGCTCATCCTCGTCATCGTGATCATGGCCGCCCTGGCAGTGTTCGCCCTTCCCAAGGTGCTGGACACGACGCTGTGGCGGCTGCGTTCGTTTGGCGAGGACCTGCAGGCCCGCCACCAGGCCATGCTGCGCCTGGCCCTGCAGCAGCGCCGGCCCATCGTGGCCACCCTCACCGCCAACGGCGTCAACTGGGCCTATGCCGGCGGCGCCGTCATCGATGCCTTGCCCTGCCCCGCGACCGAGAGCCCCTGCATTGCCGAGGGCGGCAGTCGCACCGTGACTTTCAACAGTGGCAACAGCGGCGCGACAGCCACCAGCACGGGCGCGGCGATGGCCGTCACCGTCGCCTACGGCAGCTACAGCCAGGGCTACCGCATCGAGGCTGACACCGGGCTGATCTACCCGACGCCCTGAGGGCCGGACCATGGACTGCTCGGCTAGCATCTCCGTCATGCCGGCCATGCTCCGCAGGCGACGCGCACGTGGCCTGACCCTGATCGAACTGCTGCTCTTCGTCGTCGTGGTCGGCATCGCCCTGGCCGCGATGCTGCAGGTCTTTGTGGCCGCCACCCAGGCCAGCGCCGACCCGATGATCCGCCGCCAGCAGCTCGCCATTGCCGAGTCGCTGCTGCGCGAGATACAGCTGATGCCCTTCACCTGGTGCGACCCCGACGATGCCAATGTCGAAGCGGCCAGCGGCACCTCGGGGTGCGCGACCACGGTGGAGAACATCGGCCCCGAAGCGGGCGAGACGCGCTATGGGCCCACCTATTTCGACAACGTCAATGACTACCAGGGCTTCACGATGTCGGGCATCCGCGACATCGGCAATGCGGCCGTCAGCGGCCTGAGCGGCTATGCCGCCAGCGTGAGCGTCGCACCGGCCGCGCTGGACTCGCTGAGCGCCGCCGGCGAGGCGCTCAAGATCACCGTCACCATCACCGGCCCCGATGCCAGCACCCTGGTGCTGCAGGGCTGGAGGACCCGCTATGCGCCGCAGTCACCATACTGAAGCGGGCTTCACGCTGATCGAGGCCGTGATGGTGATCGCCGTCACCGGCATCGTCCTCGCGATGGTGGCCCTCTTCATCGCTCCGGCGACGAGCGCCTATTTTTCCAGTGCAGCGCGCGCCCAGCTCAGCGATGAAGCCGACACGGCGCTGCGCCGCATCGCACGGGACCTGGCCGCGGCCCTGCCCAACAGCGCCCGCATCAGCGGTCGCAGCCTGGAGCTGATCCCGGTCAGCGGCGCGGCGCGCTACGCGGTGGCGAGCGGCGACCCCCTGCTCTTCGGGACGCCCGACGCGAGCTTCGACATCGTCGGGCCGGCGCTGAAGCTGTCCACCAGCGGTCAGCGCCTGGCCTGGTACAACCTGGGGCCAGCCGTGCCCGACGCCGATGCCTATACGCAGGCCAACGTGCGCGTCGCGTCCACCGCGGCAGGCAACGCCACCAGCGTGGCCCTCAGCGGCGCCGCACTGCCCAATGCGCTGCAGGCCCCGCCCTATCGCGTCTATGCGATCGAGTCACCGGTCAGCTACCGCTGCGACCTCGCGGCCGGCACGCTGACGCGCTACAGCGGCTATGGTTTCGCCGCCACCCAGCCCGACCCGCCCGGCGGCAGCGCCGCGGTGCTGGCCCGTCACGTCAAGAGCTGCAGCTTCAGCTACGACACGCCACCCATCTCCGTCCGCTACGCGCTGGTGACGATGCGGCTCGAGCTCAGCGCCAACAACGAGACCGTGGCGCTGTACCACACGGTCCACCTGGACAACCTGCCCTGACCATGCGCGGCTTCACGATGATGTCCATGCTCTTCATCCTGGTGGTGCTGGCGGCGCTGGGCGCGGCGCTGGCGTCGCTGAGCCAGCGACAGCAACTCGGCTCGGCCGGCGAACTCGCCGCTGCCAAGGCCTACCAGGCGGCGTTCGCGGGCTTGGAATGGGGCAGCCACCAGATCCTGCGCGCCGCCGGCCAGCCTGGCTGCTTCGCCACGCGCAGCTTCACGCTGCCCGACCGCTTGTCCGACTTCACCGTCACCGTCACCTGCACGCGCACCCCGGCCAGCGGCACGGTGACGGACGGCGACGAAAGCCTGGCCTTCTACACACTGCTCGCGACGGCCTGCAACATCCCCGCCGCCAGCGCCTGCCCCAACGGCGGCACGGCGGAGCCCACCTACGCCGAGCGCCAGCTGAGCCGCAGCCTGAGCAAGAAATGAAACGCTGGCTGATTCCGCTGCTGCTCGAGGTCCTGCCGACGCTGGCCGCCGCGACCGCCTACACACTGCCCGGCAACCTGCCCCCCGGCTGCACGGGCAGCAACGGCAGCTACAGCTGCGCCGCGCTCACTCTCGGCTACAACGACTCCATCGCCGTGGGTTCGCCCAAGCCGGCCACGCTCACCATCAATGGCAACTTCAGCACGAACAACGCGCAGATCAACCAGGCCGGCAGCAGCAGCGACCTGAGCCTGGTGGTCAACGGCACGCTGACGCTCGGCTACCAGGCCAGGATCGCGGCCAACATCACGGCCAACAACGTCAACGATGCCGGCGGCGGCAAAGTCGTCATCACCGGCGACCTGACGGCCAGCGGTGGCAACATCTCGCTGGCCTACCAGACCTCCGTCAGCGGCGACCTGGCCACCAGCGGCAGCGGCACGATCAGTACGGCCCAGAACGGCAGCATCGGTGGCAACGTCACGGGCGGCAGCGGCAGCATCAGCATCGCCGAGTCCAGCACCGTGGCAGGCGACGTGACGGGCAGCGGCAGCATCACGGTGGTCCAGTCCGCCACGGTCAGCGGCAGTGTCGCGAGCGGCAGCGGCGCGATCAGCATCGGCTACCAGTCCAGGGTCAACGGCAACGTCAGCACCACCGGCGTGATCAACCTCGCCCAGGGTTCGCGCGTGGGCGGCACCCTCACCGGCGGCACCGGCAACGTGTCCGTCGGCTACGCCGCCACGGTCGTCGGGCCCCTCACGACCACCAGCGGCACCATTGGCTTCGCCCAGAGTGCCGTCGCCTCGTCCTGCGTCACGTCCACGGCTGGCGCCAGCATCACGCTGGGCTACCAGAGCAGCATCAACAGCGTGTGTTGCAGCGCCAGCTGCACCCGCAGCTGCGTCGTCAACAACTCGACCTACGCGACGCCGCCCGCCTGCACCGGCTCGGTCCCGGCGATCGCGGGGTTCACGGTGGGCGGCACCGGCGGTGCATCCACCTGCACGCCACAGACGTTGACCCTCACGGCCCGGGATGCGTCCGGCAACACGCTGACCGGCTACACGGGCACCATCAGCCTCAGCACCAGCACGGGCTTCGGCACCTGGACGGCGGGCACCGGGCCGGCGCCGTCCGGGACGCTGCTCGTGCCGACCAACAACGGGCAACCGGTCAGCAACGGGCAGGCCACCTACACCTTCGCGGCGGCCGATGCCGGCATCGTCCGCCTCAGGCTCGCGCACAGCCTCGCGCAGAACCTGACCGTCACCGTCGTGGACGGCGCGGTCAGCGGCACCAGCAGCACCTCGGCCGTCCTCAGCTACCGCGACAACGCCTTCGTCTGGACCGAGGACCTGAACAACCGGATCGCCGGCAGTTTCGTCGCCGTGGCCGGGCGCAATCACGACATGCAGGTCAGCCTCTACAAGAAGGACCCCGGCACCGGCAACTGCAGCATCGCCACCGACTACAGCGGCAGCCGCAACCTGAAGCTCTGGCGCACCGACAACGGCGGCCCCTGGGCTGCGCCCAGCGTCATCAGCCCGGCGCTGAGCGTGCCCACGGCCCGGCCGGCCGGCAACAACCTCACGCTGAGCTTCACGGCCGGCGTCGCCGGCTTCAACCTGGCGACAAGCAATGTCGGCAAATACGCGTTCAACCTCGACGACGACTCGCTCAGCGCCGCCGCCACAACGGTCAGCGGCAGCAGCGCCGACCTCACCGTGCGCCCCTTCACGCTGGCCGTCACCGGCCTGGCCATGGGCGGCACTGGCAACCCCGGCGGTAGCGCCGCGACGGATGCCGTCTTCGGCAAGGCCGGCGCCGCCTTCTCGGCCAGCGTGACGGCCTACCGCTGGAGCGCAGGCGCCGATGCCAACGACGATGGCGTGCCCGACGCAGGTGTGACGCTCGCCCAGGCCGCGGCCGGCGGCGTTGCCACGGGCTTCAGCGCCAGCGTCGCGCTGACACCCCTGGCAGACTCGCAGACCCCTCTCGCCGCGGCGGGCGGCGTGCTGGGCACCCTGAGCAACAACGTCGTCAGCACCTTTGCCGCCGGCACCGCCACGGTCACCACCCTGGCCTACAGCGAGGTCGGCAGCTTCGTGCTCAACACCAGCGCCGTCGTCGGCAGCTACCTCGGCACGGCCGGCCTGAACCTGGATGCGCTGGTCTTCAACGCGGCCGGCGACCGGCAGCCGCGCATCGGCCGCTTCATCCCGTCCGGCTTCGCCCTCAGCAGCGCCAGCGTCACGCACCGTGCCGACCAGGCCTGCCCCTCCGCCTCCACCTTCACCTACC
Organism: Roseateles sp.; assembly: GCF_036404855.1. Lineage (GTDB taxonomy): Bacteria > Pseudomonadota > Gammaproteobacteria > Burkholderiales > Burkholderiaceae_C > Pelomonas. The sequence continues at coordinate 30,801 of NZ_DASWYS010000069.1, forward strand.
TGGAGGAGAACTTCCGCCTCGGCTTCACGCTGACGGCGCAGAACGCGGCCGGCGCGACGACCCGGAACTACGCCGGCGACTTCGCCCGCCTGGACCTGGGCACGCCCACCAACCTCAAGCTCGCCGGCATCGCCGGCAGCACCCTGTTCAGGACCGGCAACGGCCGGCTCGCACCGGGCAGCAGCAGCGGCAACTGGGCCTCGGGCGTTGCCAACGTCACGCTGACGACCCGTGCCACGCGCGCCGCAGCGCCGGACGGGCCGTTTGACACCGCCAGCTTCGGCATCGCGCCGGTGGACCTGGATGGCGCCACCCTGCTGTCGCTAGATCTCGACACCGACAGCCCGGCGAACGGTGTCGACAGCGCGCGTGTGGGCACAATCCCTCTGCGCCACGGGCGGCTTCGCCTCCAGAATGGCACCGCGCCGGGGAACCGGACACTCAACCTGCCCCTGACCGCGCAGTACTGGAACGGCGCCGCCTACAACACCAACACCTTGGATTCCTGCACCCGCATCAGCGCCGCCCACCTGAGCTTCGGCAACCTGCGCAACGTGGGGCCGGCCAATGCGGCCCTGATCGGTGGCACGGTCACCGTCGTGGCCGGCCAGGGCAGTCTCCCGCTGGCCGCGCCAGGCAGCAGCGGCCTTGCCGCCTACGACGTCGCCATCACGCTGGACGGCGCCACACCGCCGGCCGATGCCTCCTGCCTGGCCTGGACGCCCGCCAAGGCAGCCACCGCGGGCGCGGCGCTGCCGGCACTGCGCGGTGCGTGGTGCGGCAGCGGATTCAAGGACCCCAGCGCGCGCGCCGTCTGGGGCATCTACCGCGGCAGCGACGGCGTGCTCCACCAGCGGGAGAACTACTGATGCGCTGGCCCTGGTCCCCTCGCCGCAGCGGCCAGCGCCTCCTGCTGCGCCGCGTCGGCGCCCAGCATGCCTTCGTGGTGACCGACGGCGCGCCAGGCCAGCACGGCGAGGATCAGCCCGCCCGGCTGCTGCGCTGGGGCCTGCTGCCGCAGGCCGCTCCCGTCTCCTCGGGCGACGCCATCGCGTTGCTCGACCCCGCCGATTACCAGATCCTCAAAGTCGACACCCCCAACGTGCCGCAAGAGGAACTCAAGGCCGCAGCGCGCTGGCAGATCAAGGAGATGGTGGATGTCGACGTCGCCGAGCTGACGTTGGACGTCATGCACGTCGGCGGCGACGTGGAGCGGGCGCACCGTCAGCTCTTCGTCGTCGCGGCACGCAACGGCGCCATCAAGGCATTGACCGATGGCACGGCCGGCCTGACCGATGAGGTCCGCGTCGTCGACATCTGGGAGACCGCGCTGCGCAATCTGCTCGCCCACCAGGCCCGCGCTGACGGCCTCGCCGCACGGGCCTGCGCCGCCGTGCTCATTGACGCGGGCCATTGCCTGCTGGTCGTCTGCGCCGGCGACGAGCTTTTCTACACGCGCCGCATCGAGGCCGACCCCGGGCTGCTGGCCCGCGCCAGCGGCAGCCCTGCCGACGGTCCGGCCGCCGACCTGCCGCTGGGTTTCGAGTACCAGCCCGGCGGTGCGTTCGACGGCGGCGCTCCGCAGGAGTCGCCGCTGGTCGTCGAGCTGCAGCGCTCCATCGACGTCTGGGAACGCAGCTGGCCCGAGCTGCCCCTGGCGCGCCTGTACGTCATCTCAGCCGGGCACGCCCCCGAGGTCGCGACGCTGATCCAGCGCGAATTGGGCCTGCGCACGCTGGCCCTGGATCCGTTCTCCGCCTTTGCCGCCGAGCGCCCCGCCCCCGAAGGCGATGCCGCACGGGCGCTGGCGGCCTGCATCCCCCTGCTGGGCGCCGCCCTGCGCACCGAGAGCAGGCAGCTCTGATGGCCCAGCAAGTCAACCTGCTGACCCCCATCCTGCTGGCCCCCAGGCGGCATTTCTCGGCGCTGACACTGCTGCAGGCGAGCGCGCTGCTGGTGGCCGCCGGCCTCGCGGCCGCGCTGTGGATGCGACACCGCGACCGCGTGGCCGAGGCCGACCACCAGGCCCTGCTGGCCCGGTACGCCGCCGAACGCCAGCAGCTGGCCGTGGCTCAGGCCGGCCTGCCTGCGCCCCAGGACGCCGGCGTCCTGCAGCAGCAGCTCCAGCCGCTGGAGGCCGGCAATGCGCAGCGCGGCGCCCT
>NZ_DASWYS010000070.1:0-2461 GCF_036404855.1 Roseateles sp.
GGCCCACGCCTACATGGCGCTGCACGACGCGGGCGCGCACGATGCGCCGGCGCGGGCGCAGGCCCTGATCCTGGGCCTGGGCTTTCGCAGCGACGAGCTGGAACGACCGGTCAACAGCTTCTCCGGTGGCTGGCGCATGCGCCTGCAGCTGGCGCGCGCGCTGATGTGCCCGAGCGAGCTGCTGCTGCTCGACGAACCCACCAACCACCTGGACCTGGACGCCTTGGTCTGGCTGGAAGACTGGCTCAAGCGTTACCAGGGCACGCTGCTGGTGATCTCCCACGACCGCGAATTCCTCGACGCGGTCACCGATGTCACCGTGCACATCGAACGCGCCCTGCTGACCCGCTACGGCGGCAACTACAGCCGCTTCGAGGACATGCGCGCCGAGCAGATGGCGCTGCAGGCCACGGCCTACGCGCGCCAGCAGGAGAAGATGGCACACCTGCAGAAGTTCATCGACCGCTTCAAGGCCAAAGCCAGCAAGGCCAAGCAGGCGCAGAGCCGGGTCAAGGCGCTGGAGCGCATGGAGAAGATCGGCCCGGTGCTGGCCGAGGCGGAGTTCAACTTCGAGTTCGCCGAACCGCAGAACCTGCCCAACCCCATGCTGGCCATGCACGACGTGAGCTTCGGCTACCCGCCGGCGGTGGACGGCGGCGACCCGATCACCATCGTGCGCGGCGTCAGCAAGTCGGTGCTGGCCGGCCAGCGCATCGGCATCCTGGGCGCCAACGGCCAGGGCAAGTCCACCGTGGTCAAGACCATCGCGCGCGACCTGGCCGCGATCAGCGGCGAGATCATCGAGGGCAAGGGCCTGAACATCGGCTACTTCGCGCAGCAGGAACTGGACGTGCTGCGCCCGGCCGACACGCCGCTGGAGCACATGATCCGACTGGTCAAGGACTGCACGGCACAAGGCCGCCTGAGTGGCCAGGCCACGCGCGAGCAGGACCTGCGCAGCTTCCTGGGCGGGTTCAATTTCAGCGGCGACATGGTCAAGCAGGCCGTGGGCAGCATGAGCGGCGGCGAGAAGGCGCGCCTGGTGCTGTGCATGATCGTCTGGCAGCGCCCAAACCTGCTGCTGCTGGACGAACCGACCAACCACCTGGACTTGGCCACGCGCGAGGCGCTGTCGGTCGCGCTCAACGAGTTCGAAGGCACGGTGATGCTGGTCAGCCACGACCGGGCCCTGCTGCGCGCGGTGTGCGACGAGTTCTGGCTGGTCTCGCGGGGCGGCATCGCCCCGTTCGACGGCGACCTCGACGACTACCAGCGCTACCTGCTGGACGTGGCCAAGCAGGCCCGCGAGGCGCGCCGGCAGGAGGCGCGGGCAGAGACTGCACCGGCCCCGGCACCGGTGGTGGCGTCAGCCCCCGCCCCGGCCGTGGCCGCCGCACCGGCGCCCAGCAGCGCCGAACAGCGCAAGCTCGATGCACAGAAGCGCCAGCAACTGGCCGAGCGCCTGCGACCGCTGAAGAAATCGCTGGAACAGGCGGAGAAACGTCTCGCCGCGCTGACCCAGGACAAGCAGCGGCTGGAAGACACCCTGAGCCAGCCGGCCACGCCCGCAGCCCTGGCCGACGCCGGTCGGCAGCTCAAGGCGGTGAACGACGAGATCGAGACGGTCGAGGCGCGGTGGCTTGAACTGACCGAAGCGATTGAAGCGGCGAACTCTGTCGCCTGAAGGCTGCTGCGGGATGACGTCCTGCACACACCGGGCGACGGCGCCAGGTACAGGCTGCGCCATCGAAAGAATGGCGCTACAGTGACCGACACCCAGAGGCCTGTCTCTGCGTTCTGAAAGGAGCCTTTCGCATGATGTCCATTCTCGGCACCCTGTTCATCGGCCTGATCGCAGGCCTCGTCGCACGCATGCTCAAGCCCGGCGATGACAGCATGGGCTGGATCATGACGGCCCTGCTCGGCGTCGCCGGCTCGTTTCTGGCCAGCTACGCAGGCGCCGCCCTGGGGCTCTATGCGCCGGGTCAACCGGCGGGATTCGTCGCTTCCGTCGTCGGCGCCATCGTGCTGCTGGCGCTCTACGGCCTGCTCAAGAAGAAGGCCTGAGCGCAGGCGCCCGGTCGAGAGCGAAGGCCGCGACCGCAAAGACTCCGCTCCTGCGGCGGATCGTGGTCATTGCACCCGGAACACCTGCACCGTGCGGGTCAGCACAGTGGCTTGGTCTTTGAGGCTCTGGGCCGCTGCTGCACTTTCCTCGACCAGCGCGGCGTTCTGCTGCGTCATCTGATCCAGCTGCGCCACCGCCACGTTCACTTGGCCGATGCCGTCGCTCTGTTCGCCCGCGGCCGCACTGATCTCACCGATGATGTCGGTCACCCGCTGCACGCTGGCCACCACCTCGCCCATGGTCTGGCCCGCGTCGCCCACCAGACGGCTGCCGGTCTCGACCCTGTCCACGCTGGCGCTGATCAGCCCCTTGATTTCCTTGGCCGCCTCGGCG
>NZ_DASWYS010000071.1:0-45718 GCF_036404855.1 Roseateles sp.
TCGCCTCTGCCGTGCCGCCCGTGATGCGCACGCCGGCCACCGAAGCGCCGGCACGCACCGCAACACCCGCACCACGCTCCGGCGCCACGTCGTGGGTGGTGGGCGCGGGTGTGGGCATCGTGCTGGTCGGCCTTGCCGTCGTGATGTCGCGCAACCTGTCCAGCCCGGAAGCCGTTCCGCCAGCGGCCGTCGTGGGACAGGCCAGCCCCTCTGCGGAGGATGCGCAGTTGCAAGCCGCGCCTTCCGCCGCCGGACCTGATGTGGCCGCGTCCGAGCCCGCGCCGGCCGTGACGGCACCACCGCCCGTCGCCGAACCGCCGGTCGCCGTGGCCGTGGCGCCCAAGGCCGAACCGCCCGCGAACGTCGTGCGCGCTGCCCCGACGCCGGCGCCGGTGCCCAAGACGCTGGCGCCTCAGCCCGAGGTGCTGGCCCAGGCCTCGCCGCCGCCTGCCCAGTTGCGGGAGCCGGCCCTGCAGCCGCTCGCGCCGCCGGTAGTGACACAGGCCCCGACAGTGGTACCGCCTCAGGCCACGCCGGTCGCTCCGCCTGAGGCCACGCCGGTTGTCCCGTCTCAGGCCACGCCGGTCATTCCGCCGGTGGCCCAGCAGACGCCTCCGGCCACGCCCGACCCTGAGGACAGCGGCATCACGGTGAAGGTGCGTCTGGCCCTGGCGGCGGATGCGTCGCTGTCTGCCGTGCCCATCGCTGTCAGTACCGATCACGGCGTCGTGAGGCTCGAAGGTCAGGCTCCCGACGTCCAGGCCCGGGACCGCGCCACGGTAGTGGCCGCGTCCACGACGGGCGTCAAGGCGGTGGACAACCGGCTGACGCTGCCGCCCATGGCGTTGCTGGACAAGGCCGTGGGAAGCGGCGGCTGAGGAAGACGCCACGCCGCAATGAAAAAAGCGCCCTGTGGGGCGCTTTTGATTTGTGGGGAGCGTTCAGTGGCAATGCTGGGTGCGGGTCGGGGCCAGTTCGGCCTCGATCAGCGCGTCCTCGGTCACTTCGCGTGCAGCCTCGAGCTGCAGACAGAGTTCGGTGATGCCGTCGTCGCGGCCGCCGACGATCTCGGGGAGCGGTGCGGCGGCGATGTCACCCGGGAGGTCAGCCAGCGCGCCGATGAGCTGGAACAGCAGCTCCAGGCTTGCTTCGCCGTTCTGGGGCAGGTCGCGGGCGGCGCCGAGGCTGCGGGCCAGGTACCAGCAGGCGTCGGCGGCGTTGTCGCAGGCCTGCGCCTTCAGTTCCAGCGCGCGATGGCGAGCATCCTGTTCGTCGTGGCTTCGGCGGGCCTCGGTGATCTCAAACGCGCCCAGGTCAGCCGGGACGGCATCGTCAAGCGAGAGCGCGGCAAAGTCGAGTTCGTGAGCCATGGGTACTGCGGCATTAGGGCAGGGTTGCATCCTAACGGCCTCACGGGGTGATCTCAGGAACAAAGTCACGGGAAACGGCCAATTCAACGTTTCTTGGTCGGGCGGGTCCACCCGGGCAGGGCCACCTGTTTGCCCCGCGCCACGGCGAGGTCGCCAGGGTTGACATCTTTGGTGATCGTCGAGCCTCCACCGATGGTGGCGCCCTTGCCCAGCGTGACCGGGGCGACGAGCACGCAGTTGGAGCCCACGTGCACGTCGTCGGCGATGGTGGTGCGGTGCTTGTTGGCGCCGTCGTAGTTGGCCGTGATGGCACCGGCGCCATAGTTGACCCGCTCGCCCACCGTGGCATCGCCCAGGTAGGCGAGGTGGTTGGCCTTGGCACCCTTGGCCAGCGTGGAGTTCTTGACCTCGACGAAGTTGCCGATATGCACCTCGGCGCCCAGCTGCGCGCCGGGCCGAAGGCGGGCGAACGGCCCAATCAGCGCACCTTCGCCGATGCTGGCGCCGGCGGCCTCTCCGTCGATGTGGGTGAACTCATGGATGCGCGCGCCGGCGGCGATGCGGGCATTGCGGATCACACAGTTGGCGCCGACGCGAACGCCATCGCCCAACTCCACCTGGCCTTCGAAAACGCAGTTCACGTCAATCTCCACGTCCTGGCCGTGGGTCAGCGTGCCGCGCAGGTCGAAGCGGGCCGGGTCGGCCAGGCGCACGCCGGCGCGCATCAGGTGCTCGGCCTGGCGGGCCTGGAAGGCGCGCTCCAGCTGCGCCAACTGCACCGGGTCGTTGACGCCCAGCACTTCGATCTCGCTGTGGGCCTTGATGCCGAGCACCGGCAGGCCCTCGGCGACGGCCATGGCGACGATGTCGGTCAGGTAGTACTCGCCCTGCGCGTTGTCGTTGCTCAGCTGGCCCACCCAGCGCTTGAGCGCGCCAGTGGGGGCGGCCATCATGCCGCTGTAGCCCTCGTGGATGAGGCGCTGCTCGGGCGTGGCATCCTTGTGCTCGACGATGGCCAGCACGCCGTCGTCGTCAGGGTCCCGGATGATGCGGCCGTAGCCGGTGGGATCTGCGAGGTCGACCGTCAGCAGCACGAGGGCGTGGCCGGCGCAGGCGTCGATGAGGGCCTTGGCGGTGGCTGTCTCGATGAGGGGGACGTCGCCATTGAGGATCAGTGTCGTGCCTTCGCCCTGCAGCGCCGGCACGACCTGCTGGATGGCGTGGCCGGTGCCCAGTTGAGGCATCTGGCGCACAAATGCGAGGTCGGTTGCCTGCACGGCCGCCTCGACCTGGTCGGCGCCGTGGCCGGTGATGACGATCCGCGCCTGGGCCGCGAGCGGTTCGCAGCTCTTCAGCACATGGGCCAGCAGCGAGCGGCCAGCGAGCTTGTGCAACACCTTGGGCGTTGCGGACTTCATGCGGGTGCCCTTGCCCGCCGCCATGATCACGATGTTGAGCGCCATGCCTGCCCTTGCGACTGCGTTTTGACGAAGTCGCGATTATGGGCAGGCAGTGCCCGGGGCCGCCGCTAGCGCGTGACCTGTACCGACACGCGGTGCGACTTCGGGTCGACTTTGGGGAACTCGGCCAGGGCGGCGTCGAAGAGGCTGCCGATGAGGGCATCACTGCCGATGGACATGCCTTCGTTGCTGGCATGGGTCTCGAACAGGGCCTCGCCGGTCGCTCGGTCGCGGATCAGCAGCGCCACGGCGCGGTCGTAGCGGCGGTCGAAGAAGGGGTCCTGGCGCCACCCCCAGCCGCCCCAGCCGGTGGCGTAGCCATATCGCGGCGAGAACAGTCGGCCACGCCAGCGCCACCACAGCGGGTCGTCCCACGGCACGGGGTCATAGGCGGTGATGCGTGCGCCAAGGGTGACGAGGATGTCGGCGCTCTTCGCGTCGGCGGCAGGCCTGAAGCCTGCCTTTTCCAGGCCGGCCTTGGCGGCGTCCTCCAGCGAAGCCTGGCGCTTGGTGGCTTCCTCGCTCTGCTGCTGCGAGGGCAGGCGGTCGAAGGCATAGGTGCCCGGCTTGCGGTCGGCCGGCCAGTTGCCGTAGCTGGAGACGTCGGCGGAGACGGTGTAGGGACCGGCGCAGCCGGCGAGCGCGACCACCGAGGCGGCGGCGAGCGTGGTGAGGATCAGGCGGCGATTCATGGAACACCTCCATCGGGGGGGGATGGAGGCATTTTGACCTGCCTAGATTGCCCCCGTGTAAATCAGCGTTGCAGCGTGATGATTGAAGCCGGCGCAGGTGTCGCGCAGCTTTCATCGTCATCGAAGGCGATGTCGCCATCGGGCTCGGCCCGGCCCGTCGCGCGCATTGTCTCGAACGGGAAGAGCTTCTTGTCCATCATGTGCGAGGGCACGATGTTGCCCATGGCCGTGAAGATGTTGTCGATGCGCCCCGGATAGCGCTTCTCCCACTCGTTGATCATCGCCTTGACCTGCACGCGCTGCAGGTTCTCCTGGCTGCCGCACAGATTGCACGGGATGATGGGGAACTCACGGTGCTCGGCCCAGCGCACGAGGTCGGGTTCCTTCACATAGGCCAGCGGGCGGATGACGACGTTCTTGCCGTCGTCGCTGACCAGCTTCGGGGGCATGCCCTTCATGCGGCTGCCGAAGAACATGTTGAGGAACAGCGTCGTGACCATGTCGTCGCGGTGGTGGCCGAGCGCGATCTTGGTGGCGCCCAGGTCGCCGGCCACGCGATACAGGATGCCGCGGCGCAGGCGCGAGCACAGGCTGCAGGTCGTCTTGCCCTCGGGGACGAGCTTCTTGACGATGGAGTAGGTGTCCTGGTTCTCGATGTGGAAGTCCACGCCACGCGAGCGCAGATAGGCCGGCAGCACCTCCTCGGGGAAGCCGGGCTGCTTCTGGTCGAGGTTGACGGCGACCAGGCTGAACTTGATGGGGGCGCGCTGCTGCAGGTTGAGCAGGATGTCCAGCATCGCGTAGCTGTCCTTGCCACCCGACAGGCAGACCATGACCTTGTCGCCGTCTTCGATCATGTTGAAGTCGGTGATGGCCTGGCCCACCTGGCGGTGCAGGCGTTTGGAGAGCTTGTTGATCTCGTGCGCGGCCTTCTTGGCCGCGAGCTCTTCGGCGCTGGGCGTGGCAGTGGCGGTGGGGGCGAGGACTTCGGACATGGGGTTCAACGCACGCCCCGTTCGGGGCTGATGGCGACTTCGTGGTCGGGGGAGGGCAGGCTGCATTGTCCCAAACCACGCGGCCTGGGCGCCGGAGGGCCTTTTTCGGCACTTTGATGTACGTCAAATGGCACGTCGCGGGCGCCTTCTAATATTCATGCATCGCAAATGCATGTTTAAAACGCCATGGCACCGAGTACCAGTTCCTCTCAGATCGACCTGCGCGAAATCTCCCGCGAGACCCGGCCGGGCCGGGTGAGCGAGATCCTGCACGCGCTTGGCCCCGGCGAGTCGACGGAGTTGATCGACGACGCCGACCCCACCCCCCTGCTGGCCGGGCTGCGCAAGGTGCTGCCGGGGCAGTTCACCTGGGACATCGGCCCGGCGGGCCCGGGCCTGTGGTCCGTCCGGCTGGCCCGGCTGCCCGTGGGGCAGGGCGACGGGCGCTGCTGCGGCGCCTGCGGCGGATCCTGAGCCGTACATCAAGAGCATTCGAGAAGGAAACACCATGAAATCCACCAAAAGGCTCTGGCGCTGGCTGGGCCTGATCTTCGTCCTGTCGTTCGGTGCCCTGGGCTACCTGGGCTGGCAGATCTACCTCTCGGCCCCGCCCATCCCGAACCGGGTGGTCAGCGCCGATGGCGAGGTGCTGTTCACCGGCGAGCAGATTCAGCTCGGCCAGCAGGCCTGGATGTCGGCCGGTGGCCAGCAACTCGGCACCGTCTGGGGACATGGCGCCTACGTCGCGCCCGACTGGTCGGCCGACTGGCTGCACCGCGAGGCGGTGGCGCTGAAGGCACGCCGCATGGCCGAGCAACAGCAGGGCGGCCTGGCCGTGGGCGACGCGCAGCGCGCCGCGGTAGACCAGGGCGTGCGCGACGAGATGCGTCGCAACACCTATGACGAGGCGAGCGGCGAGGTGCGCATCACGGCCGCACGTGCCGACGCAATCCGCGAGGTCGCGTCTCACTATGACAGCCTGTTTGGCAGCGACCCCGCGCTGGAGACCCTGCGCGATCAGTACGCAATGACGGCCGACGCACTGCCCGTGGCCGAGCATCGCAAGGCGCTGGCGGCCTTCTTCTTCTGGTCGGCCTGGGCCGCCACGACGGACCGCCCGGGTGAGACCGGCCTGTCCTACACCAGCAACTGGCCGCACGAGCCGCTGGTGGGCAACACGATGAGCACCTCGGCCGCGATGTGGTCCATGGTCAGCGTCGTGCTGCTGCTGGCCGGCATCGCCGCGATGCTGTGGCTGCACAAGGGCGACGCCCATGAAGACGATGCGCAGGTGCCCGCGGCCGACCCGCTGCTGGGCGCCAAGGCGACCCCGTCGATGAAGGCGACGCGCAAGTACTTCTTCGTCGTCATCGGCCTGATGCTGCTGCAGATCGCCATGGGCGCCATCACGGCGCACTACGCGGTGGAGGGCCAGGCCTTCTTCGGCATTCCGCTGGCGCAGGTCCTGCCGTACACGGTCAGCCGCACCATTCACACGCAGATAGGCATCTTCTGGATCGCGACCGCTTGGCTGGCGACGGGCCTCTACGTCGCGCCGCTGCTGTCGGGCCGCGAACCCAAGCTTCAGAAGCTCGGCGTGGACGCGTTGTTCTGGGCTCTCATCGTCGTCGTGCTCGGCTCGACGATCACCGGCTGGCTGGGCACGCTGCAGCATCGCGGCATGGACTTCAGCTTCTGGTTCGGCAACCAGGGCCTGGAGTTCACCAGCATGGGTCGCTTCTGGCAGATCCTGCTGTTCGTGGGCCTGCTGTTCTGGGTGTTCCTGCTCGGCCGTGCACTGTGGCCGGCGCTGAAGAAGCCTTCTGAAACCCGCGGCCTCATCGCCATGGTCTTCCTGTCGGCGACCTGCATCGGCGGTTTCTACGCCACCTCGCTGACGTGGGGCCAGCACACCCACTATTCGATGGTCGAGTACTGGCGCTGGTGGCTGGTGCACCTGTGGGTGGAGGGCTTCTTCGAGGTCTTCGCCACCGCGGTCGTCGCGCTGATCTTCACCAACCTCGGCCTGGTGCGTCCGGCGTCGGCCAACCGTGCCATCGTCGCCGAGACCATCGTCTTCCTGTTCGGCGGCATCCTGGGCACGCTGCACCACCTGTACTGGACTGGCACGCCCACCTCGGTGATCGCCGTCGGCGCCGTGTTCTCGGCGCTCGAAGTGGTGCCGCTGACGTTGATCGGCCTGGAGGCGCTGCAAACCTATCGCCGCTCGAAGAACGTCGCCTGGCTGGGCGCCTACAAGTGGGTCATCCTGAGCTTCGTCGCCGTGGGCTTCTGGAACACCGTCGGTGCTGGCCTGCTCGGCTTCGCGATCAACCCGCCGGCCTCGCTGTACTACGTGCAGGGTCTGAACATGACGGCGGCCCACGGGCACGCGGCGCTGTTTGGCGTCTATGGGATGCTGGGCATCGGCCTGATGCTGTTCTGCCTGCGCGGCCTGTACGACCGCGCGCTGCACGCCGACAAGTTCCTCAAGCCTGCCTTCTGGAGCCTGAACATCGGCCTGGCCATGATGGTCTTCATGTCGCTGCTGCCGGCCGGCATTTACCAGGCCTACGAGAGCATCACCAAGGGCCTGTGGTACGCCCGCTCGCCCGAGGTCATCCACTCCAAGCTGATGGAGACTCTGGTATGGCTGCGCGTGCCGGGCGACATCGTGTTCGCCGCGGGCAGCGTCTTCTTGGCCGTGTATGCGCTTTGCCTGCTGCGCCGCCGCGTGGCAGACCGCCTGCCTGCGGCAGGCGCGGCGCCCGCTCGCGGCCGTTGAACCCAAGGAAAGTAAAGCATGCGCCTCACCGCCTTCACCGACTACAGCCTGCGCGTGCTGATGTACCTGGCCGCCGATCCCGATCGGCGGGCCACGGTGGCCGAGATCTGCGCGGCGTATGACGTCAAGGTCAATCACCTGACCAAGGTCGTGCACCATCTGGCCAAGCGAGGCTGGGTGTCCACGGTGCGCGGCAAGGGGGGCGGCCTGACTTTGGCGAAACCGGCTGCGCAGATCCGCGTCGGCGAGGTGGTGCGCGACACCGAGGGCCAGGCCTTGCCGGCCGAGTGCTTCTCGTCGGAGGGCAGCCGTTGCGCCATCGTCAGCCAGTGCCGGCTCAAGGGAGTGCTGGGCGAGGCAGTGGAGGCCTTCCACGCCGTGCTGGACCGCTACACGCTGGCCGATATCACGGCCAATCGGCAGCAACTGGTGCAGTTGCTACGCTTCATGGCGCCCGCCGAGACCGTGGAATGACCGACTCGCCCTATCCCTACGAAGGCCCCGATGAGCTTCGGGAGCCCATCCTCGCGGCGCTGCGCCGCGTGGTGGATCCGGAGGTGGCCATGTCCATCGTCGACGTGGGTCTGGTGTACGGCGTGACCGTGACGCCGGCCTGCGTGCAGGTGCTGATGACCATGACCTCGGCCGCCTGTCCGGTGGCTGACGTGATCGTCGACGACGCCTGCACGGAACTCGACCGCGCCGTGCCGCCCGGCCGGCGCATCGCCGTCGAGCTGGTGTGGGAACCTGCCTGGACGACCGACCGCATGAGCGATCGGGCCAAGGCCTTCATGGGTTGGTAGGGGCGGTCGATGCGCGGCGCTCGGGGACTGCTTCCGCGACTGGCCTTTGCGGGCCTGGTAGGGCTCTCCCTGGTGACCGGCATCGCGGGCGGCCTGGTGCGCGCGGGCGTGACCCTGCCTGTGGCAGGCGTGGCCGTGGCGGGTCATGCCTTCCTGATGGTCTGTGTCTTCATGGGTACCGTCATCGCCATCGAACGCGCGGTGGCGCTCAAGCATGTGGTGGCCTTCATCGGACCGCTGACGTCGGGGGGCGCGGGCTTGGCGCTGCTGGCCGGTGCGCCACAGGCCGCCGCCTGGCTGGCTGTGGCTGCCGCGCTGGCCTTCGTCGGCGTCAACCTCGTGGTGGTGCGGCGCCAGCCAGCCGCCCACACCGGGCTGCTGCTGGCCGGCGCCTTGGCGTGGTTCGCCGGCAGCGTCGCCCATGCGCTGAGGGTGCTGGACGGTGCCGTGGTGCCGCTGTGGTTTTGCTTCCTGGTGTTCACCATTGCCGCTGAGCGGCTGGAGATGACGCGGCTGATGCGACGCCACGTCGGCGCCGGCCCGGCGCTGCTGGGCATCCTGGCCGCAGCGGCCTGCGGCGCGCTGCTGTCCGGTTTCGCAGCTGGCTGGGGAGGCCTGCTCTACGGGCTCTCGCTGGCGGCGCTGGCCGCCTGGCTCGCGGTATTCGACATCGCGCGCCGCACCGTCCGCGCCGCCGGCCTGAGCCGCTACATGGCCCTGTGCCTGCTCACGGGCTATGCATGGTTGTTTGCCGCCGGCCTGGCCTGGGGCGCCACCGCCCTGGGCCTGCCCTGGCGCGACGCGGCCCTGCACGGGCTGGCGCTGGGTTTCGTCTTCAGCATGGTGTTGGGCCATGCGCCGGTCATCCTGCCTGCAGTCGCTCGCGTCAAGGTGGCGTTCGGCTGGCCTTTCTACCTGCCGCTGATGCTGCTGCATGTGTCGCTGGCGCTGCGGCTGCTGGGCGGCTATCTCGACCCCCGGCTGACGGCTGCGGGTGCTGCCGGTAACGCGCTGGCCATCGCGGCGTTCGCGCTCACGCTGGGCGCGTCGGCCATCGCCTGGCGTATCCAGCATGCGCCGTCTCAACGGAAACCACGACATGAAGCCCCTGCTGGCAATTGAAGAACCTCCTCGGCGCGGCCCTGCGGGCTTTGCGCTGTTCGCGCTCGGCTTCCGGCCGTTCTACCTGCTGGCCAGCGTGTTCGCGGCGCTGTCCGTGCCACTGTGGGCGTTGCAGTACGCGGGGCTTTTGGGCCATGCCTACCTGGCCGGTCCGGTCTGGCATGCCCACGAGATGCTGTTCGGCTTCACGCTGGCCGTCATCGTTGGCTTCCTGTTCACCGCCGGTCGCAACTGGACCAATCTGCCCACGCCCACCGGTTGGCGGCTCGGCGTGTTGGCCGCGTTGTGGGTGGTGGCCCGTGTGCTGGTGCTGACGCCATGGGGCGTGGCCGCCGCCGTCGCCAACGTCGCCTTCCCGCTGGCCGCCGCGTTGGCGCTGGCAGTGCCGTTCGTGAAGTCGCGCAATCGCCGCAACTACTTCTTCATTGGCCTGTTGGTGCTGCTGGCCGCCGCCGCAGGTTTCGTGCACCTGGCCCAACTCGGCGTCGTCACGGTGCCCCGCGGGCTGGGCATTCCGGTGGCGCTGGATGTGGTGCTCTTCATCCTCGCCGTCATGGGCGGGCGCGTCATCCCGATGTTCACGAACAACGGCGTGCCGGGGGCCGCTGCAACCCGCCGCCCCGGGGTCGAAAAGGCTGCCCTTGGCGGTGTGCTGGCCGTGCTGGTGGCCGACGCTGCGGGCCTGCAGGGCGGTCCGCTGGCGACCCTCGCGCTGGCAGCGGGGGTGGCCCAGGCCTGGCGCTGGGTGCTGTGGCAGCCCTGGCGCACGCTGCGCGTGCCGCTGGTTTGGGTGCTGCACCTGGCCTACCTGTGGGTGCCACTGCACCTGATGCTGCGCGGCGCGGCCGAGCTCGGCTGGCTGATGCCGTCGCTGGCCACGCATGCGCTGACGGTGGGCGCCGTCGGCGGCCTCGTCATCGGCATGATGACGCGTACGGCGCGGGGCCACACCGGCCGACCATTGCAGGCCGACCGCTACGAGGTTGCCTGCTATCTCATGGTCGCTTCCGCTGCCGCGGTGCGCGTGATCTTGCCGCTCGTCGCGCCCGCCCAGATCGTTCATGCAGCGCTCGTCTCGGCGCTGCTCTGGTCGGCAGGCTTCGGCCTCTATGCCGTGCGCTACTGGCCCGTGCTGTCCCGCCCTCGCGTCGACGGCCGCCCGGGTTGACCTCAGGAAAGCTCAGGATGATTCTGCCCCGCTACTTCGACGACGTTCCCCGCCTGCGCGTGCAGGACCCGCTGGCCCGCGTGTTGGGCTGCGCCGAGGACGGTGTTCTCGAGTATGACTTTGCCGACGCCGTGAGGCTGACGGGCCATGCCTGCGTGGCTGTCGCGTCGGCCTACTGGCTCACATGGCTCGCGCTGGAGCACCTCTACCCGGACAGCCTGCCGCAGCGCGGCGGCATCAAGGTGGAGTTCCGTGACGACGCGCGTTCAGGTGGTACCGGCGTCATCGCGACGGTGGTGCAGATGCTCACCGGCGCGGCGGGCAGCTCCGGCTTCAAGGGGCTGGGCGGGCGGTTCAGCCGTGCCGGACTCATCCGGACCAAGCCCGACTTGATGATGGCGTTGCGCTTCACGCGGCTGGACACCCACGCCGCGGTGGACGTGGGGGTCGACACGGCGTCGTTGCCCATGCCAGCGGAGCTGGACCGCCTCGTTGCGCTGCTGTCGGCCGGCAAGACGACGGCACAGCAGGAGGCCGAGCTGGGTGCGCTGTGGCAGGCGCGGGTGCGCACGCTGTTGCTGGAGCGAGGCCGCGACGGTGCCGTCTTCATGGTGCGGCCTGTGCAGCGGTTGCGCAGCGTGCCGGTGGCGGCGTAGGAGGGGCGGATGAGCAAGAAGTTCCCGATCATGCCCGCCAACCCGGGGCGCGTCTGCTGGGGCTGCGACCGCTACTGTCCGTCCGATGCGCTGCGCTGCGGCAATGGTTCGGTCGCCACGCCGCACCCCAGCGAGCTGTTCGGTGAAGACTGGATGAGCTGGGGGCTGGACGCCGCGCCGGCAGCCGATGCGGCACAACTACCCGGCCCGCCGCCGACGCTAACGGAGTGATTCGCTGCGAACCTTGCGCGATGTCAAGGCCTGTGCGGTGCGCGCTGCCCAGAATGCGTCGCATGAGTGCCGCGGGCCGCCTCAGGCGCGCTCGCCAGGATTGCGCAGCACGGAGACCAATCAATTGAGCAAGGGCTGGAGTCGCGCGCGTCTCGCCACCAAGGTCGGCATCCTGGGTGCGGCCCTACTGTGCATTGCGCTGGCCTCGATCGGGCTGACGCTGTGGATCGGATGGCAGCTGGAAGGCGGTGCGGCAGCAGTCAATGAGGCGGGGCGGCTGCGCATGCAGACCTGGCGCCTCGTCCACCAGGAGGCTGGCGAGCCGTTGCGGACCCTGGTGCGGGCTTACGACGCTTCCTTGCAGCTGCTAGTGGACGGCGATCCCGCGCGGCCGCTTTTTCTGCCCCGCGATGAGCCGACCGTGCTGGCCTACCGTGGAGTGCGCGAGGCATGGCAGCAGCTCAAGAGGGCCTCGTCCGATGGCCTGCCCGTGCCGACGGACGCTCAGGCCGAGGCGCTGGTGACGCACATCGACGTCCTCGTGAACGCCATTGAGGCGCGCATGGCGAGCTGGAGCTCGCTCCTGTCCAGCGTCCAGTTGGCCCTGGTGGGAATGGCGATCGCGGCGGCCATGATCTTTCTGTATGCCTCGCACCTGGTCGTGTTCGCGCCGGTCGATCGCCTGCGCCTGGGTCTGCAAGCGCTGGAGCGTGGCACGCTGGGCGCCCGCGTGGCCGAGGAGTCGCAAGACGAGTTCGGCGACCTGGCACGTGGCTTCAACCGCATGGCACAGCGGCTCGAGTCGGTCTATCGTGGCATGGAAGACGAGGTGCGTGCCAAGACAGTCGACCTGCGCCTGGAGCAGCAACGCTTGGCCACGCTCTACGAGGCGACGGCCTTTGCCGCGGGTGCATCGTCGCCGCGCGACCTGGCGGTCGGGTTCGCGGAACGCATGCGCCAGGCGGCCGGTGCCGACGCTGTGGCGCTACGCTGGCTGGACCCCAGCCAGCAGCGCATGGTGCTGCTGGCCGCCCAGGGCTTGCCGCCTGCAATGCTGGAGGCCGAGCGCTGCGTGGCACCTGGCGACTGCCACTGCGGCACCCCGGCCTCACAGGCGCGCGTGATCCCCATCGCCTCCGAGGCGCTACCAGCATCGCACTGCGCCAGGGCCGGTTTCGTCGCCGTGACGTCGGTGGGGCTGACGGTGCAGGGCCGCGTGATGGGCGAAGTTGACCTGCTGTTCCGCGACGTGCCGCGACCCACCAAGGCGGACCGGGAGCTGCTGGACAGCCTGGCCAGCCATCTGGCCAGTGCCATGGACGGCCTGCGCAGCGCCGCGCTGCAGCGCGAGGCGGCTGTCGCCGAGGAGCGCAGCATGCTGGCGCGCGAGTTGCACGACTCCATCGCGCAGAGTCTGGCTTTCATGAAGATCCAGCTGCAGCTGCTGAAAGACGCCCAGCAGGGCGGCAAGGCCGAAGCGGCCGGGCGCCTTGTCGACGAGTTGGCGCTGGGCTTGAAGGAGTGCACGGCTGACGTGCGGGCGCTGCTGATGCACTTCCGCACCCGCACCGACTGCGACGACCTGCTGCCCGCACTGCAGCAGACGCTGCAGAAGTTCCGGCTTCAAAGCGGCGTGTCTGCCGAGCTGGAGGTTGACGGCCACGGCGCGCCGCTGCCGGCGGACGTGCAGGTGCAGTTGCTGCACGTCGTGCAGGAGGCGCTGGCCAATGTGCGCAAGCATGCACAGGCCCGCCAGGTGCAGGTGCGCCTGACACACCAGCCGCACTGGCAGATCGACGTGCGCGACGATGGCCGCGGCTTCGACCCGGCCGCTGATGCGCCCGACGACAGCCACGTGGGCCTGCGCATCATGCGCGAGCGCGCAGCCAAGGTGGGCGCTGCGGTGGCGCTCGAGTCCCAACCGGGGCGGGGGACGCTGGTGCGCATCTCAATGCCCGAATCCGAAGCGGTGAACCCATGAGCGCTGAACCCATCCGCGTGCTCGTCGTCGACGACCACACCTTGTTCCGCCGCGGCCTGATCGCGCTGTTGGCGACCCAGGCGCAGCTGCAGGTCGTCGGCGAGGCGGGCGACGCCGGTGCGGCCGAGCGCCTGGCCGCGGAGCTGCGGCCGCAGGTCATCCTGCTGGACAACCATCTTCCCGGCGTCACCGGCGTACAGGCCCTGCCGGCGCTGAAGGCCGCCGCGCCCGGGGCGCAGGTGCTGATGCTCACGATGAGCGAGTCGGAGTCCGACCTCGGCGCAGCGCTGCGGGCAGGCGCCTGTGGGTACCTGCTGAAGACGGCGGACAACCAGGAGCTGACGCAGGCCATTGAGCGCGCTGCGCGTGGCGTCTCCAGTTTCAGCGCAGAGATGGCCGGCAAGCTGGCGACAGCCTTTCGCCACGAGGCCGACGCGGCCGCGCCACCGCCGCCCGACCCGCTGGGCATGCTGTCGCCTCGCGAGCGAGAAATCGTCGAGCTGATCGCCCGAGGCGATTCCAACAAGCAGATCGCCCGCGAGCTGGGCATCGCCGAGACGACCGTAAAGATCCACGTGCAACACCTGCTGCGCAAGCTGGACCTGGATTCACGTGTTCAGGCGGCGGTACTGGTGACGCAGCAGCGGGCCTAGGCTCTGCGACGGACAACGGTGCGAGCGTTGGGCCCGGCGCTTCGTGTCGCCCCGGTCCCATCCGGGTGCCGCAGAGGCTCTCATCGTTGCAAGCTCAAGACCTAGTTCTTTAGGAGGAGGCCCGCCCCGCCGCCGTCATCCCAGCGGGCGGTGCCATGCTGATCCTCAGGTGAATGTGCGGCGCGGCGCCTGCGCGGGACAGTGACCTCATCGTCACTGAGGAGGAATCTGCATGAGCGCAGTCCCCGTCGACCGCAGGGCCTGGTCGGTGCTGATCGTCAGCACACTGGCCTTCACGGTCTGTTTCATGGTGTGGATGATGTTCGGCGTCATCGGCATCCCGATCAAGAAGCAGCTTGGACTCAATGCCACCGAGTTCGGTTTGCTGACGGCCATGCCCGTGCTGACCGGATCGCTGGTGCGCGTGCCGCTGGGCATCTGGACGGATCGCTACGGCGGCCGCATCGTCATGGCGCTGCTGATGCTGGCGACCGTGCCGGCCATCTGGCTGATGGCCTATGCGACACAGTACTGGCACTTCCTCGCCATCGGCCTCTTCGTTGGCCTCGCGGGCGGATCCTTCTCGGTCGGCACGCCCTACGTCGCGCGCTGGTTCCCCAAGAGCCGCCAGGGCATGGCCATGGGTGTCTACGGCGCCGGCAACTCGGGCTCGGCCGTCAACAAGTTCGTCGCTCCGGTGCTGCTCGTCAGCTTCGGCTGGACCATGGTGCCTCAGGTCTATGCGGCCATCATGGCCGGCACCGTCGTGCTGTTCTGGCTGTTCAGCCACAGTGATCCTAAGCATCTCGTCACCAGCAACGCCAGCTTCCGCGACCAGCTCAAGGCGCTGAAGGATCCGCGCGTTCTGAAGTACTGCCAGTACTACAGCATCGTCTTCGGTGGTTACGTTGCGCTGGCGCTGTGGATGGTGCAGTACTACGTCGGCGAGTTCGGACTGGACATCCGCGTCGCGGCGCTGCTGGCAGCCTGCTTCAGCCTGCCCGGCGGGGTGTTGCGCGCCATCGGGGGGGTGCTCTCGGACAAGTTCGGCGCTCACAAGGTGACCTGGTGGGTCATGTGGGTGAGCTGGATCTGCCTGTTCCTGCTCAGCTATCCGCAGACCGATTTCACCGTCATGACGCTCGATGGCGCCAGGACCTTCCACCTCGGCCTCAATGTCTACGCCTTCACCGGGCTGATGGCCGTGCTGGGCGTGGCGTGGGCTTTCGGCAAGGCGTCGGTCTTCAAGTACATCAGCGACGACTACCCGCAGAACATTGGCGCCATCAGCGGCATCGTGGGTCTGGCCGGTGGCCTCGGTGGCTTCATCTTGCCCATCCTCTTCGGCGCCTTGCTCGACTTGACGGGCGTGCGTTCGAGCGCCTTCATGTTGATGTACGGCGTCGTCTGGGTCTCGCTGATCTGGATGTACTGGACCGAGGTGCGCCGCACCGACGTCATGGGTCATGGCGCCCACGCCTGAAGCCCCGGCCCGGTCCGGTGCTCGGCCCGGATTTCTGACCTTCGAGGACAACACATGAGCAAGAACGACATCGCGGACTGGCGCCCGGAAGAAGCGGCCTTCTGGGAGTCCACCGGCAAGCGCATTGCCTACCGCAACCTCTGGATCTCCATCCCGGCCCTGCTGTGCGGTTTCGCCGTCTGGGGCATGTGGGGCATCATCACCGTGCAGATGCTGAACTTGGGCTTCCCGTTCAGCCAGGCCGAACTGTTCACGCTGACCGCCATTGCCGGCATCGCCGGCGCGACGATGCGCATTCCAGCGTCGTTTCTGATCCGCCTCTCGGGCGGTCGCAACACCATCTTTCTGACCACGGCGATGCTGCTGGCGCCTGCCATCGGCACCGGCATCGTGCTGCAGCACAAGGATTGGCCGCTGTGGGCCTTCCAGCTGATGGCGCTGTGGTGTGGCGTGGGTGGCGGCAACTTCGCGTCGTCGATGTCCAACATCAGCACCTTCTTCCCCAAGCGGCTGCAGGGCACGGCACTGGGCCTGAACGCAGGCCTGGGCAACTTCGGCGTGACGACGATGCAGATCGTCATCCCGCTGGTGATGACGGTGGGCGTGTTCGGCGCTTTCGGCGGCGCGCCCGAGATTCTGCTGAAGGACAGCGGGTGGATCTTCGGCAAGATCGCCGCCGGCACGCCGACCTGGATTCAGAACGCTGGCTTCGCGTGGGTGCTGTCGCTGGTGCCGCTGGCCGCGCTGTGCTGGTTCGGCATGAACAATCTGAAGGCGGTGTCGCCCTCCACCGGCTCGCCAGTCGCCGCCTTCGCGAAGATCGTCTGGCTCTACACGCTGGCCTTCATCCCGTCCATCCTGGGCCTGTACCTCTATCTGCCCAAGCCCACCGGCCTCGGTCTGATCAGCATGTGGGTGGCGATCCCGCTGGACATCGTTGCCGCGCTGCTGATCATGAAGCTGGCCGCCTTCGGCACGATGAAGGACAACATCGCCAAGCAGTTCGCGATCTTCCGCAACAAGCACACCTGGAGCCTGACGGCGCTGTACATCGTCACGTTCGGTTCCTTCATCGGATTCTCGATGGCCCTGCCGCTGGCCATGAAGGTGATCTTCGGCGTCAGCCACGTGCCCGACGCCAACGGGGTCATGCAGCACAGTGCCCACAACCCGAACGCCCCCACCGTGCTGGCTTACGCCTGGATCGGTCCCTTCGTCGGTGCCGCGGTGCGGCCCATCGGCGGCTGGATCTCCGACAAGATCGGCGGCTCCATCGTCACGCAAGTGATCTCGGCCGTCATGGTGGCCGCGTCGGTGGCGGTGGGCTACGTGATGATGCAGGCATACGGCTCGGCGACGCCGGAGCAGTACTTCCCGGCCTTCCTTGGGCTGTTCATCCTGCTGTTCGCAGCGAGCGGCATCGGCAACGGCAGCACGTTCCGGACCATCGGCGTCCTGTTCGATCGCACCCAGGCCGGGCCCGTGCTGGGATGGACCTCGGCAGTGGCTGCCTACGGCGCCTTCATCGCGCCCATCGTGATCGGCGACCAGATCAAGGCCGGCACGCCGCAGTACGCCATGTACGGCTTCGCCGCCTTCTACGCGGTCTGCCTGGTGCTGAACTGGTGGTTCTATCTGCGCCGCGGTGCGGAAGTCCGCAACCCCTGATCCCTCGCCCGCCTCGTCCGAAAGAACGATGCCGATGCTGCCCAGCCTCGTCCTTCCGCGCCTGTCCCACCCGACCGGCGATGGATGGTCGGCGACAGCGCCGCGACGGAGCATGAGCCTCGTGTCCAAGCCACTGTCACTGCCACTGCCCTGGAACCCGGAGGATCCCCTCTTCTGGGGTGAGCAGGGGCGTGCGGTGGCGCTGCGCAACCTCGGTGTCGCGATTCCCGCGTTGGCGCTGTCGTTCTCGGTGTGGATGCTGTGGTCGGTGCTGGTCGTGTACCTGCCGTCGGCGGGCTTCCGCTACACCACGAACCAGCTGTTCTGGCTCAGCGCATTGCCGGCCCTGTGCGGCGCGACGCTGCGCGTCTTCTACGGCTTTGCCGTGCGCTGGGTGGGTGGGCGGCGCTGGACGACGTTCTCCACCGCCAGCCTGCTGTTGCCGACGGCCGGCATTGCGCTGGCCGTGCAGGACCCCGCCACACCCTATGAATGGATGGTCGTGCTGGCGTTGCTGTGCGGGCTGGGCGGCGCCAACTTCGCCAGTGGCATGGCCCACATCAGCGCCTGCTTCCCGGCGCGAGAGCAGGGCATGGCACTCGGCGTGGGTGCGGGCCTCGCGCACCTGGGCGTGAGCCTCGTGCAGTGGGCCGTGCCGGTCGTCATCGCGCTGGACCTCTTCGGCCTGCCGGCCCAGGGTGACGGCCAGTGGCTGGCCAATGCCGGCCTGGTCTGGCTGCCGCTGATCGCCGCCAGCTCCCTGGCCGCGTGGTTCGGCATGAACGACCTGCCTTCGACCGGCGTCGGCATGACGGAGCAGGCGCAGCTCTTCTCTCATCGCCACAGCTGGCTGATGAGCTGGCTCTACCTTGGCAGCTTCGGCAGCTTCATCGGCTTCGCAGCAGCCGGCCCGCTGCTGCTGCGCAGCCAGTTCCCCGACTTCGATGGCGCGCAGCAGCTGGTGTGGCTGGGCCCGCTGCTGGGCGCGATGGTGCGGCCGCTGGGCGGCTGGGTGGCCGACGACTTCGGCGGCGCGCGCGTCAGCCTGGCCTGCTTCGGCGGCCTGGCGCTTGGCGTCATCGGCGTGCTGGCTAGCCTGGGTCGGGACGGCGGCGCGTGGCTGTTTGCCGCCAGCTTCATGCTGCTCTTCATTGCCGCCGGCATCGCCAATGGCAGCACCTTCCGCATGGTGCCGCTGGGCTTCCTGCGCGAAGCCCAGCGTGGCCACGGTTCGCTGCGTGAGGCTCAGGCGCAGGGCGCCGCCGCGCTGGGTCTGTGCTCGGCCGTCGGGGCCTATGGCGGCTTTTTCATCCCCAAGAGTTTCGGCAGCGCTATCACGCTTGCCGGCGGCCCCGAGGCCGCGCTCTATTGCTTCTTGGCGTTCTACCTGAGCTGCATGGCCATCTGTTGGTGGTGCTACGGCCGGCGCAGCGCCCCCCTGTCCTGTTAACGGAGAATTCGATGTCCCACTTTCTGGATCGACTGACCGCCTTCCAGCTGCCGAAGGAAGTTTTCGCCGGCGGCCACGGCGTGAGCACCGGCGAGGATCGCACCTGGGAGGATGCCTACCGCAACCGCTGGGCACACGACAAGATCGTGCGCAGCACGCACGGCGTGAACTGCACTGGCTCCTGCTCGTGGAAGATCTACGTCAAGGGCGGCATCGTCACCTGGGAAACCCAGCAGACCGACTACCCGCGTACGCGCGCCGACCTGCCCAACCACGAGCCGCGCGGCTGCGCCCGCGGCGCAAGCTACAGCTGGTACCTCTACAGCGCCAACCGCGTGAAGTACCCCATGGTGCGCGGCCGGCTGCTCAAGCGCTGGCGCGAGGCGCTGGCGGTGGCCAAGAGCCCCGTTGACGCGTGGGCGCTGATCCAGAGTGACGAGTCGGCCCGACGCGACTATCAACAAGTGCGCGGCATGGGCGGCTTCGTGCGATCGACCTGGGACGAGGTCAACGAGCTGATTGCCGCGGCCAACGTCTACACGATCAAGCAGCACGGCCCGGACCGGGTCATCGGCTTCTCGCCCATCCCGGCGATGTCCATGGTCAGCTACGCCGCCGGCAGCCGGTATCTCAGCCTCATCGGCGGCGTCTGCATGAGCTTCTACGACTGGTACTGCGACCTGCCGCCGGCCAGCCCGCAGATCTGGGGCGAGCAGACCGACGTGCCCGAGTCGGCGGACTGGTACAACTCGAACTACATCATCGCCTGGGGCAGCAACGTGCCGCAGACGCGCACGCCGGACGCCCACTTCTTCACCGAGGTGCGCTACAAGGGTGCGAAAACGGTTGCGGTGACGCCCGACTATTCCGAGGTCGCCAAGCTGGCCGACCTGTGGCTGCACCCCAAGCAGGGCACCGACGCGGCGCTCGCGATGGCCATGGGTCACGTGGCCCTCAACGAGTTCTACTTCAAGCAGCGCAGCGCCTATTTCGACGACTACGCACGCCGCTATACCGACCTGCCGTTGCTGGTGCTGCTGGAGGAGCAGACGCTGCCCGACGGCCGCAAGGCCCGCGTGCCGACGCGCTACCTGCGCGCCAGCGATCTGCAGGGACAGATGGGCCAGAGCAACAACCCCGAGTGGAAGACGCTGGCCTACGACGCCACGGGCCGCCTCGTGCTGCCCAACGGTTCCATCGGTTTCCGCTGGGGCGCGGAAGGGCGCGACGACGCCGGCAAGTGGAACCTCGAGGCCAAGGAAGCCCAGGCCGACGGCAACGTGAAGCTCAAGCTCTCGCTGGTGGAGGATGGCGAGCAGGCGCATGAGATCGCCGACGTGGCCTTCCCCTACTTCGCCGGCAGCGCCAGCGAGCACTTCACGCCCAACCCGCAGCAGGACGGCGTCAGCCACTGCGCCCGCGTGCCGGCCACGCGACTGAAGACGCAGGACGGCGAGGCGCTGGTTGCCACCGTCTTCGACCTGCAGGCGGCGCAGTACGGCATCGATCGCGGCTTCGGCAGCGGTGCCCGCGACTACGACGACAACGCCCCCTACACGCCGGCCTGGCAGGAGGCCATCACCGGCGTGCCGCGCGCCCAGGTCATCCGCGTGGCGCGCGAGTTCGCCGAGAACGCGCACAAGACCCACGGCAAGTCGATGATCATCATCGGCGCCGCGATGAACCACTGGTACCACTGCGACATGAACTACCGCGGTGTCATCAACCTACTGATGATGTGCGGCTGCATCGGTCAGAGCGGTGGCGGCTGGGCGCACTACGTGGGCCAGGAGAAGCTGCGTCCGCAGACCGGCTGGACGGCGCTTGCCTTCGCACTGGACTGGGTGCGTCCGCCGCGCCAGCAAAACAGCACCAGCTTCTTCTACGCCCACACCGATCAATGGCGCTACGAGAAACTGGGCGTGGGCGAGGTGCTGTCGCCACTGGCCACGGCAGCGGAGCGCGCCGAGTTCAATGGCAGCATGATCGACTGCAACGTGCGCGCTGAACGCATGGGCTGGCTGCCCAGCGCACCGCAGCTCAAGACCAACCCGTTGCAGGTCGCCCGCGATGCCGCCGGTGCCGGCATGGCGCCCAAGGACTACGTCGTGCAGGGCCTGCGGGACGGCTCGCTGCAGATGAGCTGCGAGGACCCCGACGCGCCGCAGAATTGGCCGCGCAACATGTTCGTGTGGCGCTCCAACCTGCTGGGCTCCAGCGGCAAGGGCCACGAGTACTTCTGCAAGCATCTGCTGGGCACCGAGAACGGCGTTCAGGGCAAGGACCTGGGCGTCGACGACGCCAAGCCGCGCGAGGTGCGCTGGCATGCGCAGGCACCGCAGGGCAAGCTGGACCTGCTCGTGACGCTGGACTTCCGCATGAGCACGACCTGCCTCTACTCGGACATCGTGCTGCCCACGGCCAGCTGGTACGAGAAGAACGACCTCAATACCAGCGACATGCACCCCTTCATCCACCCGCTGTCTGCGGCCGTGGACCCGGTCTGGCAGTCGCGCTCCGACTGGGAGATCTACAAGGGCTTTGCCAAGGCCTTCAGCCGGGTCTGCATCGGCCACCTGGGCGTGGAGAAGGAAGTCGTCATGTCGCCGCTGATGCACGACACGCCGGCTGAACTGGCCCAGCCCTTTGGTGTGAAGGACTGGAAGAAGGGCGAATGCGAGCTGATCCCCGGCAAGACGGCGCCCAACATCGCCGTCGTCGAACGTGACTATCCGGCCACCTATGAGCGCTTTACGTCGCTGGGGCCCTTGCTGGAGAAGCTGGGCAACGGCGGCAAGGGCATCGGCTGGGACACCAAGACCGAGGTCGAACAGCTGGGTGAGCTCAACGGCGTGAACAGCGCTGGCCGGGCGCGCATCGTCAGCGACATCGATGCCTGCGAAGTCATCCTGCAGCTGGCGCCAGAGACCAATGGCCACGTTGCGGTCAAGGCCTGGGAGGCGCTGTCCAAGTTCACCGGCCGCGAGCACGAGCACCTGGCGCTGCACCGCGAGGACGAGAAGATCCGCTACCGCGACATCCAGGCGCAGCCGCGCAAGATCATCAGCTCTCCGACTTGGAGCGGTCTGGAGAGCGAGAAGGTGTCCTACAACGCCGGCTACACCAACGTGCACGAACTGATCCCATGGCGCACGCTGACCGGTCGCCAGCAGTTCTACCAGGACCACCCATGGATGCGCGCCTTTGGCGAAGGCTTCACGAGCTATCGCCCGCCGGTGGACTTGAAAACCACCGGGGAGATCCAGGGCATCAAGCCCAACGGCAACCGCGAGATCGTGCTGAACTTCATCACGCCGCACCAGAAGTGGGGCATCCACAGCACCTACAGCGACAACCTGCTGATGCTGACGCTCAACCGCGGCGGTCCGGTCATCTGGCTCAGCGAGGACGACGCCAAGCGCGCTGGGATCGAGGACAACGACTGGGTGGAGCTGTTCAACGTCAATGGCGCGATTGCGGCCCGTGCGGTCGTCAGCCAGCGCGTGAATCCCGGCATGACGCTGATGTACCACGCGCAGGAAAAGATCATCAACACGCCCGGCAGTGAGATCACCGGCGTGCGCGGCGGCATCCACAACTCGGTGACGCGCATCGTCACGAAGCCGACCCACATGATCGGTGGCTACGCCCAGTACAGCTACGGCTTCAACTACTACGGAACCATCGGCACCAATCGGGACGAGTTCGTCGTGGTGCGCAAGATGAACAAGGTGGACTGGCTCGACACGCCGCGTGACGACCACCTCGCCGCGGCCTACCAGTCGCAAGGCGAAAACCCCTGAATCGCGAGGAGCAAGCAATGAAGATTCGCGCACAGATCGGCATGGTGCTGAACCTGGACAAGTGCATTGGGTGCCACACCTGCTCGGTGACTTGCAAGAACGTCTGGACCAGTCGCCCCGGCGTCGAGTACGCCTGGTTCAACAACGTTGAGACCAAACCGGGCATCGGCTATCCCAAGGAGTGGGAGAACCAGGACAAGTGGAACGGCGGCTGGATACGCAAGGCCGACGGCAGCCTGGAGCCGCGCCAGGGCGGCAAATGGAAGCTCTTGATGAAGATCTTCGCCAACCCCAACCTGCCGGAGATCGACGACTACTACGAGCCCTTCACCTTCGACTACGACCACCTGCAGTCGGCCCCCGAAATGCGCCAGGCGCCCACCGCGCGCCCGCGCAGCCTCATCACCGGCCAGCGCATGGAGAAGATCGAGTGGGGTCCGAACTGGGAAGAGATCCTCGGCGGCGAGTTCAGCAAGCGCAGCAGGGACAAGAACTTCGACGATGTCCAGAAGGACATCTACGGTCAGTTCGAGAACACTTTCATGATGTACCTGCCCAGGCTGTGTGAGCACTGCCTGAATCCGGCATGCGTCGCGTCCTGCCCCTCGGGGTCGATCTACAAGCGCGAGGAAGACGGCATCGTGCTGATCGACCAGGACAAGTGCCGCGGCTGGCGCATGTGCGTGTCGGGCTGCCCCTACAAGAAGATCTACTACAACTGGAAGAGCGGCAAGGCCGAGAAGTGCATCTTCTGCTACCCCCGCATCGAGGCCGGTCAGCCCACCGTGTGCTCGGAGACCTGCGTGGGCCGCATCCGCTACCTCGGCGTGCTGCTGTATGACGCTGACCGCATCGCCGAGGCTGCTGCCACGCCCAACGACAAGGACCTCTACCAGGCCCAGCTCGATCTGTTCCTCGACCCCTTTGATCCCGCCGTCATCAAGCAGGCGCGCAAGGACGGCATTCCGGACAACTGGCTGGAGGCCGCGCGCAACAGCCCCGTCTATCGCATGGCCGTGGATTGGAAGGTCGCCCTGCCGCTGCACCCCGAGTACCGCACGCTGCCCATGGTCTGGTACGTGCCGCCGCTGTCGCCCATCAGCGCGGCCGCCAATGCCGGCCAACTCGGCGCCGTGGGAGAGCTGCCGGACGTGAACCAGCTGCGCATTCCCGTGCAATACCTCGCCAACCTGCTGACGGCCGGCGACACCGTGCCCGTCGTCGGTGCACTGGAGCGCATGCTGGCCATGCGGGCCTACCAGCGCGGTCTGCACGTGGACGGCGTGAAGAACCAGGCGGTGCTCGACCAGGCCGGCCTCAGCGAGGCCCAGGTGCAGGAGATGTACCGCGTGATGGCCATCGCCAACTACGAGGACCGCTTTGTGATCCCGACGACTCACCGCGAGTACGCCGAGAACGCCTTCAACGTGCGCGGCGGCTGCGGCTTCAGCTTCGGCAACGGCTGCTCCGAGGGCGTCACCGAGACCAGCCTGTTCGGCTCGGAGAAGAAACGCACCATCCCCATCAAGGCGACCCTCTGAGGAAGGCCCCCATGTTCAACAAGCCCACCCCCGCCCCCCACAGCCTGCGCGTGCTGGCGGCGCTGCTGCGCTACCCGGACGCCGAGTTCCGCGCCGCGGTGCCCGAGCTGCAGCAGGCCCTGGCCGCCGAGGCCGCGCTGCCCCCTGAGCGCATCGCCGAACTCTGCGCGCTGCTGCAGCGCCTGCACCAGTCCGACCCGTTCACGGTCGAGGCCGACTTCGTCGACCTCTTCGACCGCGGCCGCGGCACGGCCCTGCACCTGTTCGAGCACATCCACGGTGACTCGCGCGACCGTGGCCCGGCCATGATCGACTTGCTGCAGACCTATGAGCGCGCCGGGCTGTTCCTTGCGCCCGGCGAGCTGCCCGACCACCTGGCCGTCGTGCTGGAGTTCGCCAGCACTCAGCCGGTCCGGGAAGCGCGCGGCTTTCTCGCGGAGATCGCCCACATCACGCGGGCCATCTTCAGCGCGCTGCAGCGCCGCCAGAGCGCCTACGCCAGCGTCCTGGCCGCTGTGCTGGAACTGGCTGGTGAGCGTGCCGAGCGCGTGGACATCCCGCCCGAGCCGGAGCTTGACGAGGCCTGGGCCGAGCCCGAGGCCTTCGGCGGCTGCTCGTCCGCCGGTCAGTCGCGGCCCGAGCAGCCGCAACCCATCCACATCGTGCGCAAGCAAGCCGCGCATCAACCGGGAGCCTCCGCATGAACGCCGTGCACAACTTCCTGTTCGTCGTCTACCCCTACATCTGCCTGGCCGTCTTCCTGATGGGCAGCCTGGCCCGCTTCGACCGCGACCAGTACACCTGGAAAAGCGACAGCTCGCAGATGCTGCGCAGCCGAGGCATGCGATGGGCCAGCAACCTCTTCCATGCCGGCATCCTCTTTCTCTTCGTCGGGCACACGGTCGGCATGTTGACGCCGCATGCCGTCTACGAGCACTTCATCACTCCGGCCAACAAGCAGATGCTGGCCATCGTCGCCGGCGGCATCGCCGGCACGGCCTGCTTCATCGGCCTTTCGATGCTGATCTGGCGCCGCATGACGGACCCGCGCATCCGCCTCACCAGCCATCGCACGGACCTCGCCATTCTGTGGATCCTGTGGGTGCAGCTCAGCCTGGGCCTGATCACGCTGCCGTTCTCGTTGTCGCACGCGGACGGCACGGTCATGCTGGTGCTGTCCGACTGGGCGCAGCGCATCGTCACGTTCAACCCCGACGCCAGCGGCCTGGTGGCGCTGGCGTGGCCGTACAAGGTTCACATGGTGTTGGGCATGACCATCTTCCTGCTCTTCCCCTTCAGCCGCCTCGTGCACGTCTGGAGCGGCCTGGCCGCGGTGTTCTACGTTTTCCGGCCCTACCAGGTCGTGCGCTCGCGCAGGCTGAATCTTCCGAAGCGGGGTTGACATGACGCAGCCGTCCCGGCCCGTCGAGGCCTTCATCAACGACATCGAGATCGCCGCCGCCGGTGAGACGCTGGATGACGAAGTGCTGCGCCAGCGCGCCTGCACCGAGCTGCTGCGCCAGCGTGCCATCGAAGTGGGCCTGCTCGCCGCCGACGACCCCGCGCCGCGCGAGGGTGCCATCAGTGCGGCGGCCAGCCAGGCCATCGAGGCGCTGATCGCCCAGGAACTGGCCGGCCCCGAGCCCGACGAGGCAGCCTGTCGCCGTCACTACGACGCCAACGCCCGTCACTACGCGCAGGGTGAGCGCGTTCAGGTGCGCCACATCCTGTTTGCTGTCACGCCCGGCGTGGACGTGGGCCTGTTGCGCCAGCGCGCCGAGGGCCATCTGATCGCACTGCGAGCCAGTGACGTGGCTGCCTTCAACGAGGCGGCGAAGGAGTTGTCCAACTGTCCCAGCGGCGCGGACGGCGGGCAGCTCGGCTGGCTGACGGCGGACGACTGTGCGCCCGAGTTCGCCAAGGAGCTGTTCGGCCGCAGTGAGATTGGCGTGCTGCCGCGTCTGCTGCACAGCCGCTTCGGTTTGCACATCGCCGCCATCGACGCGCGCGAGCCGGGCCGGCTGCCAGACTTCGAGCAGGTGCGTGACGCGGTGGCCCAGCGCATGCGCCAGCTGCACCAGATCAGCGCGCTGCGCCAGTACCTGCAGACGCTGGCGGCGGACGCCCGGCTGCAAGGCGTCGAACTGCAGCAGGCCAGCTCACCGCTGGTCCAGTGATGCCCGACGAGCTGCTCGAACGCCTGCGTCGCTTCCAGACCGATGACTTCCCGCAGCAGCGGTCGCTGTTCCGGCATCTGGTCGATGATGGCCAGCATCCGCTGACCCTGTTCATCGGTTGCTCCGATTCGCGCCTCGTCCCCTATTTGCTGACGGGTGCCGGACCGGGCGAGCTCTTCCTCGTCCGAAACGTCGGCGCCTTCGTGCCGCCCTACGACCAGAGTCAGGGCTTTCACGGGACCGCGGCGGCCATCGAGTTCGCGGTGCTCAACCTGCAGGTGCGCCGCATCGTCGTCTGTGGCCATAGCCATTGCGGCGCCATCCGCGCGCTGTACGGTGAAGTGCCACCCGCCGCGCAGAACCTGGTGCGCTGGCTGGACCTGGGCCGCGAGGCGGCGCTGCCCGTCGCGGAGCCCGGTCCCGAGGCGCTACGCCGCACCGAGCAGCGTGCCATCGTGTTGCAGCTGGAGCGGCTGATGGACTACCCCATGGTGCGCGAGCAGGTCGAGGCGCGGGCTTTGACGCTGCACGGCTGGCACTACGTCATCGAGGACGGGGAGGTGCATGTCTTCGACGTCGACGTGGGCGCCTTCGTGCCGGCCTCGCGGGCCGGCAACGCCGGCACCGGCCCCTACCGTCTGTGCGGGGAAGAAGACGGCCTGGACGCCAGCGGCGTTCCGCTCGATTGCTCTTGAACCAGTTCAAGGCGCGCCGGGGTGGCCAGCCCTAGGCTGACGCTCTATGAACACAGCCCTCCACGACCTCCGCCCGCTCGCCCCGCCGCAGCGCCACCGCCTCGCCTTCCAGTGTTTCGACGCGCTAGCGCCGGGCGAGACCTTCGAGCTGGTCAACGACCATGAGCCACGTGGCCTACTGATGCAGTTCCGCGCCCATCACCCCGAAGCCTTCAGCTGGCAGGTCGTGCAGGCCGAGCCCGACTACTGGCGCATCCGTGTCGGCCGCCTCGTGGCCGGGACCGGCCAGGCGACGCCCGCCCCCGGCGGCTGCGGCTGCAGCTGCGGCGGCCAGGGCTGAGATGTCCCTCGAATCCTGCCCGCCGCCACGCAAGCCCCAACTGGTCTGCCCGGCCGGTTCGCTGCGCGCGCTGCAACTGGCGCTCGACGCTGGCGCTGACGCCGTCTACCTGGGTCTGAAGGACGCCACCAACGCGCGCAACTTCGCCGGGTTGAACTTCGATGCCGCTCAGGTGCGCGAGGGCGTGAGGCTGGCCCACTGCCTGGGCCGCCAGGTGCTGATGGCGCTGAACACGTTTGCCGACGCGCGTGACACCCGGCCTTGGCAGCGGGCCGTTGACCACGCGGCCGAGCTGGGCGCCGATGCCCTCATCGTGGCCGACAGCGCCGTGCTGGCAGATGCGCGTCGGCGCCATCCGCAGCTGCGCCTGCACCTCTCGGTGCAGGCCTCGGCCACCAACCACGAGGCCATCGCCTTTTACCGCCAGCGTTACGGCATCGAGCGCGCCGTGCTGCCGCGCGTGCTGACGCTGCAGCAGGTGCAGCAACTGCTCAAGCACTGCAGCGTTCCGGTCGAGGTCTTCGGCTTCGGCAGCCTGTGCGTGATGGTGGAGGGGCGCTGCGCGCTGTCCAGCTACGCCACGGGCCAGTCGCCCAACACGGCCGGCGTCTGCTCACCACCTGGCGCCGTGCGCTGGGACGAGGCGCCTGATGGTGTGCGCGCCCGCCTGGGCGGCGTGTTGATCGACCACTACCGACCCGGCGAGCCGCGCGGTTACCCGACGCTGTGCAAGGGCCGCTTCGAGGTCGGCGCGCTGGCGGGCGACTATGCGCTGGAGGAGCCCACCAGCCTCAACACGCTGGCCCTGCTGCCGCAGCTCATCGCCTCCGGCGTGGCCGCCATCAAGATCGAGGGGCGCCAGCGCAGCCCTGCCTACGTGGCCGAGGTCACCAAGGTCTGGCGCGCTGCCATCGACGCAGCCTGGGCCGCCCAGGAGGGGCGCGGCCGCTACAGCGTGCAGCCCGCCTGGGACGGGCAGCTCGCGCGCTGGGCCGAGGGCCAGCAGCACACCCTTGGCGCCTACGACAGACCCTGGAGATGATGAATACCCCCGCCATTCAACTGAGCGTCGGCCCATTGCTGTACTGGTGGCCGCGCGAGGCGCTGCTGAACTTCTATGCCGACCTTGCCGACTCGCCGGTGCAAAGCGTCGTGCTGGGCGAGCTGGTCTGCTCGCGGCGCAACGAGATCAAGTTCGACGACTGGCTGGCCATCGCCCGCGAGCTGCGCGCGGCCGGCAAGGACGTGCGCCTGGCGACCATGGCGCTGGTCATGAGCGAGGCGGAGCTTCGCACGCTGCGTCGCGTCTGCGAGCAAGATGAGTTCCCCGTCGAGGCCGGCGACGCCGCCGCGCTGCAGGTGTTGTCGCGCCTGCGCCGCCGCCCAATCACGCTTGGGCCCCATCTCAACATCTACAACGCCGACGCGCTGGGCGAGCACGCGGCACTCGGGGCAGACCGCTGGGTGGGGCCGGTCGAGCTGTCGCTGGACGCGGTAGCCTGCGTCAACCCGCCGCCCTCGGCGATCGTGACCGAGGTCTGGGGTTTCGGCCGCCTGCCGCTGGCCTTCTCGGCGCGTTGCTTCACGGCCCGCCATCATCGGCTGCAGAAGGACGACTGCCAGTTCCGCTGCCGCGACGATGCCGACGGCCTGATGCTGCGGACGGGGGAGGGCGAGGACTTCCTCGCGCTCAACGGCATCCAGACGCAGAGCGCGGCGCTGCAATGCCTGATCGCTCAGGGCGATGCCTTGCACCAGGCGGGCGTCGGGCTGCTGCGGCTGTCGCCCTGTGGCGCCCACTTCATGCGCGTCGTCGACCTCTTCGATGCAGTGTTCTCGCGGGGCGCCAATGCTCAGGAGGCGCTCACCGCAATGCGCGAACTGCCCCTGCCCGGCCGCCTGGTGGACGGTTTTGCACGCCGTCAGCCCGGCCTCGCGGAGGCGGCATGACCGCGCAGTTGCCGAGCCTGCCCCAACGCTGGCGCGAACGTGTCGCCCGCCTGCCCAGCCGTCCGCCCTCCATGCTGCTGGCGCTGCTGATGGACCGCCTGCTGTTGCCGCGCCTGGACCCCTCCCAGCGTCAGGCCTTGCAGGGCCAGACGGTGGAGATCGAGCTGCAGGAGCTGGGCGCCCGCGTGCGGCTGCGGCTGGGCGAACGCGGCTTTCAGGCTGCGGGCGAGCAGGGGGCGCCCCGTCTGCGCCTGCGCGCTCGCGCCGATGCCCTGTGGCGGCTGCTGCGCGGTGAGGACGACGCCGACCGCCTGTTCTTCGAGGGTGCCCTCGTCATGGAGGGCGACACGGAGTACGGCCTGGTGTTGAAGAACACGCTGGACGCCATCGGGCCGCTGTGGAACGTGGCCCCCTCTTGATCTGCTTCAAGGACGCCATCGAATCCGGCGACCACACTGCCTGCCACTACATGTAGTGCCTTGGTGGCGCTGCAAACACCATAGGTAGCGCAATGACCCTCTATCCTCAGCAGGTGGTGAAACGCGACGGCCGCATCGAGGCCTTCGACGCTGGCAAGATCGCCCAGGCCCTGGCGCGCGCGGGGCACGCCAGCGGCGAGTTCGGCGACGACGAGGCGCGCTGGCTGACCGACAACGGTGTGCTGCCCGAGCTGATGGCGCGCACGCTGCCCGGCATCGAGCAGATTCAGGACGCCGTCGAGTCCACGCTGTTCGGCGCTGGCTGGCGGCGCACGCTGCGGGCCTTCATCGTCTACCGCGAGCAGCACCGCCGCCTGCGCGATGCCCGCCAGACTCTCGTCGACGTGCAGGCCACGATGGACGAATACCTGCAGCAGCGCGACTGGCGTATCCAGGCCAATGCCAACCAGGGCTGGAGCCTGGGTGGGCTGATCCTCAATGTGTCGGGCAAGGTGGTGGCCAACTATTGGCTGGACCACGTCTACTCGCCTGAGATCGGACAGGCTCACCGAGAGGCCGACCTCCACATCCACGACCTCGACATGCTCAGCGGCTACTGCGCCGGCTGGAGCCTGCGCACGCTGTTGCACGAGGGGCTCAACGGCGTGCCGGGCAAGGTCGAGGCCGGGCCGCCGAAGCATCTGTCCAGCGCCGTCGGCCAGATCGTCAACTTCCTCGGAACGCTGCAGAACGAATGGGCCGGCGCCCAGGCCTTCTCCAGCTTCGACACCTACCTTGCGCCCTATGTCCGCAAGGATGGCCTCGGCTACGAGCAGGTGCGCCAGTGCCTGCAGGAGCTGATCTACAACCTCAACGTGCCCTCGCGCTGGGGCACGCAGACGCCGTTCACCAACCTCACCTTCGACTGGACCTGCCCGGCCGACCTTGCCGAGCAGGTGCCCGTCATCGCCGGCGAGGCGCAACCTTTCTGCTATGGCGAGCTGCAGGCCGAGATGGACCTGATCAACCGCGCCTACATCGACGTGATGACAGCCGGCGACGCCAAGGGCCGCGTCTTCACCTTCCCCATTCCGACCTACAACATCACCAAGGACTTCGACTGGGCCCACCCCAACACCGAGGCCTTGTTCGAGATGACGGCGCGCTACGGGCTGCCGTATTTCCAGAACTTCCTGAACTCCGACCTGGAGCCGCAGATGGTGCGCTCCATGTGCTGCCGGCTGCAGCTTGACCTGCGCGAGCTGCTCAAGCGGGGCAACGGCCTGTTCGGTTCGGCCGAGCAGACGGGTTCGGTGGGCGTCGTCACGGTCAACTGCGCGCGCCTGGGCTACCTGCATGCCGGCGACGAGGTCGGCCTGCTGGCGCGGCTGGATCGGCTGCTGGAGCTGGGCCGCGACAGCCTGGAGACCAAGCGCAAGCTGATCCAGCGCCTCATCGACCAGGGCCTCTTTCCCTACACGCGACGCTATCTCGGCACGCTGCGCAACCACTTCTCGACGCTGGGTGTGAATGGCATCAACGAGATGGTGCGCAACTTCACGCGCGGCGCGCACGACATCACGAGCGCCCAAGGCCACGCCTTCGCCGTGCGGCTGCTGGACCACGTGCGCGCCCGCATGGTGGAGTTTCAGGAGCAGACTGGCCACCTCTACAACCTGGAGGCCACGCCGGCCGAGGGCACGACCTACCGCTTCGCCAAGGAAGACCGTCGCCGCTGGCCCGGCATCCTGCAGGCCGGCAGCGACGCCAATCCCTACTACACCAACAGCTCCCAGCTGCCCGTCGGCTTCACTGACGACCCCTTCGAGGCGCTCGAGCGCCAGGAGGAGCTGCAGCGCAAGTACACCGGCGGCACGGTGCTGCACCTCTACATGAGCGAGCGCATCAGCTCGGCCCCGGCCTGCCGCGAGCTGGTGAAGCGCGCGCTGTCCCGCCACCGCCTGCCGTACATCACGGTGACGCCGACCTTCTCGATCTGCCCAACGCACGGCTATCTGGCAGGGCACCACGAGTTCTGCCCCAAGTGCGACGAAGAACGGCTGGCGCGAAAGCGTCGCGAATCCCAACCCCAACCCGCCTGAAAGAGATCCCCATGAACGCTGTCATCGAACGTCAGGAACAAGACATCACGCTGCGCGAAGAGGAACGCCAGCGCTGTGAAGTCTGGACCCGCGTGATGGGCTACCACCGCCCAGTCGCGTCCTTCAACATCGGCAAGCAGGGCGAGTTTGCCGAGCGTGTGCACTTCGAGGAGGGGCAAGCGGCGCCGTGAGCACCGCGTCCGACGCGTGCCCAGGCCGCTCCCTCGAGGGGGCGGTGATGCCAGCCGGCCCGCCCGGCAAGCACAACGCCCAGGCCGGCGGGCTCGGGAGCGTCCCAGCGCTCGGCCGGCCAGAACGGCGGGCTGAATCGCTGGCGGTCGCCGGGCTGCAGCCCTTCAGCAGTGTGGACTTCCCCGGCCGGCTCGCCGCCGTCGTCTTCCTGCAGGGGTGCCCCTGGCGCTGCGGTTACTGTCACAACCCCGGGCTGCAGTCGCGAGGTCCGGGTGCCGGGCCGCGTTGGCCCGAGCTGCGCGACTGGCTGGCCCGCCGCGTGGGCCGGCTCGACGGCGTCGTCTTCAGCGGTGGCGAGCCTTCGCTGGACCCGGCCTTGCCGGACGTGCTCGACGAGTTGCGTGCGATGGGCTATGCGCTGGGCCTGCACACCGCCGGCCTCGCGCCTCGCCGGCTCGCCGTGTTGCTGCCGCGGCTGGACTGGGTGGGGCTGGACATCAAGGCGGCGCCCACTGACGCGGCACTGCACGACCGCATCACCGGCCGGCGTGGCAGCGTGCGTGCCGTCCGCGAATCTCTCGCGTTGCTGCGGTCCGGCAGCGTGGACTTCGAGTGCCGCAGCACCGTCCACCCCGCATGGTTCACCGATGCCGATGTGCTGCGCCTCGTGAGCGAGCTGTCAAGCGTGCCCCGCCATGTGCTGCAGCTGGCGCGCCTGCCGGATGCATCGGGCACGGCGCGGGCGCCCATCGCGTGGCCGTCCGCGGCCCTGCTGGCCGAGGCGCGGGTGATCAGGCCGGATCTCCAGCTGCGCGCGGCCTGATCAGGTCGCGGCAATGCGCCAGCAGGATCTCTGCCTGAGCAGGGTCGAAGTCCCCATGCTGGACCTTGCGCACGCCGTGCTCATGCAGGCGAAGCTCGGCGCTCGCCGTCACGCCGACGCGGGCGAGACAGGCGCGCACGCAGGCCAGTGGGCAGCCGTCGATGGCGAGGATGGGCCGGCCCGTCTCGGCCGCGCGCTGCGCCGTTCGAACCAGCGCCTTGACGCCGCCGCCCACGCCGGCGATGCAGGACATTTCCACCTCGCCGCCACGGTCCAGCCGCACGGCCAGATGGTTGGCGAGCTGGGCAGCACTGGAGCAGCCCGAGCAAGCGTAGGCCAGGGGCAACTCGCTTGCCGACGCCTCCCTGGCATTGCGTGCCGCTCCGCTCGGCGGGAATGGCGCGTCTTCGGGCGGCCGTGCGTGGCCCATGGCCGTCAGCTGATGTAGACCGCTTCGCCGGCCGGGTTGAACGGTAGCAGGCCACCGAATTCGCCGGCCTCCACGCGCTTGACCAGCAGGTCCAGCATGCGCTGGATCTCGCTGCCGTCCGTGGGGCCGGACAGCGCCGCCGTGAATACCAACTGCCAGGCAGGTCCGGCTTGGCGGGCCTCCGCCGACAGGGCTGCGAAGTCAGCCAGGTCGGCGGGATCCTTGTCCACGCACATCAGCGGACGCAGGACGCCGCCGGCGCCGGCGGCGTGCGCGGCGCGCTGCTCGGGTGTCGCGTCGGGTTCGCACTCGGCCGTGGTGAAGACCATCAGCAGGCGTTGCGGCTCGGCTTGCGCACGGGCCATGGCCAGCAGGTCGTCGAAATGCTCGATGTTCATGGCGACAGCCTAAGGCCGCGGGGCGTGCCTGTTGCGCGCCCGACGGAGGAGGGCGGGGTAGCCCGAAGGGAGTAGGCATGGGGCGCCGGCCTCGTGCCAAGGCCGGATGGGCCGGGTCGGGTCGGCCGCCCAGAATCGCCGCATGGATGCGAGGACCGCCCCTTTGCTTTGGATCCCGCGCGCCGGCGTGGCCCGGTCGACGGATGGCGCGCTGCGCGACCGCCGCCAGCGCCCCTGGCGCGACCTGCGTATCTCCCTGACCGATCGTTGCAATTTCCGATGCAGCTATTGCATGCCGCGCAGCCGCTTCGGACCCGGTCACCGCTTCCTGCCTCAGGCGCAACTGCTGAACTTCGAGGAAATCGCCCAGGTCGGCCGCCAGGCCCTGGCCCTCGGTGTGCGCACGCTGCGCCTGACCGGCGGCGAGCCGCTTCTGCGCCGCGACCTGGCCCGATTGATCGGCCAGTTGGCCGCGCTGCGCACGCTGGAAGGCACACCGCCGGACCTGGCGCTCACCACCAATGGCAGCCTGCTGGCCGACCAGGCGGTCGCGCTGCGCGAGGCGGGCCTGAACCGGCTCACGGTCAGCCTGGACGCGCTGGATGATGCCGTGTTCCAACGCATGAACGACGTCGGCTTCCCCGTGGCCGAGGTGCTGCGCGGACTGGAGGCGGCGCAGCGCGCGGGCTTCGAGCGCATCAAGGTCAACATGGTGGTGCGCCGGGGCGTCAATGACGGCGAGGCCCTGGCACTGGCCGAGCACTTTCGCGAGAACTATGGGGGAGCCCTGGTGCTGCGCTTCATCGAGTTCATGGACGCCGGCTGCCACAACGGCTGGAAGATGGACGAGGTGCTGCCCAGCGACGAACTGCGCGCCCGCATCGCCGCGCGCTGGCCACTGCTGCCGCTGCCCGCCACACGCGGTGGCGAGACGGCGCAGCGTTGGCGTTACACCGACGGCGCGGGCGAGATCGGCTTCATCAGCAGCGTCAGCCACGCCTTCTGCGGGGACTGCACACGCGCCCGGCTGACGGCGGACGGCCGCCTCTTCACCTGCCTGTTCGCGCCCCAGGGCCACGACCTGCGCCCGCTGCTGCGTGGCGCCCAGGGCGGAGAGGCCGAACTGCGCGGGCGGCTGGCGGCGATCTGGGCTGGCCGCAGCGACGCCTATTCCGAGCAGCGGGAGGCGCTGCGCCTGCTGCAGCCCGAGCGCGCCGACATGCACGTGCTGGGCGGCTGACGAATCGTCCAGACCTTGCACCAGGTCAAAGCGCCGCGCGGCGCTTCGCCCCAGCATCGCCCCTTTCGCCCTTCAATTCCTGACGCCATGACCACTTCCTCGCTCCTCGAACGCATGGCGGCCGCCGGCCTGCGCCCCCTGCAATTCGCCGGCCGCCAGCTGTTGCCCGTCGTGCAGGGCGGCATGGGCGTGGGCATCTCGGCCCATCGCCTGGCCGGCAGCGTTGCCGCTCAGGGTGCCTGGGGCACGATCGCCTCGGTGGACCTGCGCCGCCATCATCCCGACCTGATGGCGCGCAGCGAAGGGATGCGAGACAGCGACGAGAGGAAGAAGACGGTCATCGAACAGGCCAACCAGGAGGCGCTGGCGCGTGAGATCCGGCAGGCCCGCGGGATCGCCGGCGACCGTGGCGTGTTGGCCGTCAACGTGATGCGCGCGGTGAGCGACTACGCGGCCTCGGTGCGCACGGCGCTGCAGGAGGGCGTGGATGCGCTGGTCGTCGGCGCCGGCCTGCCGCTGGACTTGCCTGAGCTGGCCCAGGACCACCCGGACACCGCCCTGGTGCCCATCTTGAGTGACGCCCGCGGCGTGGCCCTGCTGTGGCGCAAGTGGGAGCGCCGCCAGCGCATCCCGAGCGCCATCGTCATCGAGCACCCGGGCCATGCTGCCGGCCACCTGGGCGCGGCCCGCGTGGCCGACGTGGGCGATGCGCGCTTCGACTTCGAAACCGTGCTGCCGGCCGTGCGCCAGCACCTGCGCGATGCCGGCGTGGAGGGCCGGGTGCCGCTGATCGCCGCCGGTGGCGTGCGCCGCTGCGAGGACATTCAGCGCCTGCAGGCCCTGGGCGCCGACGCAGCCCAGCTGGGCACCGCCTTCGTCGTGACGGAGGAATGCGACGCGCATCCCAACTTCAAGCAGGTACTGGCCGAGGCGCGCGACGAGGACCTCGTCGAGTTCACCAGCGTGGCCGGTCTGCCCGCCCGCGCCGTGATGACGCCCTGGCTGAAGAAATACCTGAAGGCCGAGGAGCGCCTGCAGGCCGTGGCCCAGCTGAAGCAGCGCTGCACCATGGCCTTCGACTGCCTGAGCCAGTGCGGCCTGCGCGACGGCCTCAAGGGCTGGGGCCAGTTCTGCATCGACCAGCGGCTGGCGTCCGCGCTGCGCGGCGAGATGAACAAGGGCCTGTTCTTCCGTGGGCGTGGCGGGCTGCCCTTCGGCAGCCAGATCACCAGTGTGCGTCAGCTGCTGGAGCGGCTGATGACGCCGGGCGTTCCCGTCGGCACGCCAGCCTGATCTTGCAGCGCGGCTCAGGCCGCGGTGCGGAAGAGCAGGGCCTGATCGCGCGGTTGGTCGATCAGCAGCCGCACGCTGGTATCGGGCATCGTCAGGCCGGCATGGGCGACGATCTCGCGCAACTGGTCCAGGGCCAGTTGCGGTGCGGCGCGCAGGACCAGACTCAACCGCCACGGCCAGGCCGGTGTGCACGGGCTGCTGACGACGCGGTCCACGCCGCTGTGAGCCTGCAGCCTCGCCAGGCTTTCGGCCTTGGGTTCGGCGTCTCGCCACAGCGCCAGCAGGCCCGGCTGCGGTACACGCGTGGGCGGTGGCTTCAGGGCCAGGCCGGCAAGCTGGCCGCCGCGGCGCCAGGCGTGCAACTTGGCCAGTAGCCGGGACTCGCTGCAGCCCAGCTGCTTGGAGCACTGGGCAAAAGGCCGAGAGCACAGTAGCAGGCCCTCTTCGAGATGGCCGGCCATCTCGGGATCGTCGCAGGGCAGGGCTTGCGCGGACGCGGACGCGGACGGCAGCCGCAAGCGGGCCGCGGGCGCCGACGGCAGCCGCTGCAGCTGACGGACCAGGGTGTCGTCGTCCAGCGCTTCGATTTCGGCCCACACCGTCGCCAGGCCGGTCTGGGGCTCGGCGCGTTCGATGCGGAAGCAGCCCGGCAGCGCTGCCAGTGCGGCCACCAGCGTGGCCTCGTCGGTCGGCTCGAACGCAAAGCGCCAGCGTTCCCGACGCAGGCCCTCGCCCCAGCAAGGCTGGATGGCTTGCAGCGCGCCATTGCGGTGCAGCTCCTGACACAGGCTCAGAAGCTCGCGGGGCGTGGCGCCGCTGCGCGCTGCCATCTGCCGGAAGGGCGACGCATGCAGCGGGAATGTCTGCTGCCAGCCCTGCAGCAGGGTCTGGCGCAGGCTGGCGCAGCAACTGACGTGGGAGGAGGGGTGAGACATGGACGACCCGAATGCTCGGCGCGGCGGCCGGGTGCGTCCTTAATTTGCGTCAAGACCTCCGCTCGGCGGTTTGTCGCAGGTCAAGGAGGCGTCACCAGGCGCCGAGTTCGGTACTGATCGCGACCTCGCAGTCCGGGAAGATCTCGAGCTTGGTCAGCTTCAGGCGCACGCCAACGACGCCGGGGAGGCTCATCAGGCGGTTGCAGAGCTTGCCCAGCAGGGCTTCGACGAGGTCCGTGTGTTCCTGCGTGCACTCGTCGATGATGGCTGTGCGCACGCGGCGGTAGTCCAGCACATGGCCGATGTCGGCATCACGCGCCACGACCGGCAGCGCGCCGAGGTTGATCTCGGCATCGACCTGGATGGGCTGCGGGCCGGTGCGCTCGAAGTCCAGCACGCCGAGGTTGGCCCGGAAACGCAGTCCCTGCAGGTGGATGACCTGGCGGTTGTTGTAGCGCTGCGGCGCGGCGGCGACTTGCGGACGCAGCGCCAGCTCGATCTGCTTGGCGGCCTGCACGCCGTCAGCCAGCGCCGTCTGAACGCAGGGGTGCCAGCGGCGGCTGGCGTCGCCGGCGACGAAGGCGCGCTGGCGCGAAGCCTCGTCCAGCAAGGCAAAGGCCGAGGGCTCCGGCTCGAAGCCCAACAGGGCGGCGACGAAGTCAAAACGCTCGGTGCCGACGCTGACGCCGTGGTCATCGGGCAGCAGTGCCTCGGGCAGCGGCATGGCCAAGCGCACCGTGATGCGCGGGTGGGCCTCGACGCGCTCGGCCAGATGGATCTGCGCGCGCCAACTGCCACGCGACCACAACGTCACCTGCTGG
Organism: Roseateles sp.; assembly: GCF_036404855.1. Taxonomy (GTDB): domain Bacteria; phylum Pseudomonadota; class Gammaproteobacteria; order Burkholderiales; family Burkholderiaceae_C; genus Pelomonas. The sequence continues at coordinate 37,677 of NZ_DASWYS010000071.1, forward strand.
CCCCGTTCGGCCAGGAAGAGGGCGTTCTCCGCGGCGTTGTCGCCAGCCCCCAGCAGCAGCACGTGGCCCGTGGGCAAGGCCTCGCGACGCGCGGTGAGCTGGGCGGCGTCCAGCACGCGTTCGTGCGGCACGGCGAAATAGCGTGCCGGGCGCAACAGGCGCAGGCCTGTGGCGACGAGCAGCGCGCGAGCCTGCACGTGCTCGCCGGTGGCCAACTGCAGCGTCCAGCTGCCGGCCGCGTGGCGGGCGGACTCGGCCCGCGTGCCAAGGCGCAGCGTCAGGCCTGGCGTGGCCTGCGCCTGTGCGGCGTAGTGCTCGCCCAGGGCGGCCAGCCGTGCGGCGGGCTCTCCCAGCACCCAGTCCTGGGCGAAGTTCAGGCCCGCCAGCGCGGCGCACAGGCGCGGTTCGCGCTCGACCAGCAACGCCGTCATGCCCATTTGGCACAGCCACGACGCGGCGCTGCAGCCGGCGGGGCCGCCGCCGAGGATGGCGACGTCGATGGAGGTGGGACTGGTCATGGCGCGGCCCGGGGGGCAAAGCCGCAAATTATCCGCGCAGCCTGTCCCACAGCCGCCAGCCTAGCAGCGCGGCCAGCACGGCGCCGTAGACGGCCGGCTCGGCAAAATTGTGCTTGCCGGCGCGCATCCAGATGAAGTGCAGCAGCGCGATGATGGCGATGGCGTAGACGGCCTTGTGCAGGGTCTGCCAGCGCTTTGCGCCGAGAAGCCGGATGGCCTTGTTGAAACTGGTGGCGGCCAGCGGCAGCATCAGCAGCCAGGCCGTGAAACCCATCAGGATGAAGGGGCGCTTGGCGATGTCGGCAGCGATGTCGCCGACCACCAGCCCCATGTCCAACCAGCCATAGGCGAGCAGGTGCAGACTGGCATAGCTGAAGCTGAACACCCCGAGCATGCGGCGAAAGCGCGCCAGTGCCGCCAGCCCGGTCAACTGGCGCAGCGGTGTGACGGCCAGCGTCACCATGAGGCCACGCAGCGTCCAGTCGCCCAGGCCGCGGATCAGCGCCTCAGCTGGGTTGGCGCCGAGCTGGTCGGCCGCTGCGCCATAGACCAGCCACGCCAGCGGCGCCAGGCACAGCAGGAACAGCACCGGCTTGGCGGCGCGGCTCAGCAGCGCGGCGGACAGGGCGCCGCGCATCAGAAGTTGCGTCGCAGGTCCATGCCGGCGTAGAGCTGCCCGACCTGGGCTTCGTAGCCGTTGAAGATCAGCGTGGGGCGCTTCTTCGCGAACAGCCCGTCCTCACCGATGCGCCGCTCGCTGGCCTGGCTCCAGCGCGGGTGGGGCACGCCCGGGTTCACGTTCGAGTAGAAGCCGTACTCCTGGGGCGCGGCCTGTTCCCAGCTGCTGCGCGGCTGCTTTTCGACGAAGCGGATCTTGACGATGCTCTTGGCCGACTTGAAGCCGTATTTCCAGGGCAGGACGATGCGTACAGGCGCGCCGTTCTGGTTGGGCAGCACCTCGCCGTACATGCCAAAGGTGAGTAGTGCCAGCGGATGCATGGCCTCGTCCATGCGCAGGCCCTCCACGTAGGGCCACTCCAGCACGGCCGAACGCAGGCCCGGCATCTGCGCGCGGTCGGCCAGCGTCGTGAACTCGACGAACTTGGCCTTGGATGTGGGCTCCGCCCGCTTGATCAGTTCAGACAGCGAATAGCCGATCCAGGGGATGACCATGCTCCAGCCCTCGACGCAGCGCAGGCGGTAGACGCGCTCCTCCAGGGCGCTCAGCTTGAGCAGCGCATCGAGGTCGTAGCGGCCTGGCTTGGCGCATTCGCCCTCCACGGCAACCGTCCAGGGGCGCGGCTTCAGCGTGTGGGCACGCTCGGCCGGGTCGGACTTGTCAGTGCCGAACTCGTAGAAGTTGTTGTACGAGGTGGCGTCGGCGTAGCGGGTGGGCTTGTCCAGCACCATCGCGCCGGCCACGGTGCCGGGCGTGGCAGCCAGCCGGGGCAGCTTGCCCCCGCCTGCGACGGACTGGGCCAGCAGCTCTGGTGCGGCGGCCATGAGAGCGAGGCCGGCCGTGACCTGGCGGCGGTTGAGATAGGCCTGGCGTGGCGTGATCTCGCTGGGGGCGGGATCGTTCGGAGAAGAGGATTGAATCAGCATGATGCACACGCAGTCGGACGTTGCGGGCGCGACCTTACACCCAGCGGATTGCCCCCGCCCGCAGCACGGCTTGGGCCGGCGTCAGCGAGCCGAATTGCAGGCGAACAGCTTGCCGGGATGGTTGCGCCCGTCGCTGAGGGGGGCCAGGAGGCGGCAGTGCTGTGCGAGATAGTCGTCGAAACCCGGCACGTCGGCATGCTGATGCGGCGAGGCCGCCGCTCGGGCATACGTGTCGATGATGGCAATGTAGGCGGGCGGGGTGCGCTCGAAATCCGCGTAGAGCCGGGCCAGGTTGCGTTGCTGCTGCGCGTGCAGCGGCGCGAAGACCGGGCTGTCGGGCGCTGGCGGGCGATAGGCCCAGGTGGCAGGTGTGTCCGGCAGGGCCCAGGGGAGCAGGATGCTGGAGGCGGGGATGAAGCCGCGCGCATACACCTGCGGCACCATGCCGAGGACGTAGGCGTAGCGACCCGCGGCCGGCTGCATCGCCTCGATGCCTTGCAGCGGCGCTTGCGATGGGCGGCCGTTGGACTGGAGCGTCACGCCCAGCGCCAGCAGCGTCGCGCCGAGCAGCGCCCCTGCCGCGAGGGCGCGGGCCGGCCCGGCGGCAGCGGTGCCCTGGGCGATCACGGCACCGCCCAGCGGACAGGCCAGCACCCAGAACGGGATGGCGTGATAGCTGAAGAGCATGGGTGACGCCAGCATGACGAGCAGCGCCAGACCCGCCCCCAGCAGCAGCGCCTGCCGCAGTCCGGCGGCCGCAGGGCCGCGCAACGGTGCGGCGAGGGCTGCGAGCACCAGCACGACATGGACCGGCGCGAGCTGGAGGAACTCGCTGGCGGTCGCGAACTTCCAGACCAGGCGCTTGGCCACGCCCGCTGACGTGGCGCTGCCGTAGACGGCGGGGTACAGGAAGGTTGTCGCGAGGAACTCCTGCAGCTTGCCGCTGGCAGCGTACAGGCCCGTCAGCGCCAGGGCCGGCAGCAGGCTGCCCATGCCGATGAGCAGCAGGTGCCGCCCCCCCTGTCGGAGCGTCATCCTGCTGCCGGTGCGCAGGGCCGCCCACAACACCATGGGGAGCATCAGCGCACAGGTCTGCCTGCTCATCACCGCCGCACCAAAGGCGGCCCCGATGGCCAGCGCGCGCGGCCACGCCAGGGCGTGTCCGGCGTCCGAGGCAAGGAGCAGGGCAAGCAGCAGCAGGCCGGTGCCCAGCAGCTCAGTCTTGACGGCGAGCATGGACGGGTTCGGCACCAGCGCGCAAATGAGCAGGAGGATCGCGGCGATGCCGGCGCTCGCGGGTTGCTCCGGCGCCGCGCGCCGTGCCAGCCGGTACACCAGGGCGGCGATGGCGGCCAGCATCGCTGCCGACAGCGCCTTCAGTGCGACGGCGTCATGGGGCGGGGCGATCTGCTGCAGCGTCGCATGCAGGAGATAGATGAGCGGAGCCTTGTTGTCGTGGCAGCCCGCCACGGCCGCCCAGCCTTCGACGAGGCCGCGGGCAGCGCAGGCGCCGAAATACAGCTCGTCGATCTGCAGCACCTGATGGCGCAACGGCCCGAGCTGTTGCCACACCACATAGGCCAGGCAGCACCCGGCCATGCCTGCCGCGACGACCCAGGCCAGCCAGGGGGCGTGCTGCGGCCCGGTGCCCGTCGCCGCCTTCAAGCGCGCTTCCACGTATAGACCGAGGTGATGGCGTAGTTCCAGACGGCACCCACGAGGATGCCGCTGATGGCGGACAACACCCAGTGGTTCTGGTGGTCAAACAGGTAGGAGGCGATGCCGACATTGGCGATGGCGCCCACGCTGCAGGCGATGGAGAAGGACAGCAGCCCGGTCCACCAGCGCCAGCCCTTGCGCCGGCGGTCGCGGTAGGTCATCGCATTGTTGATCGTGTAGTTGAACACCATCGCGCCGATGGTGGCGGCGGCCTGCGCCTGCTTGAACGGTAGCGCCATGAGCGACAGGCAGGTGCTGAGCAAGGCCATGTGCAGGAACACGCCGAGGCCGCCGATCAGGGCGAACGAGAGGAAGCGTACCGGGACGAGATGGCCCACGGTCTTGTCGGCCAGCAGCATCAGGTAGTCCCAGGCGACCTGGGAATCCAGCTTGCTCTCGCCGGCATGGCGGGTCCTGAAGGTGTAGGGCAGCTCGGCGAACTTCAGGGGTTTCGGGGACGAGGCGAACAGGTCGACGAGGATCTTGAATCCAACGCTCGAGAGCCTGCGGACGGCGCCCATGAAGCTGTCCCTGCGCATCATGAAGAAGCCGCTCATGGGATCCTTCAGGGTCTTGGGCAGCACCAGATGGCTCAGGCGGGTCGCCCAGCGGCTGATGGAGGCGCGCTGCTCGCTCCATTCCCCCAGCGAGCCGCCTTCGACATGGCGGCTGCCAACCACGATGTCGAGTTCCCTGTCGGACTGCAGCTTCTGCAGCATCGTCGGCAGCAGGGCCTCGTCGTGCTGAAGGTCGGCATCCATGACGGCCACGTAGGGGGCACTGGTGGAGAGCATGCCTTCCACGCAGGCGGAGGAGAGACCACGGCGCCCGATGCGCTGGATGCAGCGGACATTGGGGTGAATCAGGGACAGTTCACGAACCGACGAGGCGGTGCCGTCGTTCGAGTCGTCATCGACGAAGATGGCTTCCCACTTCAGGCCCGCGAGGCAGTCGACGAGGCGGCGGGTGAGCTCGGCGACGTTGCCGGCTTCGCGGAACGTGGGGATGATGATCGCCAGCTCGGCTGACTGGGAAAGTTGGTCTTTGGCGCCTTCGATCACGCGGTCCTCTCCTGCGTCGGCACTGGTTTTCCGACAGTATGCAAGCGCACGAACCGTGTTGTTATCCCCGCGGTTGGGGTGTTTGAGGCACCTAGCGGAAGTCGCGGCTTTCCGTTGTCAGCCGCCCCAACAGCGGATTCAGGTTGGTGAAGCCCTGCGCCAGCAGATGCCGCACGTCGCCGTCGCCGCGCTGCCAGATGCCCTCCACCGCCAGCAGCCGCGCGCCGAGGATGACGCTGCGGTGCGCCTCGTAGACCTTGTTCCAGACGATGACCTGCACGTTGCCGGTCTCGTCCTCCAGCGTGACGAAGAGCGTGCCCTTGGCGGTCTGCGGTTTCTGCCGGCCGGTCACGATGCCGCAGGCCTTGGCGCGGCGGCCGCTCTTGACGGCGTCCAGCTGCCTGGCGGTCAGCAGGCCCTGCCTGGCCAGGCGTGGGCGCAGCAGCGCGAGCGGGTGGCGGCGCAGCGTGAGGCCGGTGGCGGCGTAGTCCCACAGGACCTCCTCGCCCTCGGCGGCGGCGGGCAGTTCGAGGTCGTCCTCGGGCAGCAGGCTGCCCTGCAGCAGTGCCGGCATTGCGTGCAGGGCCGAGGCCTGCCAGACCTGCTGGCGGCGGTGACCGGCGAGCGAGGTCAAGGCGTCGGCGGCGGCGAGGTGCTGCATGTCGGCCTGCGTGAGTTGTGCGCGATGGGCGAGGTCCTGCGGATGGGCGAAGAGGCCATCGCGGGCACGTGCGGCTTCCATGCGGTTGGCCGCGTCATCCCCCAGTCCGCTGACGAGGCGCAGGCCCAGGCGCACGGCGGGCTGGGGGTGTCCGCGGCGCAGCTCCAGCGTGCTGTCCCTGTCGCTGCGGTTCACGTCGATGGCTCGCACCTCAACCTCGTGCCGGCGCGCGTCCTGCACGAGTTGGGCCGGCGTGTAGAAGCCCAGCGGCTGGGAGTTCAGCAGCGCGCAGAGGAAGGCCGCGGGTTCGTGGCACTTGAGCCAGGAGCTGACGTATGTCAGAAGGGCGAAGCTGGCGGCGTGGGATTCGGGGAAGCCGTAGGAGGAGAAACCCTTGATCTGCCGGAATATTCGCTCCGCGAATTCGTCTTCGTAGCCGTTCCTGCGCATGCCGAGGATGACCTTGTCGTAGTACTTCTCCAGCACGCCGGGGCGCTTCCATGAGGCCATGGCACGACGCAGTTCATCGGCCTCCCCGGCGGAGAAGCCGGCCGCGATCATCGCGATCTGCATTACCTGCTCCTGGAAGATGGGAACGCCGCAGGTGCGGCCAAGCGCCTCCTCCAGCTCTGGCTTGGGGTACTTGATCTCGTTGTGGGGCAGCAGCCGATTCTTGAGGTAGGGGTGGACCATGCCGCCTTCGATAGGGCCCGGCCGCACGATGGCGACCTCGACGACGAGGTCGTAGTACTTGCGGGGCCGCAGCCGAGGCAGCATGGACATCTGCGCCCGGCTCTCGATCTGGAAGACGCCGATGGTGTCGGCTGCGCAGATCATGTCGTAGGTGGCCGTGTCGTCTTGCGGGATGGTGGCCAGCTCGTAGGTCTTGCCGCGCATCGGTTGGAGCAGGTCGAAGCAGCGCCTGATGGCCGTGAGCATGCCCAGTGCCAACACATCGACCTTCATCATCCGAAGCTCGTCGATGTCGTCCTTGTCCCATTCGATGACGCTGCGATTCGCCATCGTCGCGTTCTCGATGGGCACCAGGCGTTCCAGGGGGCCTTCGGTCAGCACGAAGCCGCCCACGTGCTGGCTCAGATGCCGTGGCAGTCCATTGAGTTGGCGACCCAGCGCGATGAGCTGCTGCAGGCGTGGATCGTCTTCGGGCAGGCCCAGCTGCTGGAGCAGTGCGACGCGGTGCTCCTCGGGTAGCACCTGGCCGGGCCAGCCACTGTGGTCCTTGCTCATGATGTCGAGCTGTGCCTCGCTGAAGCCCAGCGCCTTGCCGACGTCGCGGATGGCGCTCTTGGGCCGGTAGCAGGTGACGACGGCCGTCAGTGCTGCACGGTCGCGGCCGTACTTGTCGTAGAGGTGCTGGATGACCTCCTCGCGACGCGTGTGCTCGAAGTCGACATCGATGTCGGGTGGCTCATTGCGCTCGCGGCTGATGAAGCGCTCGAACAGAAGCGTGCTCTCTTTCGGGTCGACCGACGTGATCTGCAGGCAGTAGCACACGACGCTGTTGGCCGCCGAACCGCGCCCCTGGCACAGGATGCCGATGCTGCGTGCGAACTGCACGGTGTCGGCGACGGTCAGGAAGTAATGCTCGTAGCCGAGGTCTTCGATCAGCAGAAGTTCGCGCTCGATGCGATCACGCCATTCGTCGGGCAGGCCGTCGGGCCAGCGCAGCGCCGCACCTTCATAGGTCAGGGCGCGCAGGTGCTGGCTGGCCGTGCGCCCGGCGGGCACGACCTCGCTGGGGTAGCGATAGCTGATTTCATCGAGCCGGAACGTGCAGCGCGCGGCCACGTTCAGCGTCTCGGCCATCAGCTCCAAGGTGCATAGCTGCGAGATTCGATAGCGGCTGCGCAGATGCCGCTCGGCATTGGGTTGCAGGTCGAAGCCGCATTCGGCCACCGTGCGGCCCAGCCGCGTGGCCGTCATGACGTCCTGCAGCGCCTTGCGCGAGCGCACATGGAAGTGCACGTCGCCTGCGGCGACGAGAGGCAGGGCCGTCTCTTCGGACAGCGTCTGCAGGCGTTGCAGCCACAGTGCGTCGCTGGCCTCGCGCAACAGTTCCACGGCAATCCAGGTCCGACCGGCGAAGTGCTGCAGCGCCCATTGCGCCGGAGCCAGCAGCTCCGCGTCGGCGGCCTCGCGTGGCAGCACGAGCAGGGCCAGGCAGTCGGCCAGCTTCTCGGGTGCGATCTGGCGCCAGTGCAGCGTGTACTCGCCCTTGACGGGGCTGGCCCGGCGCAGCCGGGTGATGAACTGGCTGAGGTTGCCGTAGCCGTGAAGGTTCTGCGCGATCAGCACGAGCTTGAAGCGCGGCGTGCCAGCGTCGTCGCGGACGAGAAATTCGCTGCCAATCAGCAGCTTCATCAGCTGGGGTTGCGTGATGCAGTCTTCGGGTTCGCCGGCCAGTCGCGCCTCGGCCTTCGCCGCGTGATGTGCCGCTTCGCGCATCTCGCGGAGCTG
>NZ_DASWYS010000072.1:0-9415 GCF_036404855.1 Roseateles sp.
AAAGGCGTGCAGCAACTGGGCCAGCACCTGGGCAGCCGGCGCGAGCCCGAGCAGGCCGACCGTCGAGCAACCCAGCTCACGGCCCACCTTGAGGCCGTCGCTGCCTTCGATAGGCACACGCCTGAGCAGGCTCAGCAGCGCGCCGACGGCGAACTCCGCTTCGGCACTGGCCGTCGAGCGCTGCGAGCGCACCACCTCCACGCCCGCCTTGCGGCAAGCCTCGACATCGATGTTTTCGGCCCCCCCGCTCGCCCGGCCGATGGCGCGCAGCATCGGCGCCCCTTGCAGGAGTTCCGCATCGATACGCACCTCGGGCGGCGCGATAAGGGCGCGCGAGTCCTGCAGGGCCGCGCGAAGGCTGCGTGCGTCGCCGACGAATTCGGGCGCGAAGCGGGCGTCGTGGCGCTCGGCCAGCCACTGCACCACCTCGGCTTCCAGCGGTTCCAGGATCAAGACTGTCATTGCTTGTAAGAGCCCGACTCGAGGGTCGGCCCGTCACAACCCCCGTGACACAATCTTCTCGACCCCGCCAATCCAGTGTATGCCCATGGCCTCCTCGCCCAAATCGCCGATCACCAAAGCCATCTTTCCGGTTGCCGGCCTCGGCACTCGGTTCCTGCCGGCCACCAAGGCGCAGCCAAAGGAAATGCTGCCGGTGGTCGACAAGCCGCTGATCCAGTACGCCGTCGAGGAGGCCTATGCCGCCGGCGTGCGCGAGATGATCTTCGTGACGGGCCGCCACAAGCGCCCCATCGAGGACCATTTCGACATGACCTTCGAGCTGGAGGTAGCCCTGGAGCAGGCCGGCAAGCAGGAGCTGCTGGATGTCGTGCGCAGCGTGAAGCCCGATGACATGGAGTGCATCTACGTGCGCCAGGCCCAGGCGCTGGGCCTGGGCCATGCCGTGCTGTGCGGCCAGCGACTGGTGGGCAACGAACCCTTCGCCGTGCTGCTGGCCGATGACCTGATGGTTGGCGAGACGCCCATCCTGAAACAGATGGTCGAGCAGTTCGCCGATTGGCGCGCCTCCATCCTGGCCGTGCAGGAGGTGCCGGCCGAGCACACACGCCGCTACGGCATCGTCGCTGGCACCCAGGTCAACGACCAGTTGATGGACGTGAACCGCATCGTCGAGAAGCCGGCGCCGGAAGTGGCGCCATCGCGCCTGGGCGTGGCCGGGCGCTACCTGCTGACGCCGGGTGTCTTTCACGAAATCGCCAGCCAGCCGCGCGGCGTCGGCGGCGAGATCCAGCTGACCGACGGCATCGCCGGACTGCTGCGCCGTGAGAAGGTGTTCGCCTACCGCTACGAAGGCAAGCGCTACGACTGCGGCAGCAAGGAAGGCTTCCTTCAGGCCAACGTCGAGCTGGCGCTGGCGCACCCGCAGTTGGGTCCCGGATTCAAGGACTTCCTGAAGGGCCTCGCGCTGTAATCCCGGCCTCGCCGGGCAGCACCCGTCAAGGCGCCGGCCTCAGCGGCGCCTGAGGACGTGGAAGAACTCGTCGCCCGATGAGTTCTGCTCCACCAGCTCATTGCCCGTCTGGCGCGCAAAGGCCTGGAAATCGCGCATGGAGCCGGGGTCAGTCGCCACGACGCGCAGCAGCTCTCCGCTGAGCATCTCGGCCAAGGCCTTCTTGGCCTTGAGGATGGGCAAGGGGCAGTTCAGGCCCCGGGTGTCGATCTCGCGTTGGACGTCCATCAGCTCATTCTCGCTTCATGTCCGCCAGGTCCAGCCATTGCGGCTCCAGGCCCTTGCGGCGCAACCAGGTCGCCAGCGCCTGGCCGGTGCCCTGAGGCCAGCAGCGTACCGCTTCGGGCGCAAACAGCTGGTACTCGGCCAGCTCGGGCGACAGGCGGATCTCGCCGTGCGCCGCAGCGTGGTAAGCAATGATGATCTGGTTCATGCGCTGGAAGTCCCAGACGCCCAGCAGGCTCAGGGAATCGACCTCCAGCGACGTCTCCTCGGCGATCTCGCGGCGGATGCCGTCCTCGGGCGACTCGCCGGCCTCCATGAAGCCGGTGATCAGCCCGAAGAAACGTCCCGGCCAGGCCGCGTTGCGGGCCAGCAGCACCTGGCCGTTCCGGTCCGTGCACTCGATGACGGCGGCCAGCACCGGCGTCGGGTTGTTCCAGTGCGTGAAGGTGCAGGCCCGGCAGCGCAGGCGCTCCTTGTCGCCCCCGTCCTCCGCCTGGGTGATGAGGGCCAGTTCGCTCGCGCAAAGCGGGCAGAACCTGTATGCCGTCATGCAGGAAAGACGCCCGTCGACAGGTAGCGGTCGCCGCGGTCGCAGACGATGAAGGCGATGGTCGCGTTCTCGACGCGGCGCGCAATCTGCAGCGCCACGCAGCAGGCGCCCGCCGCCGAGATGCCGGCGAAAAGCCCCTCTTCGCGGGCCAGGCGGCGCGCCATGTCCTCGGCATCGCTCTGACTGACCAGCACCAGCTCATCCACACCGCTTGGGTCATAGATCTTGGGTAGGTAAGCCTCGGGCCACTTGCGGATGCCCGGGATTCGCGAACCCTCCGCCGGCTGGGCGCCGACGATGCGCACGGCCGGGTTCTTCTCCTTCAAGAAGCGCGACACGCCGGTAATGGTCCCCGTCGTCCCCATGGCGCTGACGAAATGGGTGATCTGGCCCTGTGTGTCCTTCCACAGCTCGGGGCCGGTGGTCTCGTAGTGGACGCGCGGGTTGTCGGCGTTGGCGAACTGGTCCAGCACGCGGCCCTTGCCCTCGCGGGCCATCTGCTCGGCGAGGTCGCGGGCGTATTCCATGCCGCCAGTTCTGGGCGTCAGGATGAGTTCGGCGCCGAAGGCCTTCATCGTCTGCGCACGCTCGATGGAGAGGTCCTCCGGCATGATCAGCACCATGCGATAGCCACGGATGGCGGCGGCCATCGCCAGCGCGATGCCGGTATTGCCCGAGGTCGCCTCGATCAGCGTGTCGCCGGGCTTGATCTCGCCGCGCTCCTCGGCGCGCTTGATCATGCTGATGGCCGGGCGGTCCTTCACCGAGCCGGCCGGGTTGTTGCCCTCCAGCTTGGCCAGCACCACGTTGCCACGCGCGTCGTCGCCAAGCAGCCGCTGCAGTCGCACGAGCGGCGTGGCACCTATGACATCTTCGAGGGTCGGATAGCTCATGAAGGCGATTGTGGCAGCCGGCGCCAATCCCGACGCTTGACGAGTGCATAATCCGCCCCTCGCCGTCATGGCGAGCAGCTGTTTCCGACGGGCCCGGGTGGCGAAATCGGTAGACGCAGGGGACTCAAAATCCCCCGCCGCAAGGTGTGCCGGTTCGAGTCCGGCCCCGGGCACCAGGCGAAACGGCGACCCCCTCTCCCCTTGAGCGCCTTCCCGGCGTACTGCCGCGACCTCATGCCTCCGTTGCCTTCGGTCACCAAAGCCTTCCTGCTGGCCTGCGTCGGTTTCTTCTGCTTCTTCGAGCTCTTCCCGCGCCTGGCATTCTGGTTCGAGCTCTGGCCTCTGGCGACGGGCGCCTTCATGCCCTGGCAGTTGGTGAGCTACGCCTTCCTGCATGGCGACTTCACGCACTTGCTCTTCAACATGCTGGGCCTGTGGATGTTCGGCGGTGAGCTGGAGCGCGTCTGGGGACCGAAGCGCTACCTCCAGATCCTGATCGCCAGCACGCTCAGCGCCGCAATCGTTCAGCTCATCTTCACCTGGGCCATCGGTTCGGGTTCTCCGACGGTCGGCGCCTCGGGCGCCATCTTCGGCCTGCTGCTGTCCTTCGGCATGCTGTTCCCCAACCGCATCATCGTGCCGCTGATTCCGCCCATCCCGATGAAGGCGAAGTACTTCGTCGCCATCTTCGGGGGGCTGGAGCTCATCCTCGGCTTCAGCCGCGCCAGCGGCATCGCCCACTTCGCCCACCTGGGCGGCATGCTGGGCGCCTGGCTGCTAATCCGCCACTGGCGGTCGCCCCGCCGCCGCTAAAGCCCTTCTTTGGGCGTCGGGTAGCGCAACGCCAGCCTCAGCTCGCGCTTGAGGCGCGCATTGCCGATGCGGCGTGATTCGCTCCAGAAGCTCAGCGCCATCGCACCCATGCGCTCTGCCGCTTCGCCGCGGGTGATGCGCTCGGGCCGCGGCAGGCCGCCCAGCTCGGCGGCCATGTCGAAATAGTCACCCATCAGCAACTGGCTGTCGTCGCAGACGTTCACCGCGCGCTGCGGCAAGCCGCGCAGCAAGGCGAGCACGCAGGCACGGGCCAGGTCGTCGGCGTGAATGTGGTTGGTGAAGACGTCGTCCTCGCGGCACAGCACCGGCGTACCGCGCATCAGGCGCTCGCGCGGATGGCCGCCCTCGCGGTCGCGGGCATAGATGCCCGGGACACGCAACAGGCTCACTCGCGTGCCATGGCGACGGCCAAAGGCGCGCAGCTGGGCTTCGGCATCGACACGGCGGGCGGCCCGATCCGTCATCGGGTTCAACGGCTGCGTCTCGTCGATGAATGCACCGCCGCAGTCGCCATAGACGCCTGTCGTGCTGGCATAGACCAGCGCCTGCGGCGGTTTGTGCGCCAGCGCCGCCAGTAGATGGCGGGTGCGCTCATCCGCGCCGCCGTCACGGGCCGGGGGGGCCAGGTGCAACACGAGGTCGGCCAGCCCGGCCAGCCGCCTCAGCGTCGCAGGCTCATCGAGGTTGCCGAGCAGCGGCACCGCGCCCGCGTCGCGCAGCGCGCAGACGCGGCCCGCATGGGACGTCAGCGCCAGGACACGCCAGCGGCGGGTCAGCATCTTCAACACACGCAGGCCCACGTCGCCGCAGCCGATGATCAGGAGTCGTGGAGTCGCCATGCCAGGGGTGCGGCAAAATGGCGGCAGTCTACGGCCCCGGACTTCTGCGCGGGGCCGCTTGCTTTCTTGTGCCCATGTCTCACCAGATCACCATCCAGCCCGCCGGTCGCGTCTACCAGACCGAAGGCGACGACACGATTCTTGCCGCCGCGATCCGCAACGGCGTCGGCCTGCCCTACGGCTGCAAGGACGGTGCCTGCGGCTCCTGCAAGAGCAAGCTGCTCGAGGGCGCCGTCATTCACGGCAATCACCAGCCCAAGGCGCTGTCGGCCGAGGAAGAGGCCGCGGGCTTCGTGCTGACCTGCTGCGCCCGTCCGCAGACCGACTGCACCCTCGAGGCGCGCACGGTCCCCGGCGCTGGCGAGTTCCCGGTGCTGAAGCTGCCCAGCCGCGTCGCCGCCATGCTGCGCCCGGCTCCCGACGTGGCAGTGCTGACCATGCAGCTCGCCGCCAACCAGAACTTCCAGTTCCGCGCCGGCCAGTACGTCGAGTTCATCCTGCGTGACGGCGCGCGCCGCAGCTATTCCATGGCCAACGCGCCCCACACGCTGCCGGGACAGATTGAGCTGCACATCCGCCACATGCCCGGCGGCAAGTTCACCGACCACGTCTTCGGCGCGCTGAAAGAGAAGGACATCCTGCGCATGGAGGGCCCCTTCGGCAGCTTCTTCCTGCGCGAGGACAGCACCAAGCCCATCGTGCTGCTGGCGAGCGGCACCGGCTTCGCGCCCATCAAGGCCATCATCGAGCGCGCCCGCCACCTCGAATCCACGAGGCCCATGGTGCTGTACTGGGGGGCGCGCAAGCAGGCCGATCTCTATCTGAATGACTGGGCGGCCCGGATGGCAGTCGAGTGGCCGACGCTGAGCTACGTGCCTGTGCTGTCCGAGCCCGATGCCGGCTGGGCAGGCCGCACCGGCTTCGTCCATCAGGCGGTCATGGCCGACCTGCCGGACCTGACGGGCCATCAGGTCTATGCCTGCGGCGCGCCCATCATGGTCGAGTCTGCCCACAGGGACTTCGTCGCGCAGTGCCATCTGCCGGACGAGGAGTTCTACGCCGACGCCTTCACGTCGGAAGCCGACAAGCACGGCAACGCCTGACTCACCACCGCCAGATGTTCGAGCCGCCCTGGACCGACCCCGCCGACCTCGCTGGCACCCTGAGGCGTGACGGTGAAGCCGTCCTAGCACCGAGCGCGCTTGGCACGCTGGGCGTGTCCGCGGCTGAACTCGACAGCCTGAGGTCGTGCTGGGACGACCTGCCGCCCGACGGCTATCTGCGCGACGGCGGACGCTACCGCTTCCGCCGCCACGGCTGCTTCGTCGCCGACGGCGGCACACTGACGCTCAGCCCCCACCGCGCCCACTGGCAGCCGCTGGACTACAACGCACTGCACGGCGGTATCCAGCGCTGGTATGTACCGCTGGCGCAGGAGATGGCCGCCTCGCCAGCCTGGACCGCACTGCTGCTGGGCCTGGCCCGGCTCGCCTCCGAGATGAAGGGCGAACAACCCTGGTTCATCGAGGCCCACCCCTTTCGCATCGACACCAGTGACGGCATCGGCCGGCCCACCCCAGAGGGCGCGCACCGCGACGGCGTCGACTTCGTGGCCGTCCTGCTCGTCGGCCGCCATGGCATCAAGGGCGGCGAGTCGCGCGTCTTCGAGGCCGACGGCCCGGCTGGCCAGCGCTTCACGATGACCGAGCCGTGGACCACGCTGCTGCTGGACGACGCGCGCGTCATTCACGAGACCACGCCCATCCAGCCCCTCGCTGCAGGCGAGCGCGGTTGGCGCGACACGCTGGTCATCACCCTGCGAAGCGGCGGCTTCCAGGGTCCGTAGAATTTCAGACGGCCTCGCCAAAAGCGGGGCCGTTCTCTTCTTCACTGCGGCGCCACAAGCGCGATAGACCATGATCCCGACGTCCCTCTTCGGCCTGCCCGAGCAAGCCCCCCACGAGCGCGTGCTGCTCGCCACCGACCCGACCACCGGCCTCAAGGCCATCCTCGCCGTGCACAGCACCGCGCGCGGCCCTGCCTTCGGCGGCTGCCGCCTGTGGCACTACGACTCCGACGCTGCCGCCCTGAACGACGCGCTGCGCCTGTCCCAGGGCATGAGCCTGAAGAACGCACTGGCCGACCTGCCCTTCGGCGGCGGCAAGGCCGTCATCCTGAAGCCCGAGGGCGCCTTCGACCGCCCTGCCCTGTTCGCCGCCTTCGGCCGCGCCGTGCAGTCTCTGGCCGGTGCCTACATCACGGCCGAGGACGTCGGCACGACCACCGCCGACATGCGCGGCATGCAGGCCCAGACGCCCTTCGTCAGCGGCATCCCTCGCGAAGGCGCCTTCGGTGGCGACCCCAGCCCCAAAACGGCCTGGGGCGTGTTCGTTTCCATCCAGGCTGGCGCCCGCATCGTGCTGGGCCGCTCGTCGCTGGAAGGCGTGCGCGTCGCGTTGCAGGGCCTGGGTGCGGTGGGCTGGCATCTGGCCGAGTTCCTGCATCAGGCCGGCGCCAAGCTCGTCGTCGCCGACGTGGATACGACCAAGGTGGAACGCGCCGTCGCACAGCTCGGCGCCACCGCCGTGAACGTGGGCGAGATCCTGGCTGCCGAAGTCGACGTGCTGGCGCCATGCGCGCTGGGCGCCTCGCTCAACGAGCAGACGGTGCCGACCATCCGTGCCCGGCTGATCGCCGGCGCTGCCAACAACCAGTTGGCCACGGCTGCCGATGGCGACGCGTTGCAACGCCGCGGCATCTGCTACCTGCCCGACTACCTGGTGAACGCTGGCGGCATCATCAGCGTCGCCCGCGAATACCGCAATGAAGGCGAGGAAGCCGCCGTGATGGCAGAGGTGAGCCGTATCGCCGGCCGCGTCGAGGAGTTGCTCCAGCGCGTGCAGGCGGCCGACTCCACGCCCGCTCGCGTGGCCGATGACTGGGCGCGCTCCAAGCTGGTCCGGCCTGCCTGAGCCTCGCACGTGGGATTGGCTGGGTGGTTGCGCCCAGCCAACACTAGAGAGGCCTCTCAAGTCCAGGGTTTCTCTTGTCCTACGACCGACACAGCCGCTGCGCACAATCGCTGGGGTTACGCAAGATTACGGAGACAGATCCATCATGAGCAATCCTCGTTCCGCGGGTGCGCTGCGCCCGCTGCTGGCCGCCCTCGCGCTGCTGCCACTGGCCCTCACGGTCGAAGCAGCCGGCTACCGATTCGGCACGCAAAGCGCCGCCGCTGAAGGCACGGCCAACGCCAATGGGGCCGAAGCGGCAGATGCCAGCACGCTGTTCGCCAACCCCGCCGGCATCACGCGGCTGTCCCCCGGCTGGAACTTCTCGGGCGTGCTGGACTACCTGGACGCCAAGGCCCGCTTCACGGATGCAGGCTCCACCATCTCGCTGCCCGGCTCCGGCCTGGCGCCGCGCGCGATCAGCACCGTCGGCGACACGGTGGACTTCACCAAGCCCGTCGTCGTGCCCCATGCCTACCTGAGTTACAGGGACTCGGACACCCTGGCTTACGGCCTGGGCGTGTTCGTGCCCTGGGGCACCAAGCTGAACTACCGGCCCGACTGGGGCGGCCGCTACAACCTGCAAAAGGTCGAGCTGCAGTCCCTCTCGCTGAACCCCAACATCGCCTTCAAGCCCAGGGCCGACCTGTCGCTCGCGGCCGGTCTCAACCTGGAGTACATGGACGGCAAGCTGCGCCGCGCAGTGCCCTACGCCTCGGTCTACGCGGCCGGCCTGCTCAACGCGGCCCACCAGGCGGCGGCTGGCGGTGCGCCGGGCCTGGCCCTGCAGCTGCAGCAGCAGGCCGCGCAGATCTTCGGCGACCCGGCCTACGACGGCTCCATCGCCATCAAGGGCAAGGACTGGGGCATCGGCTTCAACCTCGCCCTGCTGTGGGAGCCCGTCGCCGGCACCCGGCTGGGAGCCACCTATCGCAGCGGTGTCAGCCACAAGCTCAAGGGCAGCGCCGACTGGACGCAGCCGGCCAATCTGCCCGCCAACGTGCTGGCCGCCATCACGGCCTCACCGTACAACGGCGTGTCGGCGCTGGATCACAACGACTCCGATGCCAGCCTCTCCGTGCACACGCCTGAGACGCTGTCGCTGCACGGTTTCCACCAAGTGACGTCCACCATCGCCGTGATGGCCGACTTCACTTGGACGCGCGACTCGCGGCTGAAGCAGCTGCGCATCGACTTCGCGAACTCCACGGCCGACTCCATCACCGCCGAGCACTGGAAGGACAGCAGCAAAGTCTCCGTCGGCGCGCAATGGCGCGTGATGCCGACCCTGCTGCTGCGGACGGGCTTCAGCAAGGACCGCTCGCCCGTGCCCTCCAACACCCGCAGCCCGGCCCTGCCCGACGCCCACCGCACCTGGTACGCGCTGGGTGCCAACTGGGCCCTGACCGACAGCGCCAGCGTCGACTTCTCCTTCGGCCACGTGAAGCTGAAGGATGCGGCGATGGAGGCCACCGACGACGGCGACGGCGAGACGCCCTGCAACTGCGCCTACTCCACGGCGCGCGGCAACTACACCACCAAGGCCACCATCGTCGGTGTCCAGTTCAACTACAAGTTCTGAGGAGGCGCAA
>NZ_DASWYS010000073.1:0-18941 GCF_036404855.1 Roseateles sp.
CAGCGCCCCGAGCGCGGTGAACGTGGCGAGCGCCGCCCACGTGGCGAGCGTCAGGAGCGCCCGCCGGTCGAAGCCGTGGCCGCCCTGCCGGCCGTTGCGCCGCTGAGCGAGGACCTGGCCGCCGTCCACGACGCGCCGCCCACCTTCGTCGACAGCCAAGCCGAAGCCGCCCTGCCTCCGACCGGTGACACGCCGGCGGGCGAGGAGCGCCAAGGCCGTGGCCGCCGCCGCCGCCGCGGGGGTCGCGACCGTGAGGATTCGTCCGGCACTGCCGGCGCAGAAGCCGCAGAAGGCACCGTCGACGCTGCCGCGCAAACGCCGGCCGAAGCCCCCGCCGACGGCGTGCCGCCGGTCGAGAGCGATGACGCTGGCGAAGGCCATGGCCGTGAAAACCGCCGCCGCGGTGGTCGCAACCGCAATCGCAACCGCCGTGAGGAAGGTGCCGTCGAAGGTCAGGACACGCTGGCCAACGACGAGACCGCCGCCGCCGAGCAGGCCGCTCCCGCTGCTCCGGTGCAGAGCTCGCTGATCGAGGACGCCATGGCCGCTGCGCCGGCACCGGCACCGGCACCCATGGTCGCCGCGCCTGCGCCCGTCCCAGCCCCGGCACCGGTCGTCGAAGCCTTCAAGCTGCCGATGAACGAGCTGCAAGCCATTGCCGAAGGCGCCGGCCTGCAATGGGTCAACTCCGACGCCGACAAGATCGCCGCCGCCCAGGCCGCCATCGCCGCCGAGCCCACACCGGCCGCGCTTGGCCGCGAGCCGGCGCCGGTCGTGGTCGTCGACGAAGGTCCGCTGGTGCTCGTCGAGACCCGCAAGGACCTGAGCCAGGTCAAGCTGCCTTTCGAGGCGTGACCGGCTGACCCCTGAAACGCCGCCGGTCACAAGCCGGCGGCGTTTTGCTTTCTCGACCTTCATCGAGGCGTCCATGAGCACGACTACCGCGAACCTCCACGCGAACACGGCGCCGGCCAAGATGCCGCCGCAGATCCCCTACATCATCGGCAACGAGGGATGCGAGCGCTTCAGCTTCTACGGCATGCGCAACATCCTGACGGTCTTCATGATGACCAGCTTGCTGCTGGCCATCCCCGAGGACCTGCGCAAGGCCGAGGCCAAGGAGGTGTTCCACACCTTCGTCATCGGTGTCTATTTCTTCCCGCTGCTGGGCGGCTGGCTGGCCGACCGCTTCTTCGGCAAGTACCCCACCATCTTCTGGCTCAGCCTCGTCTATTGCGCGGGTCATGCCTGCCTGGCGATCTTCGAGGACAACATCCGCGGCTTCTACTTCGGCTTGTTCCTGATCTCGCTCGGCTCGGGCGGCATCAAGCCGCTGGTCAGCAGCTTCGTCGGCGACCAGTTCGACAAGAGCAACCGCTCGCTGGCACAGAAGGTCTACGACGCCTTCTACTGGATCATCAACTTCGGCAGCTTCTTCGCCTCGCTGCTGATGCCCGTGATCCTCAAGGCCTTCGGCGCCAGCGTGGCCTTCGGTCTCCCGGGCGTGCTGATGGGCGTGGCGACGCTGATCCTTTGGAGCGGCCGCAAGAAGTACGTGCACCAGCCGCCGCGCGGCGCCAACCCGCACAGCTTCCTGAAGGTGGTGTGGACGGCGCTGAAGGCCGGCGGCCTCGGTCTGGGCGTTGCGGCGCTGGGGCTGGTCGGCGCGGCCTACAGCCTGAGCCAGATGGGCAGCCTGGGCTTCGTCGCCGCAGTCTGCCTGGCGCTGGTGCTCGTGATGGGCTTCGGTGGCATCGGTGCCGCACTGCAGCTGGAGCGTGCGCGTGGCGTGCATCCGGACGAAGCGGTGGACGGTGCGCGCTCCGTGCTGCGCGTGCTGGTGCTGTTCGCCCTCGTCACGCCGTTCTGGTCGCTGTTCGACCAGAAGGCCTCGACCTGGGTACTGCAGGCAGACCAGATGGCCAAGCCCGAGTGGTTCCAGTCCTCCATGATGCAGGCGCTGAACCCGGCGCTGGTGATGATCCTCATCCCCTTCAACAACCTGGTGCTCTACCCGGCGCTGGCGCGCATGGGCCTGAAGGTCACGGCGCTGCGCCGCATGGGCGCGGGCCTTGCGCTGGCCGGCGTCGCCTGGATCTTTGCCGGCACGCTGCAGCTCTGGCTGGACGCCGGCGACACGGTCAGCATCGTCTGGCAGATGCTGCCATATGTGGCACTGACGCTGGGCGAGGTGCTGGTGTCGGCCACCGGCCTGGAGTTCGCTTACAGCCAGGCGCCCTTGTCCATGAAGGGCACCATCATGAGCTTCTGGAGCCTGTCGGTGACGGTGGGCAATCTGTGGGTGCTGCTGTCCAACGTCAGCATCAAGAGCCCCGGCGCGCTGGCGGCCATCCACGCCACCGGCTACAGCGAGACCGCCTGCCTGATGTTCTTCTTCGCCGGCTTCGCGTTGGTGGCGGCACTGCTGTTCGCGCTGGTGGCGCGGCGCTACCCGATGCAGAACAACTACCGCGGCTGACGCCGCTCCGGGCCGGCAAGGGTGAAATTACCCGGGCCGCCCGCCGCGCTGCACACGTGCCGCGCATCTACGATGCCGCCCGGTTGCCCGCCGGGCGGCATTCTTATTTCTGACGGTGCCTGCATGACCCAGCGCCCCTACATCGACCCGACGTCAGCCGCCGCGGAGCCCCTCGCGTCGCCGCCGCCTGCCGAGGCACCGGCAGCCTGGCAACAGGCCTCGCACCGCCCGCGCCCCAAGCCGGGCCGCGTGCCGCGCCCCACCGCTGCGCCGAAGACGGGTTATTTCGCCCGCCACTGGCGGGGCGAGCTGAGCCTGGCGCGCAGCTACTGGCTGAACAACTTCCTCGTCGCCGCGCCGCTGGCCCTGCTGCTGTCCGGCCTGATGAGCTGGATCAGCGTCAAGGGTGACTCGCTGCAGGTCAGCGCCATCGTGGTGCTGTTGGGCTTCCCGCTGCTGGTCGCACTGGACGTCTGGTGCCTGGTCGGCACCTGGCGCGCGGCCACGGCCTATCTGCATCACCACGGCTCGCTGCTGTGGGGCTGGCTGGCCCGCATCAGCCTCGTGCTCGGTACCCTGCAGCTCGCTGTCTCTGTGCTGTTCGGTTTCCTACCCAGCATGGACGAGTTCTGGCAGATGGCACGCGGGATTGACCCGATAGGCCAAGCCAAGTTCAGCTTCTCCGCCGACGGCCGCAGTTTGCGCCTGGACGGCGTCATCGGCATGGGCGACGGTGAGCGGCTGCGCACCCTGCTGGGCAGCGAGGCTGCACGCGGACTCAAGCGCGTGGAATTGTCCTCGCCGGGCGGCCGCGTGCGCGAGGCCGAACGCATGGCCAGCGCGTTGAAGGAGCACCGCCATGAAGCGCGCGCCGTGGGCACCTGTGCCAGCGCCTGCACGCTGGTCTTCCTGGCAGGCAGCCCGCGCCACCTGGCGCCGGAGGGGCAGTTGGGCTTCCACCGCGCCTCGACCGGCACCTACAACCCCGTCTTCGAGGAGCTGGCCAACCAGCAATTGGCCAAGACCTACCGGGAGCTGGGCCTGCCGCAGAGCATGATCGACAAGACGCTGCGCACCGCTTCGAACAGCATGTGGTTCGTGCCGCGCGAGGAGCTGCAGGCGCATGCACTGATCGCGCCGTCGCCACGCACCATGGCCATCTCACTGCCGCCCATCGCCGCGCCCCTGGCCGACTACGACGATGCGCTGCGCATGCATCCGGTCTGGGAGGCGCTGGACCGGCGCGCACCCGGCACCGTAGACACGGTCGCCCGTCGCATGTCTGCCGCGCGCGCGGCCGGCGCCGCCGACGACGTCGTCCAGGCCGCCGCCCTGGCGCCGCTGGCAGCGCAGATGCCCGGCCTGGTCAACGGCGCGGACGGCGTCCTGCGCCGGCGCTATGTGCAGATCGTCGCCGACCAACTGAAGGCGCTGCGCGCGCCGGCCCAGCCGGGCGCCCGTCCGGCCTGCCGAGACCTGTTGGATGGCCGCCTGGGCGCACGCCAGCAGGTGCCGCAGGAACTGCAGGTCCGCGAGACCCAATGGCTGCTGGACGTCGCCAGCAGCCCGCCAGCACGCCGGCAACCCAAGCCCCCGAGCGGTATCGAGATCGAGGTGCTCAGCCGCTCGGTCGGGCCGGCGGCTCAGGGCATGCTGGCCCGACTGTGGGCGGACGCACCTGACTCCCCGGGTTCCGGCACCGCCTGCGAGCCCGTCATCGCCCTGCTCGATCGGCTGCCGGCCCAGCCCCCGGCCCGGCGCGAGCTGGCCGAACGACTGCTGTTCCACCCGCGCTGACGCCCCCCTTTTTCGTTTCTTCATGGAGTTGCTCTCGTGACCTTTGCCTCCTCACTGCGCCTGTCGCGCCTGACCTTGCTGGCCACACTTCTGGGCCTCAACCTGTCGGCGCAGGCGGCGCCAGCTACCGTCAGCTTCGACACCACACCACGCGCCGGCCAGCATCAGCGCCAGACGATCGACATGCAGGCCGTCATGCGCATGCGTCTCGAAGCCGGTCCGGATGCCACTGAGGAACAACGCGCCAAGATCGCCCAGACAGCGACGCAGATGAGCCAGACCGGACCTGTGAAGATGGCCCTGCAGATGCAGCAGGTCATGAAGGTCGGCATGGCCGACACCGGGGGGTGGCTGCCGGTGACCGTGTCCGTCAGCAACAAGAGCGGCACCATGGAGGTGGGCGGCAGGACGACACCGCTGCCCAAGAGCAAGACGGGCGATCTGAGCTTCTCTGCCCGCTTCAATCCCAAGGACTTCAGCTTCGACGTGCAGCAGTTCGATGGCGGTTCGCCGGAGCTGAAGGCCGCCATGGGCCAGCAGGCCACTGCCGTGATCGGCGAGGCCCTGCAGCTGTATAAGGCGCTGAGCCAGCGGCCGCTGAAGATTGGCGAAAGCGTCGATGTTCCGTTCAACATGGCCCTGCCCATGCCCATGCCTGGCAGCGCGGGCAACATGCAGAGCACGGTGCGCTACACGCTGGTCCGCGTGGCCAACGGGGTGGCTCATTTCGACCTGGCCATGGACCTCAAGATGGACATCAACACCCCGCTGCCCCGCCCCGCGGCAGCTGCGTCGGCGGCATCTGCCGCTGGAGCCGACGCTGCCGATGCCCCACCCCCGATGATGCAGATGGTGATCAGCGGCAGCGGCAAGGGCAG
The DNA here is from genome assembly GCF_036404855.1 of Roseateles sp. Taxonomy (GTDB): domain Bacteria; phylum Pseudomonadota; class Gammaproteobacteria; order Burkholderiales; family Burkholderiaceae_C; genus Pelomonas. Next base: position 5,155 of record NZ_DASWYS010000073.1, read on the forward strand.
CAGCTCGCTGCGCCTGGCCGACCGGCTTCAGCAGGCCAGCCGCCTGTCGATGAACATGAAGATGACGATGAACGGCCCCGACAACGGGCGCATGCTGATGGAGATGGACATGGACATGCAGTCCAAGGGCGAATCGCTGGCCAAGCCGGCCGCCAAGAAGAAGCCCTAGGTCTTTTCGACGACGACGAAGCTGACCGCGTAGTCGGTCTCGTCGCTGAGCGTCACCTGCCCGCTCAAGTTCCGCTCGGCGAACCAGTCCGCCAGCGCGCCGGAGAGCTTCAGCACCGGCCGCCCGCTGGCCTCGTTGAGGATCTGGCAGTCCGGCAGGCGCATCGGCAGATGCAGGCCCAGGCCGATGGCTTTGCTGAAAGCTTCCTTGGCAGAAAAGCGCGTCGCCAGGTAGCGCAGGCCTCTCGCCTCGGCGCGCGCGCGGCGGGCCCGGAAGACCCTGAGCTCGTCCGGCCCCAGCACCTTCTCGGCAAAGCGTTCGCCGCGACGAGCCAGCGTGGCCTCGATGCGGCGGATGTCGCAGATGTCGGTACCGATGCCGTAGATCATGGAAAAGCAAACAGGAGGTTGCGGATGGGCTGGCCATCGAGCACGAAGTCGGTCTCGCCGATGATGCGACCGCCCTCACGGCGATAGAAGCGCTGGGCGCCGTCGTTGCCCACCCAGACGCTGAGCCACAGCGCCTCGCCCGGCCAGTGGCCACGCGCGGCGCCCAGCAAACGTGCACCCACGCCTTGCCCGGTGCAAGGCGGCGCGACATAGAGCCGCTCCAACTCGACTCGCCAAGGCTCGGCAGCCGACGTCGGTGCCAGCACGCCCTGCCGGAGCTGGGCGAAGCCTTGCACTGCACCACGCTCGCCCTCCACCAGCCACAGCGCCTGCTGCGGGTCGGCGATCAGCTGCTCGAACGCGGCCGGCGTGAACGACGCTGCCAGATAGGGCAGGAAGCGCGGCTCCACGCCGTCCTTGGCATAGGCGTCCAGCCACACCCAGTGCGCGAGCGCAGCGAGGCGAGAGGCATCGTCTGCGCGGGCGCGCCGCAGGTTCATGCGTACGCCGTCGCGATGACGCGCAAGTAGGCGCGCACCGTCTCGGCATAGCCCAGCTCCAGCGCGTCGGCGATGAGAGCGTGGCCGATCGAGGCCTCCAGCACGCCGGGCACGTGACGCAGGAAGACGCTGAGGTTGTCACGATTGAGGTCGTGGCCGGCATTGATGCCCAGGCCGACCTTCAAGGCCGCCTCGGCCGTCGCCGTGAAGCTGTCCAGCACCTCGGCCTGGCGCGCCGTGCCGAAGGCGCTGGCGAAGGATTCGGTGTACAGCTCGATGCGGTCCGCGCCCAGCTCGGCCACGGCGGCCATGGTGGCAGGGTTGGGGTCCATGAAGAGGCTGACGCGCACGCCCAGCCCCTGCGCTTCCTGGATCAACGGGCGCAGGCGCTCGGCATCGGTCGGCAGCGTCCAGCCATGGTCGGAGGTGAACTGATCTTCCGCGTCGGGCACGAAAGTGACCTGGTGCGGGCGGTGGCGGCGCACGAAGTCCATCAGGTTCTGCGTCGGGTTGCCCTCGATGTTGAACTCCGCGTGGGACCAGTCCTTCAGGAAGGCAGCGAGGTCGTCGACGTCGCCAGCGCGGATGTGGCGGGCATCCGGCCGAGGGTGGACCGTGATGCCTTGCGCGCCCGCCAGCAGGCATTGCTCAGCGGCACGCAGCACGCTCGGGATGCCGAGATGGCGGGTGTTGCGCAGCAACGCAACCTTGTTGACGTTGACCGACAGGGCGCAGCGGTGGTCGGCGTGGGCGAGAGGATTCATCTCAGGCATCGAGCAGTTGTTGCACGTCCACCATCAGTGCGCGGGTGCGCAACGGCTGGTGGCCCAGATGGTAGTGGAGCAGGCCACGCAGCGTGGTCTTCAAGATTTGGGGCGCCGCCGCGCAGGTCTGACGCAACGCGGAAGGGCTGCCGTGCAACAGCGCGGCCTGGATCTGGATCAGCAGCGCGCCGGGGAGACTGGCGTCGCCGGTGGGCGGGATGAGGCCGGACTCGGCGGACAGCTGGTAGCGCCGGGCGGGATCAATGGGTGCCTGGGTCGGCGTGACGACGCTCAGGTCGGGCAGCAGCCCCAGTTCCGCCAGCAGCTTGATCTCGAAGGCTCGCAGCACGGCGTCTCCTTCTGCGAGGTGAGCCAACGCATCGGCATAGGCGTCGAAGAGCTGCGGATGCGGGTCGTGGCGCGCCATCAGCTTGAGCAGCAGCTCGTTGAGGTAATAGCCGGAGAACAGTGCGGCACCATGGGGCAGGGTCGCCCCGCCGCCCCACTCGGCACTGCGCAGCGTCTGCACCTCGCCGCCGTCGGCCTTGGCAGGCCGAGACAGGCTGACGGTGATGCGCTGCAGCGGCAGCAGCACGGCGCGCAGCTGCGAGTAAGGCCGCTTGGCGCCCTTGGCTGCCACGGCGATGCGCCCGGACTCGCGCGTGAACAGATCGAGGATCAGGCTGGACTCGCTCCAGTCATGCTGGTGCAGCACGTACGCGGGCTGCACCGACGGGGTGCGGCTGGCGCTCACGGGATCACTCGTAGCCGTAGCTGCGCAGATGCTCTTCGGTATCCGCCCAGCCGGAGCGCACCTTGACCCACAGCTCCAGGAACACGCGGCCGTCCATCAGGTGCTCCAGCTCCTGACGCGACTCCGAGCCGATCCGCTTCAGGCGCTCGCCGCCCTGGCCGATGATCATGCCCTTGTGGGCGTCACGCTCGACGACGATGCTGGCGCTGATGCGGCGCAGCTCGCCCTCCTCTTCCCACTTGTCGATGACGACGGTGGAGGTGTAGGGCAGCTCGTCGCCGGTCAGGCGGAACAGCTTCTCGCGGATGATCTCGCTGGCCAGGAACTTCTCACTGCGGTCGGTCAGCGCGTCCTCGTCGTAGAACCAGCCCTGCTCCGGCAGGTAGGGCTTCAGGATTTTGAAGAGGCGGGTCACGTCCGCTTCCTTCTTGGCCGACAGCGGCACGAACTCGGCGAAGTTGCGACGCTCCTGCATGCCCTTGAGCCAGGGCGCCAGCTCGGCGCGTCGATGCACGGCGTCCAGCTTGTTGGCGATCAGCACGACCGGCTTGTCCTCCGGCAGCAGGCCCAGCACCTTGGCGTCGTCCAGGCCGAAGCGGCCGGCCTCGACGACGAACAGCACCAGGTCCACGTCGGCCAGCACGCCATGCACCGTGCGGTTCAGGGTTCGGTTCAGCGCGGCGTTGTGCTTGGTCTGAAAACCCGGGGTGTCGACGAAGACGAACTGCGCCTCGTCCACCGTGCGCACGCCAGTGATGCGGTGGCGGGTGGTCTGCGCCTTGTCGGACGTGATGCTGACCTTCTGGCCCACCAGGGCATTGAGCAGTGTCGACTTGCCCACGTTAGGGCGGCCGACGATGGCGATCAGGCCACAGCGCTGCGGTACTTCGGATGCGGGCTTGGGCTCAGTCATGGTTTGCCTCGTTCGGCAGTCAGTCTATCCAGCAGGCGGCGGGCGGCCTCCTGCTCGGCGGTGCGGCGGGAGCGGCCGACACCCAGTTCGGCGACGTCGAGCGCCGGCACGGCGCATTCGACCTCGAAGGTCTGGGCATGGGCCTGCCCCCGTGTCGCGACGATACGGTAGCTCGGCACGGCGATGCGGCGGGCCTGCAGCCACTCCTGCAGCGCGGTCTTGGCGTCCTTGGCAAAGTCGCCGGCGCTGGTCGAGGTGGCAATGGTCTCGCCGAGCAGGCGGCGCACGATGCCCAGCGCGGCGTCGTAGCCGGCGTCCATGTAGGCGGCGCCGAGCAGGGCCTCGACGGCGTCAGCCAGGATGGAGGGGCGCTGCGCGCCGCCGCCACGGGCCTCACCGTCGGACATTTTCAGCACGGTCGGCAGTCCCAGGGCCAGTCCCAGCTTGTGCAGACTGTCCTCGCGCACGAGGTGGGCGCGCACGCGGGTCAGGTCACCCTCATCGGAGCCGGCGTAACGCTCGTAGAGCAGGCTGGAGACAGCCAGGCTCAGCACGGCGTCGCCGAGGAATTCCAGCCGCTCGTTGTGGTCCGCGCCGTAGCTCCGATGCGTCAGCGCGCGGGCCAGCAGCTCGGTCCGCTGGAAGCGATGGCCGAGGCGGCGTTGCAGGTCGTCGAGCGCAGCGTTCATTGACGCGAGGCCGGCGTCGACACGGTCAACGCGATTTGCCCCGGTACTTGATCATCAGGTAGACCGGGCCGAACAGGTCGATCTCGCGGTCCCAGGCGAACTCGATGACCACCTTGTCGCTGCCGTCCTTGGTGACGACCAGGTCGCCGCCGCTGATGCTTTGGATGGAGTACTCGACCTGCCTGGCCTTGTCGAACTCCTGACGCACCTGAGGCACGGTGGCGGGGTTGCCCGCCGCGATGCGGTCCACGACGCGCTGTACGGTGTAGTACTCGAGCACGGTCGGGAAGACCTTCATGCCGATGACGGCCACCACGGCGATGACACCGCCCCAGAACAGCAGGCCGATCAGCGTGAGGCCGCGCTGGCTGCGCGGAGAAGACGGGAAGGTGGTACGAGCGGGACGACGGTGGCTCATCTGCATCAATCGAATCAATCGAAGAAGGTTCCGACGCGCTTGAGGTTACCGAAATTCATCCAGACCAAGAAGGCCTTGCCGACGATGTTCTCGTCGGGCACGAAACCCCAGAAGCGTGAATCGCGCGAGTTGTCACGGTTGTCGCCCAGCATGAAGTAGTGACCGGCCGGCACCTTGCAGGTCACGCCCTCGATGGTGTAGCGGCAGTTCTCGCTGAATGGGAACGGGCCGTCGGCACGATCGGCGCGGAAGAAGCGCTGCGCGTCCGGCTGGACGAGGATCTGATGCTCCTTCTCGCCCAGCTTCTCCAGGAAGCGCTGACGGTAGACGCGGCCATCCTCGTCGTAGAAGTTGCCCTGGGGCTGAACGGGAGCGGCCTGGCCGTTGATGTAGAGCTTCTGGTTGATGTAGCTCACCTCATCGCCCGGGATACCGGCCACGCGCTTGATGAAGTCGGTGCTGGGATCCTCCGGGTAGCGGAAGACCATCACGTCGCCACGCTTGACGTCGTTGTTGGCGATGATCTTCTTGTTCAGCACCGGCAGGCGGACGCCGTAGTGGAACTTGTTGACGAGGATGAGGTCGCCCACGAGCAGCGTGGGCACCATCGAGCCCGACGGGATCTTGAACGGCTCGAACAGGAAGCTGCGCAGCAGGAAGACCACGAGGATGACCGGGAACAGGCCCGCGGTCCAGTCCAGCCACCAGGGCTGCTGCAGGATCTGTTGGCGGGCCGGCTCGATATCGCCATCCACGCGCGAGATGCCCTGGGCGGCCAGGGTCTCGCGGCGTTTGGCGTCATTGGCGGCCAGCGCATCGGCCGCTGCGCGACGGGCGGGCGCGAAATGGAAGCGCTCGGCCAGCCAGTAGAACAGCGTGACCGTCGTCAGGATGAAGAGCAGCAACGCGAAGTTGCCGTTCCAGCGGCCGACGTACCAGCCACCCAGATAGGCCACCAGGGCCGCGTACAAAACACCGGTCAGAGCGCTCATCAGGGAGGTTTTCAAGGCTGGATGGGGGAGTTCAATCGTCGACTTGCAGGATGGCGAGGAAGGCTTCTTGCGGCACTTCCACCGAGCCGATCTGCTTCATGCGCTTCTTGCCGGCCTTTTGCTTTTCCAGCAGCTTGCGCTTGCGGGTGATGTCACCGCCGTAGCATTTTGCCAGCACGTTCTTGCGCAGCGCCTTGATGTTCTCGCGCGCGATGATGTTGGCGCCAATGGCGGCCTGGATGGCCACGTCGTACATCTGGCGCGGGATCTGCTCGCGCATCTTGGCGGCCACGGCGCGGCCGCGGTACTGGCTCTGGCTGCGATGGACGATCATGGCCAGCGGATCGACGCGGTCGCCGTTGATCATGATGTCGACCTTGACGACGTCGGCCGCCCGGTATTCCTTGAACTCATAGTCCATGGACGCATAGCCGCGCGAGGCCGACTTCAGCTTGTCGAAGAAGTCCAGCACGATCTCGGCCAGCGGGATCTCGTAGGTCAACATGACCTGCTTGCCGTGGTAGGCCATGTTGAGCTGGATGCCGCGCTTCTGGTTGGCCAGCGTCATGACGACGCCGACATAGTCCTGCGGCATGTACAGGTGCACCGTGACGATCGGCTCGCGGATCTCGCGCATGCGGCCGATGTCGGGCATCTTGGAGGGGTTCTCGACCTGGATGACCTCGCCGTCGTTCAGCTCCACCTCGTAGATGACGCTGGGCGCCGTGGTGACGAGGTCCTGGTCGAATTCACGCTCCAGGCGCTCCTGCACGATTTCCATGTGCAGCAGGCCCAGGAAGCCACAGCGGAAGCCGAAGCCCAGCGCCTGGCTGACCTCGGGCTCGTAGCGGAGCGAGGCGTCGTTGAGGCTGAGCTTCTCCAGCGCGTCGCGCAACTGGTCGTACTCGCTGGCCTCGGTGGGATACAGGCCCGCGAACACCTGGGGCTGGATCTCCTTGAAGCCGGGCAGCGCCTCGGTCGCCGGGCCGGCGTTGTTGGGCAGCTTCTTTTCCAGCGTGATGGTGTCGCCGACCTTGGCAGCAGCGAGCTCCTTGATGCCGCAGATGATGAAGCCCACCTCGCCGGCCTTCAGCGCGTCGCGGTTCTCGCTCTTGGGCGTGAACACGCCCAGGTGCTCGATGGGATAGACGGCGTTGGTCGCCATCATGCGGATGCGCTCACTCTTGCGCAGCTCGCCGTCCACCACGCGCACCAGCATGACGACGCCGACGTAGTTGTCGAACCAGGCGTCGATGATCATGGCGCGCGGCGCGGCCTCGGGATTGCCGCGCGGCGCCGGCATGCGGGTGATGACGGCTTCCAGGATCTCGTCGATGCCCATGCCTGTCTTGGCCGAGCAGGGGATGGCGTTATCGGCGTCGATGCCGATGACGTCCTCGATCTCGGCCTTGGCGTTGTCCGGGTCGGCGGACGGCAGGTCCATCTTGTTCAGCACCGGCACGACCTCGACACCCAGGTCCAGCGCCGTGTAGCAGTTGGCCACCGTCTGCGCTTCCACGCCCTGGGATGCGTCGACCACCAGCAGTGCGCCCTCGCACGCCGACAGAGAACGGCTCACTTCATATGAGAAGTCCACGTGCCCCGGCGTGTCGATCAGGTTCAGGTTGTAGACCTGCCCGTCCTTGGCCTTGTACTGGAGCGCGGCCGTCTGCGCCTTGATCGTGATGCCACGCTCACGCTCCAGATCCATCGAATCCAGCACCTGCGCTTCCATCTCCCGGTCGCTCAGCCCTCCGCAGCGCTGGATGATGCGATCGGCCAGGGTGCTCTTGCCGTGGTCGATGTGGGCAATGATGGAGAAATTGCGGATGTGGTTCATCTGATCTCGGCAGCGCAGTGCTGATGGACACAACGGCTTGGGGCCGTTGCGCCGCACGCTGACTTCGCAAAGCGAAGTGAAGCGCGGTGAAGCCGCGCGGCGGCAGGCAAAAAAAAGGCACGTCGAAGAGGCGACGTGCCTTCCAACAAAAGGTATGGCAACTGCTTGTTGGGCCTTCATTGTAGCCAAAAGGCCCGGCCGGGAAACCGCACCAGCATTGGTTTTCCGGCCGTTGCAGGCTGCCAACAAGGATTTTTACCCACAGCTTATCCACAAGTTCCTGTGGATCGCCTGTGGATCAAATCAGGGCGCTGTCGACGGGCGTCGATTCCGTCGACAGACACCCATTCAGCGACGCGTCTGGGCCGGATTTTAGCGGTCCGCACGAACAATCGACGAAACCTCCGGAAAGTTAGCGGGCGCAAACTTCCCGAAGCAGTGGACAACCTTGGCCGCCGCCCGGCGTCGCTTTGCCGCATCGCGGAAAGCCCGAGCAGACAGCCCAGGTTTCTGCGACATCAGCGCGCCGGCTTGAGGAGGACGAAGCTGACCACGTCATCCCGGCGCACCACCAGGTTGATGACCTTGGCCTTGTCCGCCTTGGCGATCTGAGCCTGGAAGGCCTTGACCGAGGTCACCTCGACGTTGTCCACCGAGAGGATGAAATCGCCTTCGCGCAGCCCGGCACGCGCTGCGGCACCAGTGGCGCTGTCCACCTTGATACCGGACTTGAGCTTCATCTCCTTGCGCTGCGCCTCGCTCAACTCGGACACCTTGAGTCCCAGGGCCGCACTCGGCGCCGTCGCCGGGGCCTCGTGGCCGCCGTCGCTGTCACTGCCCGGCTTCTTGCTGCGCTCGTCCTCGCCGATGGTGACGACGATGTCCTTGGTCGCACCGCGACGGAACACCGTCAGCGTCGTCTTGGCGCCAGGCTTCACGTTGGCCACGAGGCGACGCAGGTCGGCCGCCTTGTCCACGATCTTGCCGTCGACCTTGGTGACGACGTCACCGCCCTCCACACCGGCCTTCTCGGCCGGGCTTCCGGGAATGACCGAACGGATCACCGCGCCCTGCGGCTTGCCCAGGCCAATGGCCTCGGCGATCTCCTTGGTGATGTCGTCAGGCAGCACGCCGAGGTAGCCACGCACGACACGGCCGCCGGCCCGCAGTTCGTCCGCCACCCGGATCGCATCGGCAATCGGGATCGCGAACGCGATGCCCATGTAGCCGCCGCTCTGGCTGTAGATCTGCGAATTGATGCCGATGACCTCGCCGCGCATGTTCACCAGCGGGCCACCGGAGTTGCCTGGGTTGATCGCCACGTCAGTCTGGATCAGCGGCAGCAGGTCGCCGGTATCGCGCTGCTTGGCGCTGATGATGCCGGCCGTCACGGAGTTCTCAAGCCCGAACGGCGAGCCGATGGCCATGACCCATTCGCCGACGCGGGCCTTGTTGCTGTCGCCGACCTTGACGACGGGCAGGCCCGAGGCCTCGACCTTCACGACGGCCACGTCGGAGCGTTGGTCGGCACCGATGATCTTGGCTTTGAGTTCGCGCTTGTCGGTCAGTGTGACGATGACCTCGTCTGCGCCCTGCACGACGTGGGCGTTGGTCAACACATAGCCATCGGCACTGAGGATGAAGCCCGAGCCGACGCCGCGGCGCATGGGGCCATCATCATCCGGCGTGCCGCCACCGCGCGGCGTGCCGCGGCGCTGGTTGGGCACCGGGATGCCGAAGCGGCGGAAGAACTCCTGCATCTGCTCGTTCATCTCGGCCTGACCCTCGGCCATCCTGACCTTCTCGGCCGTGCGGATGTTGACGACCGCTGGGCCGACACGCTCTACCAATTCAGCGAAGTCCGGCAGCTCGCGCGACTGGGCGGTGGCGGGTGCCTGCCCCAGGGCCAGCGCAAAGGCCAGCGCCGTGCTGGAAAGCAGGAAGCGCGCGCGCGCGGGGTGGGTGCGGTTCTCAGCGTGCATAGGATTTCCGGGAATCAACGAAAGGGATCTGGGAAGGACGGAACAGATGGGGCGATGGGGCGCAGCTTCAAGGAAGGGGCCGGGAGGCGGCCGACTCCGGCAGAGCCAGCCCCCAGTCGATCACTTCCGGGGGTGCGTCGCCGGGGAGCGTACGGCCTGCGGCCGTCTGCGCAAAGCTCAGGCCGCTAAGCCCCTGCGCTCGTGGTGTCGGGACAGCTGCCGCGGCGACGAAGGCGTCCGTCGCCGGAACGGGTCGCAACGCGCCCACACCCAAGGCCAGAGCCACAAAGCTGGCAGCGACGGCAAGAGGGGGCCACCAATCGCGCCCACGCGGCTGCGACGCCACCGGGGCCGGCAGCTGTGCATGCAGGGCTTCGAGCAGCGCATCGGGTTCGCGGCGAAGCGGCGCCAGCTCAGCGGTGCGAAGTCCATCGGAGGCCGTGTGCCAAAGGGCCCAACGATCGCGCAAGGCCGGGTCTCGTGCCCAAGCGTCACTCACGCGCGCCCAGTCGGCCGGCGTCGCGCGCCCGTCCATGACGGCCGACAGGGCTTCGGTCAGCGCATCGTCGGCACGGCTCACCATCGCCGCCCTCCAGCGCCCCCCAGCAGGGGACGCAGCCGCGCGGCAATGGCCTCCCGCGCGCGGAAGATGCGCGAGCGCACGGTGCCCTGGGGGCAATCCATCAAGTCGGCGATCTCGTCGTAGCTCAAACCATCCACCTCTCGCAGCAGCAGCGCCCGGCGCTGGTCCTCAGCCAAGGCTGCGACCGCGTCGTCCAGTTCCCGGGCCAACTGACGCCCCGCGAGCAGGGTCTCCGGGGTCGCATCGTCGCTTGGAGTCGCGTCCGTGCCGAAAGTTCCTTCGTCATCGTCCAGGGATTCAACGGGGCGCTGGCGAGCACGATGGCGCTTGGCGGCGTTGACGGCGATGCGGTAGATCCAGGTGTAGAAGGCGCTCTCGCCGCGGAAAGCCGGCAGCGCGCGGTAGGCAGCCAGGAACGTCTCCTGGCAGAGGTCGGCCACATCGGCGGGATCGCGGACGCTGCGCGACAGCAGGCGCTCGACCCGACGCTGGTACTTCAGCACCAGCATGTCGAAGGCGGCACGGCTGCCCTTTTGGGCCTCCCGCACCAGCAGCGCATCGGCCTCCGCCGTCATTGCCGTGCAGCGCCGTCCGGCGCGGCGAAAAACGGTGCCCGCGAAGCCGCCTCTGCCTGCCGCCGAGTGCGTGACGGCCGCAGCCCACGCGGGCCGAGGTCGATCAGCAGGTCCAGGGGCAACAGGGCCTTGTCAGCGCAGCCAGGATCCGTCAGGCGCCAGGCCTGGCCTTCCCGGTGCCACCGACGCAGCAGCATCACGGTGCGACACCAGGTCCAGGCCATGACGGTGGCGGCGCCCAGCCATGCCGACCCGGCCCTGCCCCGAGCGCCAAGTGCCGCGCCCCCGACCCCGCGGCTGCGAAGGCCGCGATCCGAGGAGCGATGGCCTGCAAGGCCGGCTGAGGCAGGATGCGCGCGGCGACCGGCGGCGTGCGACGCATCGCCGGAACTCAGCGTCGTCAGACGCGCTTGAAGATCAGCGTGCCGTTGGTGCCGCCGAAACCGAAGTTGTTCTTCGCGGCGTACTCGATCTTCATCGGCCGCGCCTCGTTGGCACAGTAGTCCAGGTCGCACTCGGGATCCTGGTTGAAGATGTTGATCGTCGGCGGCGCGATCTGGTCACGGATGGCCAGCGCGGTAAAGACCGATTCGATGCCACCCGCGCCGCCCAGCAGGTGGCCGGTCATGGACTTGGTCGAGCTGATGACCATCTGCTTGGCGTGGTCGCCAAAAGCCAGCTTGATCGCGTTGGTCTCGTTCACGTCACCCAGCGGCGTGGAGGTGCCGTGGGCATTCATGTATTGGATCTGGTCAGGGTTGACGCCTGCGTTGCGCAGCGCCGCGCGCATGGAACGCTTGGGGCCGTCGACGTTGGGCGCCGTCATGTGGTACGCATCCGCACCCATGCCGAAACCCGACAGTTCGCAGTAGATCTTGGCGCCGCGCTTCTTGGCGTGCTCGTACTCCTCGAGCACCAGCACGCCAGCGCCCTCACCCAGCACGAAGCCATCGCGATCCTTGTCCCAGGGACGGGAGGCGGTCGCGGGGTCGTCGTTGCGGGTGGAGAGCGCCCGAGCGGCGGCAAAGCCGCCAATGCCCAGCGCCGACACCGCACCTTCGGCGCCGCCCGCGATCATCACGTCGGCGTCGCCGTACTCAATGAGGCGGCCGGCTTCGCCGATGGCGTGCAAGCCCGTGGTGCAGGCCGTCACGATCGCCAGGTTGGGTCCCTGGAAGCCGAAGTTGATGGACACATGGCCCGAGATCATGTTGATGATCGAGGCCGGGATGAAGAACGGCGAGATGCGGCGCGGGCCGCGGTTCATCAGCTCAGTGTGGGTGTCTTCGATCAGCGGCAAGCCGCCGATGCCGGAACCCACGAGCACGCCGATGCGCTCGGCCTGTTCTTCGGTCAGTTGATCGCCGGTCGGGATGCCGGAATCACGCACTGCCTGGAAAGCCGCCGCCAAGCCGTAATGGATGAAGCCATCCATGTGCCGGGCTTCCTTGGCGGGGATGTAATCCTCGATTTTGAAGCCCTTGACCTCACCCGCGAAATGGCATGCCAGATTGCTGGCATCGAAGCGGGTGACGGTGGCGATGCCGGAACGTCCGGCGAGGATATTGGCCCAGCCTTCGGCAACGGTGTTGCCGACGGGACTGATGAGGCCAAGACCGGTGACGACGACGCGGCGACGGGTCATGCAGTGCGGATCAGGGATCAGAGTTGCGAGAGAGAAAAGGCCTCAGGCCTTCTGGTGCTTGACGGCGTAGTCGATCGCCAGCTGCACGGTGGTGATCTTCTCGGCTTCTTCATCGGGGATCTCGATGCCGAACTCGTCTTCGAGGGCCATCACCAGTTCCACGGTGTCCAGAGAATCGGCGCCCAGGTCGGCAACGAAAGCCTTCTCGTTCGTAACGTCGGCTTCCGCCACGCCGAGTTGCTCGGCGATGATTTTCTTGACTCGTGCTTCGATATCGCTCATGACTCCTCCAGGAGGGGTTTGCAGAAAACAGCCCAGCATTCTACGGGCTCTAGATGGGCGCCCCTAAAGCAGGGGGCCCGGGCCTGATCAGGCCATGTACATGCCGCCGTTGACGTGCAGCTCGGTGCCGGTGATGTAAGCACCGCCGGGTGACGCCAGGAAGGCAACCGCCGCGGCGATTTCCTCGGGTGCGCCTAGGCGGCCCAGCGGGATCTGTGCCAACAGCGCGGCCTTCTGGGCCTCGGGCAGCACCTCGGTCATGTCGGTGGCGATGAAGCCCGGCGCGATGCAGTTGACCGTGATGCCGCGGCTGCCCAGCTCGCGGGCCAGTGAGCGGGTCAGGCCGGCCACGCCCGCCTTGGCGGCAGCGTAGTTGGCCTGGCCGGCATTGCCGGAGGCGCCGACGACCGAGGTGATGTTGATGATGCGGCCCGAGCGCTGCTTCATCATCGGCTTGGTGGCGGCGCGGGCGAGGCGGAAGACGGCCTTGAGGTTGGTGTCCAGCACGGCGTCCCAGTCCTCGTCTTTCATCCGCATGGACAGGGTGTCGCGGGTGATGCCGGCATTGTTGACGAGGACGTTCAGAGCGCCGTCCCTGGCGACGATGTCGTCCACGGCGGCCTGGCTCGCGGCAGCGTCGGTCACGTTCAGCACGATGCCGCGTCCCCCGTGAGGGGCCAAGGCTTCGGTGATGCCGGCGGCGCCGGACTCCGACGTGGCCGTGCCGATGACGCGCCAGCCTTCGTTGGCCAGGGCCAGCGCGATGGCGCGGCCAATGCCGCGGCTGGCGCCAGTGACGAGGGCGACGCCCTTGTTCGTGGATTCAGTCATGTCAGCCACCTCCCAGCAGCGCACGCGCTTCGGCCAGCGAAGCAGGGTCGAAGACACACGCGGCCTGCAGCTCGGCATCGATGCGCTTGGCCATGCCGGTCAGCACCTTGCCGGGACCGGCCTCGATGATGTGGCCCACGCCCCGGGCCTTGAGGGCCTGCACGACCTCGACCCAGCGCACCGGACCGAAAGCCTGGCGATACAGCGCGTCGCGCAACGCGTCGGCGTTGTCCGTCACGGCCACGTCAATGTTGTTGACCACCGGGAAGGCGGCGGCCTGGAACTGCACGGTGGCGAGCTTGTCCTTCAGACGCTCGGCAGCCGGCTTCATCAAGCTGGAGTGGAAGGGCGCGGACACCGGCAGCGGCAGTGCGCGTTTGGCGCCTGCGGCCTTCAGGATCTCGGCGGCTTTCTCGGCGCCGGCCTTGCTGCCGGCGATGACGGTCTGCTTGGGATCGTTG
>NZ_DASWYS010000074.1:0-13129 GCF_036404855.1 Roseateles sp.
TGGGCGGCGAACGGCCACATCGACAAGGTGCTGACCCAGGCCGCCGCCTGGGTGGAGAGCAAGAAGGTCGCCGGGCTGAAGCTGGAGGTCATCCGCATCCCGGGCCGCACGCCGGTCATCTTCTTCGAGGTGCCGTCCACCAAGCCCGGCTCGGACGACACCGTGGTGCTGTACGGCCACCTGGACAAGCAGCCCGAGTTCAGCGGCTGGCGCAGCGACCTCGGCCCGTGGACGCCCAAGTACGAGAACGGCCTGCTTTACGGCCGTGGCGGCGCGGATGACGGCTACGCTGTCTATGCGTCGCTGACTGCCATCATGGCGCTGGACCAGCAGGGCATCCCGCGCCCACGCTGCGTGGGCGTCATCGAGACCTGCGAGGAGAGCGGCAGCTTTGACCTGCCGGCCTACATCGACCTGCTCAAGCCGCGCCTGGGCAATGTGTCGCTGGTGGTCTGCCTGGACTCCGGCGCCGGCAACTACGACCAGCTGTGGCTGACAACCTCGCTGCGCGGCATGGTGTCCGGCGTGCTGAAGGTGGAGGTGCTGACCGAAGGCATCCACAGTGGCGATGCCTCGGGCGCTGTGCCATCCAGCTTCCGCATCCTGCGCCAGGTGCTGGACCGGCTGGAGGACAGCAAGACGGGGCGACTGCTCCCGGAGAGCTTCCACTGCGAGATCCCAGGCGCACGCCTGGAGCAGGCCCGCGCGACTGCGGCCATCCTGAAGGACGAGGTCTACAAGCGCATGCCCTGGGCCTGCGGGGCGGATGGTGGCCCGGTGCTGCCGGTGACGACCGATCCGGTCGAGGTGCTGCTGAACCGCACCTGGCGGCCCACGCTTTCGGTTGTCGGCGCGGACGGGTTTCCGGAGCTGAAGAATGCCGGCAACGTGTTGCGGCCGTACACGGCCTTCAAGCTCAGCCTGCGCCTGCCGCCGCTGATCGACGGCAATGCCGCAGCGCTGGAGCTGAAGGCCCTGCTGGAAGACAACGCGCCCTACAACGCGAAGGTCAGCTTCGTGCCCGATGGCCGCGCCGGTGCCTTCGGCGCCACGGGCTGGAACACGCCGGACCTGACACCCTGGCTGAGCCAGGCGCTCAACGATGCGAGCCTCGCCCACTTCGGCGCGCCGGTCGGCTACATCGGCCAGGGCGGCACCATCCCTCTGATGAGCATGCTGCAGAAGGGTTTTCCGGCAGCGCAGATGATGGTCTGCGGCGTGCTCGGTCCCAAGAGCAACGCCCACGGCCCGAACGAGTTCCTGCACGTGCCCTATGGCAAGCGGCTGACGGCCGCCGTCGCCCAGGTGATGGCGGCGCATCCCTGATCGAGAAGGATGGATCAGCTCCGCGCCATCAAGGTTTTCGTCCGCGTCATCGACGAGGGCAGCTTCGCCGCCGCGGCACGGGCGCTGGATCTGGCGCCGGCCGTTGTCACCCGCCTCGTGGCCGAATTGGAGGACCACCTCGGCACGCGGCTGCTGAACCGCACGACACGGCGGTTGTCGCTGACCGAGATAGGCGAGGCGTACCTGGAACGAGCACGGCGCATCCTGGCCGACGTGGACGAGGCCGCGGCCCTGGCCGCATCGGCCACCCAGGAGGTGCGCGGCCTGCTGCGCGTGCTGTGCCCGCCGGCCATCGCGGTGCATCAGTTGGCCAAGCATCTGCCCAAGTTCCACCGCGCCTATCCGCTGGTGACGCTGGAGATCGCCTCACCCGGCCCCGTCGAGACCGTGGGCGACGGCTACGACCTCACCATCTTCCTGTCCCGCGAGCTGCTGGATGGCGACTTCATCGCCCGCCGTCTGGCCCGCAGCGAGTTCATCCTGTGCGCCGCACCCGACTATCTCGACCACCGCGGCCGGCCCCAGCACCCCAGTGAGCTGAAGAAGCATGACGCGCTGCTGCCGCCGACGCCCTCGCTGATGCGGGGCCTGACGCTGCAGCGCGGCGACGGCGCCGAGGAGATCACGCTGCCCATCGTGCCGTCGCGCGCGACGCTGTCGACGACGCACATGGACACCAACTACGCCGCCGCCCTGCACGGACTTGGCGTGGCCGGCCTGCCCAGCTTCATGGTGGAGGACGCGCTGCTTGAGCAGGCGCTGGAGCGGGTCATGCCGCAGTGGCGCCTGTTCAGCACGACGCTCTGGGCCGGCATGCCGACGCGCAAGTACGTGCCCGCGCGCACCCGGGCTTTCCTCGACTTCCTGCTGGAAATCTTCGGCGGCGAGGACAAGGACCCCTGGCTGGTGGCGGCCGGCTGCGCAACCTGCCCTAGCGCAGGCTGAAGCCCAGCTCGAAGAATTCAGGGAAGCGCGCCTCCATCGCCCGCTTCAGTGGCGCCAGCGCGACGTAGCGCGAAGCGGTCTTGACGATGTAGGCCAGCAGCCGGCGTTGTTCCGGATGGTCCCCGCCCAGCAGCACCAGGTGCTGGCGCAGCGCACTCCATTCCAGCCGGCGCCAATACTCGCCGAAGTCGGCCGCAAGCGCCTCATCGAGCAACCCGTCCGCGCGGCTGGCCTCCCAGTGGCGCACGGCCCAATCGATTTCCTGAGCCTCATCCCAGGCCAGCTCGGGCGCACGCAGCAGCGCGGCGATGCGGTCGGTGGCGGCACCTTCCGGGGCGTCGTCGAGCAGGCGCTTCAGCACGGCGTCCAGGCCGGTGTCGGCAATGCGGTGCAGGCCTGCGCGCAGCGCGGCCTCATCGGCCGGGATGGCCGCGGCGGGGTGGGCGCGCAATTCGGCGCACGCCGCCCGCATCAGGCGGTCTGCGTCTTCGGGATGGGCTTGCAAGTCCTGGATCAGGGCGGAGTTCGGCAGCATCATTGGGTGAAAGCCCTCGTGGATAATCAAATTCTAAGAACCGCCGGCCCCGGCATCCTCACCGACTCCGAGCCTTCCGCTGCCTGTGTCGCGCTCGCCCCGCCTTTTCCGCCCCGCCCCGCTGCCCCCGTTGATCGCCCTGGCCCTGTGCGCCTGGGGCGAGGCCTCGGCACAGCAAGCCACCGACGCCGCACTGCCGCTGCGCGGCAGCCGGGTACTGGTCGCGCCGTCCAAGCCGGGACCAGCCAAGCCGGCCCTGGTCATCACCGCCGGCCAGCTGTCGGCCCAGGTGGACCAGCAGGCGCAGGGGCGCGACGGCGTCGAGCTGCGCTACGGCGAGCTGGTGATGAACACCGACAAGCTCGATTACCGCGTCGTCGACGACTTCGCGCGCGCTGAGGGCGACGTCCGCATCAACCACAACGGCAATGTCTTCACCGGGCCGCTGCTGCAGCTCTACGTGAGCCGTTTTGAGGGCGAGTTCCTGACGCCCCGGTTCCTGCTCGCCGCGACCGGCGGCGCCGGCAAGGCCAAAGTGCTGAAGTTCCAGGACAGCGAGCACATGAGCGCCACCGAGGGCAGCTACAGCAGCTGCCCGGCGGTGGAGAACCAGGAGCCGGCCTGGCAGATCACCGCCAAGCAACTGCGCCTGGATCTGGCCGCCAACGAGGGTGAGGCTGACGGCGCGGTGCTGCGCTTCCTGGGCGTCCCCATCCTGGCCGCGCCGTCCATGACCTTCCCGCTCAGCTCTGAGCGCAAGTCGGGCTGGCTGCCGCCCAACATCTTCCTGGACAACCGCGGCGGCCTCGAGACCGGGGTGCCCTACTACTGGAACATCGCGCCGCAGCGGGACGCGACGTTCACGCCCTTCATGATGACCAAGCGAGGCGTGGGTCTGGACAGCGAGTTCCGCTACCTGGAGCCCGGGCACGCCGGCCGCATCAACGTCGATCTGCTGCCCAGCGACCGCGTGTTCGGCGCCTCGCGCTGGAGCGTCAAGTTCAACAACGACGGCAACTTCGGCGACTGGCGCTACCGGCTCCGCAGCGAGCGTGTCTCCGACGACGACTACTGGAAGGACATGTCGCGCCGTGTCGAGAGCCAGACGCCGCGGCTCATGGCCAGCGACTTCAATATCAGCCGCCACCGGGAGCTGTCCTGGGGCGCGATCGACACCTACGCCCGCGTACAGCGCTGGCAAGCGTTGCAGGGCACGGACACGACAGCGCAGTTCGACTCGCCATACCAGCGCAGCCCGCAGATCGGCGCACGCATGACGACGGCGGCCGACGAGGCCGTGCTGGACAGCTTCCGCCCCTGGGGTCGCAAGGCGCGGCTGGAGGGCGGGCTGGAGCTGGAGTACAACCGCTTTGACCTGCCCGGCTCTGCGCGCCCGGGCCAGACCAGCGGCGGTCAGCGCGTACACGCGCTGGGCCATGTGGCTGCACCGCTGGGCGGCGAAGCCTGGTGGTTCATTCCGCGCGCCTCCTTCAACGCCGCGGCCTATGACCTGGACCGCCCGCAGGCCGACGGCCGCCGCCGCATGGGCCGCGTCATCCCGACGCTGAGCATCGACCACGGTTGGGTCTTTGAGCGCGACACGACGCTGTTCGGCCGCGACTACCGCCAGAGCCTGGAGCCGCGGCTGTTCTACGTGAACACGCCTTTCCGCGACCAGAGCAACCTGCCCAACTTCGACTCGGCGGCCAAGGACTTCAACTTCGACTCCATCTATACGGACAACCCCTTCTCGGGCGTGGACCGGGTGTCGGACCTGCATGCCCTGAGTGCGGGCGTGACCAGCCGCTGGGTTGGCGCGACGTCGGGCGAGGAGATCCTGCGCCTGGGCGCCGTCCAGCGTTTCCTGTTCCGCGACCAAAGGATCACGCCCGACGGCCAGCCCCCGGTCACGCAGCGCTTCTCCGACCTGCTGCTGGCCGCCGCAGCACACCTGGACGAGAAGTGGTGGGCCGACGGCACGCTGGAGTTCAATCCTGAGATCAACCGCTCGGTGCGCTCCGTGCTCAGGGCACGCTATTCGCCCGGGCCATTCAAGACGGTCAGCGTCGCCTACCGGCTGGCGCGGGCGCAGAGCGAACAGGTCGAGCTGGCCTGGCAATGGCCGCTCTACGGCAGCCCCGTGACCTCGCGCGGCGCCGACAGCAAGTCCTGCGGCGGCGCCTGGTACAGCGCCGGGCGCGTGCAGTACTCGCTGCGAGACCGCCGCCTGACGGACTCCGTAGTCGGCTTCGAGTACGACGCCGGCTGCTGGGTGCTGCGCTGGGGCGTCGAGCGCCTGTCCACCGGCCGGGCCGAAACCAACACGCGGCTGATGCTGCAGCTGGAACTGGTCGGCCTGTCGCAGCTGGGTTCGAACGCCCTCAAGGTCTTGAAGGACAATGTCCCCGGTTACCGCAGGCTGAGCTCCGATCGCTCGCCGAGTTCAGACTTCCAACCATGATGCATCGCCTCGCTCCCCTTGTTCTGGCCCTGGCCGCCTTTTCCGCCTCGGCCCAGACGCCCACGCTGCAGCCGGGGGACTACATCGCCGCCGTCGTCAACCAGGACGTCGTCGCTGCGAGCGAGGTCATCCAGCGCACCGAGCGGCTGCGCCAGGAGGCCCGCCAGAAGGGCGAGGTCATGCCCGAGACCACGGGCCTGCGCAAGCAGGCACTGGACGCACTGATCGAGGATCGTGTCCTCGTCACCTATGCCCGAGAGAACGGGCCGCGCGTGGACGAGGCCGAACTGGACCGCGTCGTCGCCAACGTGGCCGCGCAGAACAAGCTGACGATGGAGCAGCTGCGCGAACGCCTCAAGCAGGACGGCACTGACTACAAGAGCTTCCGCGAGAACCTGCGCGACCAGATGATGACCGAACGCGTGCGCGAGCGCGAGGTGCAGGGCCGCATCAAGGTCACTGATGCCGAGATCGACGCCTATCTGGACAAAAAGCGCGACGATCTGGCCAGCGGGGGCATGATCAACTTGGCCCAGGTGCTGGTGACCGTGCCCGATGGGGCCGCCGACAGCGTTGTGGCCGAACGCCGCGCACGCGCTGAGGCGGCGCTGGCCCGGATCAAGGGCGGCGAGGACTTCGCCAAGGTCGCCCGAGAGGTCTCGGAGGACGGCAACAAGGCCCGCGGCGGCGAGATCGGCATGCGCCCGGCGGACCGTTTGCCCGACATCTTCGTTCATGCCGTCCGCGGCCTGAAGAACGGCGAGGTCGCACCGGAGCTGCTGCGCAGCGGCGCGGGCTTCCACATCCTGCGGGTCGTCGAGCGCCAGGGCGGCGCTTCGCTGACGCAAAGCCTGCAGACCCACGCCCGCCACATCCTGCTGCGCCCCTCGGCCCAGCTCACGGCGGAAATCGCCGCACGGCGACTGGCAGAGATGAAGCGCCAGATCGAGAGTGGCCAGGCCAAGTTCGAGGACGTCGCCAAGGCCAATTCCGAGGATGGCAGCGCCCCCGCGGGCGGCGACCTGGGCTGGATGGGCGCCGGCGGCTTCGTGCCCGAATTCGAGGAGGCGATGAACGCGCTGCCGCTGAACGGCATCTCCGGTCCCGTCGTGTCGCGATTCGGCGTGCACCTGATCCAGGTGCTGGAGCGCCGCACCGTCGAGGTCGAGATGAAGCAACTGCGCGACCAAGCCCGCGGCGCGCTGCGCGAGCAGAAGTATGACGAGGCCTACCAGGAGTGGGTCAAGGACCTGCGCACCAAGGCCTTCGTCGAAGTGCGCGAATGGCTGGACTGATTCCTCCCCTGCGCGCTGCGCGCGCCGCTTCATGGGCATGGGGACCTTGCCAGCGGTCCCGCGGAGCCGGTTCCGCGGCAGTCGCCCGAGGGCTGGCAGGGCATGGCTCGCCAGGCAATAGCGACGGGGCCTCGGGCACTGCATGAAGTCGCATATCCCGCGTAAGCGTTTTGGTCAGCATTTCCTGACCGACGTCGCACTGATCGACGCCATCGTCGACCTGATCGACCCGCAGCCCGGTGACACGCTGGTCGAGATCGGCCCCGGCCTGGGCGCAATGACGCTGCCGCTGCTCGAGCGGCGCAAGCCGCTGACCGTCATCGAGCTGGACCGCGACCTCGCCGCCCGGCTGCGCAAGCGCGACGACGTCGAGGTCATCGAGTCCGACGTGCTCAAGGTGGACTTCAAGTCCCTGGCCGCCGCCAAAGGCACCCGGCTGCGTGTCGTCGGCAACCTGCCCTACAACATCTCCACGCCCATCCTCTTCCATCTGCTGGATGCCGTGAACGACATCGTCGACCAGCACTTCATGCTGCAGAAGGAAGTGGTAGACCGCATGGCCGCCGGGCCGGGCGGCAAAGACTATGGCCGCCTCAGCGTCATGCTCCAGTGGCGCTACGACATCGAATCGGTGCTGGACGTGCCGCCCGAGTCCTTCGACCCCCCGCCGCGCGTGGACTCGGCGATTGTGCGCATGCAGCCGCTGAAGACGCCGCCGGCCCTGAATCCCGCCCTGCTGGGCGAACTGGTGACCAGCGCCTTCTCGCAGCGCCGCAAGCTGCTGCGACACAGCCTGGGCAAGTGGCTGGCCGAGCGCGCCTACACGGGCCACTTCGACCTGCAACGGCGGGCCGAGGAAGTGCCGGTCGACGAGTTCGTCGCGCTGGCCCTGGAGATCCAGCCGCAGAAATGAGAACGGGACCCGAGGGTCCCGTTCTTCGTTCGAGCGCTCAGGACGGCATCACGCCGCGTTGAGCCACATCGAGGTATCGAAGGCGCTGCACATCATCGGCATGTTCACGCCGAAATTCGGATTGCCAATCGTCGACTTCGCGCTCTTAGGCGCAGGCTTTTCAACCACCGGGGCCACCTCAGCAGCCCGCTCCCATGACCCGTTTTCTTGGGAGCGGGCTACTGAAAAGAATAGAAACACCGGAAGGCGATCTTCCTGTCGGCCCAGTAGTCGGCCGTGTCGCGGAAGACATCGAGCAGTTGCTCGCGGGCCTCTCGGTCGAAACGCACGTTGTCAGGCAGCTGTTCCAGCACGACGACAAAGCCGGGCTGGGAACCGGCCTTGTGGACGAGGTCGGTCATGCAGTCATGCAGGGCGTCCAGGTTCTTGCCGAAATGCGCCGGGAACAGAAAGGCCTGCGCAATGCCATCGAGCACGTCCTGCTTGGACTGCGCCTCCGACAGGTTGGCATACAGGAAATGCTGGCCCGCCTCTTGAGCGGCCTGCATCAAGTCCTCGACTCGGTAGGCCCGTATGGCCTGCACGATATTGGGACGGACGGTCTGCAAAAGCATGGTCACGTTCCTCCTTTCAAGTCACAAAACTGCTTCGATCCCTCGACTCTCACCGGGCCGCCCCATCGCGGATGCGCTTGAAGCTGGCATAGTGATCGTCGGTGTAGTAACAGGCCTCTGGCTTCGTCGGCGGCGTGCCGCCGCAGACGATGCGGCGGGCGCCACGCGTGCGTGCGCCAGGGGTCTTGACCGTGTATTCGCGGTAGAAGCCGCGAGCCTTGCGGGGCAGCAGGCGCTCGCGATTGCCGAACACCACGCCGTCCTTGGCATAGAGAAACGGGCCGCCAGCGAGAATCAGCCGGTGCGTTTCCTGAGCCTGGCCGGGCAGCTCGCTCAGCTGGACTTCAGCCAGAGCGGGCATTGCGGTGGAGATCCCATTGCTGGGCGCTTCCTTGGCTTGCGCGCCGCCGGCCAGGCCGGTGAGCAGCAGGGCGGAGAGTGCCGCCGAGGCGCCAAAGCGCGCCAGCCACGAGAGCAAAAACACGGGTTTACCCTGAACGAAAAGCCGTAATGGTACCGAAGGGGCCCAAAAAGCTCAAGCCGGACCCCGCTGTCGAAGTCCGGAACTGAGCAATGTGAGTGAACGCCCACATTTCCACAAAGGGTTGTTTTTTATAGTGTCATGACGGCTTCATGACGCAGTTTTCGATGTGAAAACTTCTGTCAATTGGGGAAGCCAGGGCGCCCCGGCCCTGTTCCCCCATGGAACCACGCGGGCCCTCAGGCGCGGGCGGCGTTGGCGTCGGCGACGGTCAAGGCCGTCATGTTGACGATGCGCCGCACGGTCGCGGACGGCGTCAGCACATGCACCGGCTTGGCGGCGCCGAGCAGCACCGGACCGATGGCGATGCCACCGCCGGCCGCCGTCTTCAGCAGGTTGTAGGAAATGTTGGCGGCGTCGATGTTGGGCAGCACCAGCAGGTTGGCCTCCCCACTCAGCGGGCTGTGCGGCATGATCTGACGGCGGTACGCGGCGTCCAGCGCAGTGTCGCCGTGCATCTCGCCATCGACCTCGAGCCATGGTGCCAGTTGCTGGATCAGTCCCAGCGTATCGCGCATCTTCACGGCCGAAGGCTTGTCGCTGGTGCCGAAATTGCTGTGCGACAGCAGCGCTGCCTTGGGCACCAGGCCGAAGCGGCACATCTCCTGAGCCGCCATGATGGTGATCTCGGCCAGTTGCTCGGCGCTGGGGTCGTAGTTGACGTGGGTGTCGACCAGCATGACCTGGCGGCCCGGCAAGATCAGCCCGTTCATGCAGGCATAGGTCTTCACGCCAGCGCGTCGACCGATGACCTGGTCGATGTAGTGCAGGTGCGTGGCGGTCGTGCCCCAGGTGCCGCACAGCATGCCATCCACCTCACCCTTGTGAAGCAGCATGGAGCTGATCAGCGTCAGACGTCGGCGCATCTCGATCTTGGCGAGCTGCTGCGTCACGCCCTTGCGCTCGGTCATGCGCAGATAGGTCTGCCAGTAGTCGCGGTAGCGCTCGTCGTGCTCGACGTTCACGACGTCGTAGTCGCGGCCCTGCTGCAGGCGCAGGCCGAAGCGCTCGCAGCGCTCGGCGATGACGGCGGGACGGCCCACCAGCGTCGGGCGGGCGAGGCCCTCGTCAACAACCACCTGGGCCGCGCGCAGCACCCGCTCTTCCTCACCCTCGGCATAGGCAACGCGCTTGTTGGGCGCACGCTTGGCCGCAGTGAAGATGGGCTTCATCGTGTTGCCCGAGGCGTAGACGAAGCTCTGCAGCTTCTCCCGGTAGGCATCCCAGTCGGCAATGGGCCGGGCTGCAACGCCGGAATCCATGGCCGCCTGGGCCACGGCCGGTGCGATGCGCATCATCAGCCGCGGGTCGAAAGGCTTGGGGATCAGATATTCGGGGCCGAAGCTCAGTGTGGCGCCGGCATAGGCCGCGGCGACCACCTCGCTCTGCTCGGCCTGCGCCAACTCGGCGATGGCCCGCACGGCCGCAATCTCCATCTCGACGTTGATGGTCGTCGCTCCCGAATCCAGCGCGCCGCGGAAGATGTAGGGGAAGCACAGGACATTGTTGACCTGGTTGGGATAATCCGTGCGGCCCGTGGCCATGATGGCGTCGTCGCGCACGGCCTTGACCTCCTCGGGCAGGATCTCCGGCGTCGGGTTGGCCAGCGCGAAAATCAGCGGCTTGGCGGCCATGGTCGCGACCATGTCGGCCTTCAGCACGCCACCGGCCGACAGGCCCAGGAAGACGTCGGCTCCCTGGATGACCTCGCGCAGCGAGCGTGCGTCGGTCTTCTGTGCGAACTCGGCCTTGTCCGGGTCCATCAGCTCTGTGCGCCCCTCGTAGACGACGCCAGCCAGGTCGGTGACGAAGATGTTCTGGCGCGGCAGTCCGAGCTTGACGAGCAGGTTAAGGCAGGCCAGCGCCGCAGCGCCGGCGCCCGAGGTGACCAGCTTGACGTCCTTGACGTCCTTGCCGACGACCTTCAGGCCGTTCAGGAAGGCCGCGCCGACGACGATGGCAGTGCCGTGCTGGTCGTCGTGGAAGACCGGGATCTTCATGCGCTCGCGCAGCTTGCGCTCGACGTAGAAGCAGTCCGGCGCCTTGATGTCCTCGAGGTTGATGCCGCCGAACGTCGGCTCCAGCGCCGCGATGCAGTCCACCAGCTTGTCGAGGTCGCGCTCGTTGACCTCCAGGTCGAAGACGTCAATGCCGGCGAACTTCTTGAACAGCACGCCCTTGCCTTCCATGACGGGCTTGGACGCGAGGGGTCCGATGTCACCCAGGCCCAGCACCGCGGTGCCGTTGGTGACGACGGCCACGAGATTGCCGCGCGAGGTGTAGCGGAAGGCGTTGGCCGGGTCGGCCACGATCTCCTCGCAGGCCGCCGCCACGCCGGGCGAGTAAGCCAGTGCCAGGTCACGCTGGTTGACCAGGGACTTGGTCGCCGCGATGGCGATCTTGCCGGGGGTCGGGAACTCGTGATATTCGAGAGCGGCCTGACGGAGTTGGGCGCGTTTTTCTTCTGAGCTGGGCATGGCGGGGATCGCAAGGAGGCCGACGGGTTGGGAATCATGCCACTGCAGCCGCCTCGGGTCGGTGTGGATCCCCACAAGGTCTAATCGTGGCATGGGCGAGTTCGATCTGATCCGGCGCTACTTCCAGCGCCTTCCCGGTAGCGGCGTCGAGGTGGGGGTGGGCGACGACTGCGCCGTCCTCGTACCCACGCCGGGTGCACGCTGGCTGGTTTCCAGCGACATGCTGGTCGAGGGCCGGCATTTCCTGTCAACCGTTGATCCGGCACGGCTGGGCCACAAGGCGCTCGCCGTCAACCTCAGCGACCTGGCCGCCTGCGGCGCGACGCCACGAGGCTTCACATTGGCCCTCGCACTGCCGCGCGTCGACGAAGCCTGGCTGACGGAATTCGCGCGCGGCCTCTGGGCCCTGGCCGAGGCCAGCGGCTGCCCGCTGATCGGCGGCGACACGACACAGGGGCCGCTCAACCTCTGCATCACCGTCTTCGGCGAGGCCCCGCCTGGCCAGGCGTTGCTGCGCAGCGGTGCGCGGGTGGGCGACGAGGTCTGGGTATCCGGCCGGCTGGGTGATGCGCGCCTGGCGCTGGAGGTGTTCCGCGGCACGGTGGTGCTGGAAGGCACGGGCTTCGAGCAGGTTCGCGCCTCAATGGAATGCCCGACGCCGCGCGTGGCCCTGGGCCAGGCCCTGCGCGGCATCGCAACTGCTGCCGTGGACGTTTCCGATGGCCTGCTCGGTGACCTCGGCCACATACTGGCCGCCTCGAGCGTCGGTGCGCAGCTGGACGTCGACGCGCTGCCACGCAGCGCCGTGCTGGCCGCGCAACCGATGGCGCTGCAACATCAATGCCTGCTGGCCGGAGGGGACGACTACGAGCTGATCTTCACGGCGCCCCCCGGTGCATCCATGCCCGACGTGGGCGTCGCGCTGACGCGCATCGGCCGCATCGAGGCCGAGCCGGGCCTGCGCGTCATCGACGCGCGCGGTGCATCCATCGACCACGGCCTGCGCGGCTACGACCACTTCAAATCATGAGCACCTCTGCCCCCCCCGAGGAGTGCGGCACGGAGGGTCCGGCGCCCCGCGCACCCGTTCGCCCCACCCCAGGCTTCATGCTGCGCCATCCGGCGCGCTGGATCGCACTGGGTTTTGGCAGCGGCCTGGCACCGAAGGCGCCCGGCACTGTCGGCACGCTGTGGTCGTGGCTGGTGTTCGTCGTCATCGCGCCATGGATGAACGACCTGTCCTGGGCGCTGCTGATCGGCGGCGGCACCGTCATCGGCTGGTGGGCCTGCACGCGCACGGCGCGCGACTTGAACACGCCTGATCCCGGCGCCATCGTCTGGGACGAGGTGCTGGCCTTCTGGCTCATCCTCTGGCTGATCGCGCCGGCCGGCTTCATCGGCCAACTTGCCGCCTTCGGCCTGTTCCGCTTTTTCGACGCAGCCAAGCCGGGGCCGGTGGGCTGGGCCGACCGGCTCTTCAAGGGCGAACGCGGCGCACCGGTCAGCTGGGCGCAGGGCTTCGGCATCCTGTTCGACGACTTCGTCGCTGCCGGCTGTACGCTCGTCGCCATCGCGCTTTGGCGCTACTTCATGGGGTGATGCCATGTTCGCCAACGACCTCGAGCTGATCGACCGCATCGCCGTCGCCTTGATGCAGCGGCGCGAACGCATCGGCACGGCGGAGAGCTGCACCGGCGGCCTCATTGCCGCAGCCTGCACCAGCCTGGCAGGCTCCAGCCAGTGGTTCGAACGCGGCGTCGTCAGCTACAGCAACGAGGCCAAGGCCGAACTGCTGGGCGTGCCCAAGGGCCTGATCGCGCTGCATGGCGCCGTCAGCGCCGAGGTGGCCGAGCACATGGCGCGCGGCCTGCTGGCTCACGCGCCGCTGGACTGGGCGCTGTCGGTCACCGGCATCGCTGGCCCCACGGGCGGCAGCGAGGCCAAGCCGGTCGGCACGGTCTGGCTGGCCCTGGTGCACGCCGGCCGGCCGGCGCGGGTTTG
>NZ_DASWYS010000075.1:0-4539 GCF_036404855.1 Roseateles sp.
CTGATGGGCATGCAGGACAGCGACAAGCTGACCCTGGCCGAGGCGGAGGGCAGCGGCCCCATCCCGGCCATGCTGGCCACGGCCGCGCGCGACCTGGGCCTGTGGATCATCGGCGGCACGCTGCCCATCAAGTCGACCAGCGCCGAGCGCGTGCGCAATTCGACGCTGGTGTTCTCGCCCGGCGGCGAGCGAGTCGCGCGTTACGACAAGATCCATCTGTTCGCCTTCGACAATGGCCGCGAGAACTATGACGAGGGCCGCGTGCTGGAGCCCGGCAACCATCCGACGCGCTTCGAGGCTGGCGGCATCCAGGTGGGCCTGTCGGTCTGTTATGACCTGCGCTTTCCCGAGCTGTACCGCACCTACGCCGGCAGTGACCTGCTGGCTGTGCCAGCCGCCTTCACCTACACCACAGGCCAGGCCCATTGGGAGCTGTTGCTGCGAGCGCGGGCGGTGGAGAACCAGTGCTATGTCGTCGCGCCTGCCCAGGGCGGCCAGCATGCCAATGGCCGCCGCACCTGGGGCCACAGCATGATCGTCGATCCGTGGGGCCAGGTGCTCAGCGTGCTGGCCGATGGCGAGGGCGTCGTCGTTGCCGACGTGGACCCGGCCCGGTTGACGCAGGTACGCCAGCAGTTGCCGGCCCTGGGCCACCGCAAGCTGTGAGCGCCGTGCAACCGCCGCGTACCACGGCCTGGATCGTGGGCGTGCTGGTGGCGATCTCGCTGTACGGCAACTTCTATGTCTACGACTCCATTGGCCCGGTGGCCGACCTGCTGCAGCAGCAGCGCGGCTTCTCGGACACGCAGGTGGGCCTGCTGAACGCCATCTACAGCCTGCCCAATGTCGTCCTTATCCTCGTCGGCGGCGTGCTGGTGGACCGCTTCGGCGCCGCGTGCATGACGCTGGTGACGGCCGGCATCTGCTTGGCCGGCGCGCTGCTGACGGCCTTCAGCTCCGACTTCACCGGCATGGCCGCGGGGCGGCTGCTTTACGGCATCGGCGCCGAGACCTTCAACATCGCGACGCTGGCCGCCGTGGCTGACTACTTCGGTGGCCGCAGCCTGGCGCTGGTCATGGGCCTGACGCTGGCCATCGGCCGCCTGGGTTCCTATGGTGCCGACATGTCGCCGACCTGGTTCGGCAGCGCCTACGCCTTGGGCTGGCAACCGCCTCTGCTCATCGCCGCGGCGATCGCGGCGACTTCCTTCGCCGCGGCCTTTGCCTACTGGTGGGTGGACCGTGGCCCGCGTCGCGCCGGCCTGCTGCCGGCGGGCCAGGCGGTGGCTGAGAAGTTCGCCTGGCGTGACCTGCTGCATTTCCGCAAGGCCTACTGGTATTTGCTGGCGCTGTGCGTGCTCTGGTACTCGGTCATCCTGGCCTTCCGCAGCACCTTCTCGATCAAGTACTTCCAGCACACCCACGGGCTGGACCTGGCCACCGCCGGCGAGATGAACAGCTACGTCTTCCTTGCTGCGGTGTTCGCGACGCCGGCCTTCGGATGGATGTGCGACCGCCTGCGCCGCTACGCCCCGTTCCTCGCCTTCGGCGCGCTGCTGCTGCCGATCGCGCTGGCCGTGCTGGCGCTGACGTCCTGGAGCCTGTGGGTGCCGACGGCGCTGATCGGTGTCAGCTACTCCCTCGTGCCCGCTGTCATGTGGCCGCTGACGAGCAAGCTCGTGGCGCCCAACCGCTTCGGCACCGCCATCGGTCTGATGTGGGTGGTGCAGAACGGCGGCATCTTCGGGGCCAATGTCGCGGCGGGCTGGCTCAACGACCGCGCGGGCGCGGGCGCCGCCAACCCGGCGGGCTACGACCCCATGATGTGGTTCTTCGGCCTGACCAGCGTGGCCGGCTTCGCCTTCGCGCTGCTGCTGTGGTGGGTGGCAGGGCGTCGCCAGCACGAGCAGCGCGCTTCTCCCGCGCCTACGGCCGCAGCGTGACCAGGTCTCGCAGCAGCAGTGCGATGTTGGCGCGCAGCGCGCGCTCGTTGGCGATGCGCAGCCGCTCGTTGGGTGACACGACGGCTTCGCTGAAGCGCGCCTCCTCGCTGCTGGCGATGCGGCGCTGGTAGACGATGTGGCCGCCGGTCTTGTCGACCAGCGTGTAGCGCACTGCCACGCCCACCGTCACGCCAAGTGCCGGCACCTGCGGCTGCTCCAGTTCCAGCAGCTCGGCCTGCAGTTCGAAGCGCGGCGACGGCTCGGGCAGCAGCGGGATCATGCCGACGGCGTGCAGGGAGTCGTCCAGCGCCAGTTTCAGCGCCTCGGCGCTGACCTTGGAGCCCCACCAGCGGCTGGTCTCCTGCCCCCCCGACACCGGGGCGACGCCCACCTGGAATTTCAGCGCGTCCGGCACCCAGCCGCGGATCTGCAGCGCGTCCGCGGCCGAGACGGCCATGGGCAACGGCTGGCTGGGCGTGCCGCAGCCGGCCAGCAGCGAGGCCAGCAGGGCGGCGGTGAAAAGGGTAAGGCGGGGCATGGGAGGACCCATGCTAGGCCCGCGGCGCGGCGGCGGTGGCTGCAAAAGCAGGGGCGGCCGGGGCTTATTCAGTGCTCAGGCGGCGGTGTGGGGGCGCCGAGTGCCGAAATGGCGTCCAGCATGCCGCGCACCTTGAAGGGTTTGAGCAGCAGTCGGCAGACGTCGAGCTGCTTCAGCCGCAGCGCCAGTTCGACGTTGCAACTCGCCGCCGTGGCGGCCACCGGGATGCCGGGTGTCTGGGCGGTGCTGCCGGCGCGCACCTGGCGCACCAGCTCCAGCGCGGCGCCGTCATCGTCGATGGCGACCAGCATGGCGTCGAAGCGGCGCTCCTGCAGCAGCCTTTCGGCGACGGCCGGGGTGGTCGCTTCCTGCACGTCGGCCAGGCCCATGTCGCGCGCCATCAGCGCCACGGTGCGCCGGAGCACGTACTGCGGTTCGAGCAGCAGCAGCCGGCCTCTGGGCGTGACGTGGTAGGTCACGGCGCGTCCGGTGCCGGGCCGACCAGCTCGGCGACGACCAGGTCGCGCAGCTTGCCGAGGATGTCGCGGTCCAGCGCATCCAGCTCGCGCGGGCGGGTGTCAATGAGGCAGAGCGTGCCGATCGTCGCGCCGTTCGGCAGGGTCAGCGGCGCACCGAGGTAGAAGCGGATGAAGGGCGCGCCGGTGACGAGGGGGTTGTCGGCAAATCGCTGGTCCTGTGCCGCGTCCAGCACCTCGAAGAGCGCGTGGCCCACGATGGCGTGGCCACAGAACGAGGTCTCGCGCGCGGTCTCGCAGGCATCCAGGCCGACGCGGGCTTTGAACCACTGGCGGTTGCGGTCCACGAGGCTGATCAGCGCGATGGGCATGTCGAACTCCGCGGCGGCGAACTCGACGATGCGGTCGAAGCGCTCCTCGGGCGGCGTGTCCAGGATCAACAGCTCGCGCAGCACGCGCAGCCGCTCGGCATCGTTGGCGGGGATTGGAGCGGGCGTCATGCGACAGCGAGTTTAGGCAGGGATTCGCGCTTGCAGCCGGCTCGGGAGCGGGCACGTCTGCCGGATGAAGGGCGTCGCCGGATCACCGCACGTCGAGGGTGTAGGTCACGGCCTGCGATAGACCGGGCAGGATGCCACCGAAGTTCAGCGTGTAGCGGCCGCGCTTGAGTGGCCCCAGCGCCACGTAGTAGCCGTTGCTGGCAGCGGGCGCGTCATCGTCCGGCGCGACGAGGAAACAGCCGCGGGTCGCCTGTCGGTGGGCCTCCAGGCCGTCGAAGCGGCGGCCGTTGAGCTCCAGCACCAGGCCTGCGGGGGCCTCCGTCATCGACTCGGCGCGCAGCATCAGCGATGCACAGGCCTCGCGCTCGTCGTCCGGCGGAAAGGCGAGGCTGTTGACCAGCGGGAAGAACAGTGTCTTGCCGGACGGGATGCGGCAGCTGCGCACCGTGCGTCGTGTGTCGTAGCTGCCGGCCAGGAACCAGACGGGCCCCGACTGGCCGCTGGCGCACAAGCGGCCGTCCGTGTCCGCGACGGGGCTGTCCTCGTCCTCGAACGACAGTGCCCAGCGCCACCAGCGCTTGGACCATTCCTCCTGCGTCGCCCCGGCGATGGCCTTTGCCGGCGGGACCAGCTGGGCCATGGCTGGCGGGGCGGCGGCCAGCAGCAGCATGGCCGCAAAGGTGAGGGTGGGGTGCAAGCGGCTCTCCAGGTCAACGGCGCTGGCCGGGGCGCTCCATCGCGACCTCGGACCGGCGGAACCCCAGTGTCTCGTAGAAGGCCGACACGCCATCGCGCCCGGCGCGCAGCACCCAGGTTATGCGCTCGTCGCTGCCCATCGCGGCCTGCACCAGCTGCGTGCCGACGCCGCGGCCGCGGTGAGAGGCCGCGACGACGACCATGGAGATGTAGCCGTTGAAGAGGCCGTCGCTGATGGCGCGCAGGAAGCCGACGACCCGGCCGTCCTCCACGGCCACCAGCGCCACCTGGGAGCGGTCCAGCAGCTGGCGGAAGACGGCGGGGTCCTGCACGCGCGGTCCCCAGTCGTTGTCGGCCAGCAACTGGCGCGCCGCCTCGATTTCGCC
>NZ_DASWYS010000076.1:0-3343 GCF_036404855.1 Roseateles sp.
CGTCGGGTGGGATTTTCATGCTGCGCTGCGGCAGATGGCTGAGTCGCGGTACGGCCGCGGCTACTGCGAAAGCAGGAGGGCGGGGCAGGCGGGCGGGGGCGATACTCGCCGGCATCCACGCTCTTGGGGGAGAACCATGAATCGTATCGGCCTGGCGGCCCTTGCCCGCCGTGTCCTGCTGGCGGCCAGTGCCGCCCTGCTGCCCGTCGCGGGCACGCAGGCGAGCACCATCGACAACGCCGCCCTCAACAACGAGGCCGACGGCGCCAACTGGGCGGCCTGGGGCCGCACCTTCAGCGAGCAGCGTTTCAGCCCGCTGGACCAGATCAACACGCAGACCGTGCCCCAGCTGGGCCTGGCCTGGTCGCTGGAGCTGGATGACGTCTGGAACGTCTCCAGCCAGCCGGTGGCGGTGGACGGCGTCATCTACACCGCCGTCGGCTACAGCATCGTGCACGCCATCGACGCGCGCACCGGCAAGCTGCTGTGGAAGTACGACCCCAAGGTGGAGTCGCGCAAGATGCGCTACGCATGGGGCAGCCGCGGCCTGGCCTTCTGGAACGGCAAGGTCTACACCGGCGTGCAGGACGGCCGCCTCTTCGCGCTGGACGCCAAGACCGGCCAGCTGGTGTGGGAGGTCATGACCACCACGCCGGGCGACAACCGCTACATCACCGGTGCGCCGCGCATCTTCAACGGCAAGGTCATCATCGGCCACGGCGGCGCCGACTTCGGCAACGTGCGCGGTTACGTCACCACCTACGACGCCGAGACCGGCAAGCAGCTGTGGCGCTGGTTCGTCGTGCCCGGCAACCCGGCCGACGGCTTCGAGAACAAGGCCATGGAAGAAGCCGCCAAGACCTGGAGCGGCGAGTGGTGGAAGTACGGTGCGGGCGGCACGGTCTGGAACGCCATGACCTACGACCCCGAGTACAACCGCATCTACCTCGGCACCGGCAACGGCTCGCCCTGGAATGCCCAGCTGCGCAACCCCGGCGGCGGCGACAGCCTGTATCTATGCTCCGTGGTCGCGCTGGACGCCGACACCGGCGAATACGTCTGGCACTACCAGACCACGCCGAACGAGACCTGGGACTTCAACTCCACGATGGACATGGTCTCCGCCACCATCGACATCGAGGGCAAGGCGCGCAAGGTGCTGATGCACGCTCCCAAGAACGGTTTCTTCTACCTGCTGGACCGCGACAACGGCAAGCTGATCTCCGCCGAGAAGATCGGCAAGGTGACCTGGGCCGAGAAGGTGGACATGGCCACCGGCCGCCCGGTGGAAGTGCGCGGCTCGCGCTACGAGAACGGCCCGGCCCTGACCTGGCCCGGCTCCGGAGGCACGCACAACTGGCACCCCATGGCCTTCAGCCCCGACACCGGCCTGGTCTACATCCCCGCGCGCGAGATGGCCGGTTTCTACGACGGCGAAGGCCGCAAGCCCGGCAAGTGGCAGATGACCCCGGGTGACGTGCTGGGCCTCAAGGGCTTCTTCGACGACATCCCCACCAGCGCCGGCAGCACCTCGCTGCTCGCCTGGAATCCGGTCACGCAGAAGGAAGCCTGGCGCAACCCCACCCCCGGCGCCACCGCCGGCGGCGTCATCGCCACGCACGGCGGCCTGGTGTTCCAGGGCCTGGCCGACGGCCGCTTCGTCGCCACCGACGCCGTCAGCGGCAAGGAGCTGTGGAGCTACCAGATGGGCGTGGGCACCCAGGCCCCGCCGCTGACCTACAGCGTGGACGGCAAGCAGTACGTCACCATCCTCGCCGGCTGGGGCGGCGCGCCCGCGCTGCTGGGCTCGCTCAGCGCCCAGCACGGTTGGGTCGGCCGCCAGTACCCGCGCCGCATGCTGACCTTCGCGCTGGACGGCAACGCCACGCTGCCGCCCTCACCCCCGCCGCTGGCCAAGGTCGAGCCGCTGGCCGCTCCCGACTTCAAGATCGATCCGGTGCTGGCCGAGAAGGGCAAGCACGTCTACACCGGCTGCGTGATCTGCCACGGCACCGCCGCCGTCGCCGGCGGCTACGCCCCGGACCTGCGCGCCTCCCCGGTGCCGCTGTCGCACGACGCCCTCAAGGCCATCGTGCAGGGCGGCGCCCTGGAGTCCCGCGGCATGCCCAAGTTCGAGGAGTTCACCGACGAGGACATCACCGCGCTGCAGCACTACCTGCGCGAGCGTGCCAACTACAAGCCGAGCTTCTGGGAGCAGGTTAAGCAGGTGTTCGGCTTCCTGTGGCTGATGATCAAGATGAAGCTGCTGGCAATGGGCTTGTTCTAATCGCAGGCTTGCGATGACACGAGGGCGGCGATGCGAATCGCCGCCCTTTTTGTTGCGACCCTTAGTGCTAGGCGGCATGCTGCCGCCATGAATCCCCTGCAGGCACTATTGTTGTTCCTGTGTCGGCCCCGCAAGCGAGTGCTGAACCAGGCGCACAAACACTCGATCCGCAATCGTCGAGAAGTAGAGGCTAGTCATTCATGTGGCTGTTTCTGCTGCCTGTCGATCTACTCTGCCACCGCCGTCAAGGACTGGACTGACTGGCCAGAGGGTACTAACGACGCCCAGGAAAGCGAGCATGACCTGACAGCGATCTGCCCGCGTTGCGGCACGGATGCCG
Source organism: Roseateles sp. (assembly GCF_036404855.1). Taxonomy (GTDB): domain Bacteria; phylum Pseudomonadota; class Gammaproteobacteria; order Burkholderiales; family Burkholderiaceae_C; genus Pelomonas. The sequence goes on from NZ_DASWYS010000076.1 coordinate 2,628, forward strand.
TGATTGGCTCCGCTACCGGATACCCGATCACAGCGGAATTCCTGCGGCACATGAAGCATTACTGGTTCAAGGGTCTTTAATGCAGTAGGGCGGGAAAGCGAAGCGCATCCCGCCTTTCGTAACGGTGGGATGCGCTTCGCTTTCCCTCAATAAAAACCTGCTCCGCCGGGCCGCTCCGGAGAGATGGCGCGCGCCACGTGCCAGACCTGGCCTTTCGGCCAGCCGTTGTCTCCGCGGGCGCCTCGTGCAGGCACGCCCGTTGCGCTGCGCGGGCTCCCCTGGTGGGAGGGGCCCGGCGGGCAGCAATACCATGTTGTTAATGAGCACCGACAGCAGGTGGACCCGGGACTCGTTCGCGGATGCGCTAGCAGAGCCCTACTGGGTTAGCCCGGCAATCGTTCTACTGCGGGAGAGTTGGAGAGCGGAGGGGCATGGGCCGGGTGGGTGAGATCGATCCCGGTACGCCGTGGGCCTCGGTCGTTGCATGGCAACGTGGGGCCTGGCTCGATGTGAATAGGTTAGGCCGGAGAAGGCGAAACTCATAACGGAGTTCCGTATTTCTTCATCTTCTGTGGGTTGGCTTGTACGCCAGACCAAGTCGTATCAAAGATGATCCGGAACTATATCCGCAGCCGATAGCGATGTGGTGTGCACTGCAACCCTATCTACTACCTCTTTCGTGTCGCCCAACGCCCAACGCCAAAAATTAACCCGCG
>NZ_DASWYS010000077.1:0-6903 GCF_036404855.1 Roseateles sp.
TGCCGCTGGCGTTGCCGAAGACCACCACCAGCCAGACATGCAGCAGCACCGCCAGCAGCAGGCAGCGCCTCAGCAGGCGCGGGTCGGGTGGGGGGCGGCGGGGAAGGGCGATGGCGGCGGACACGACGGCCGGATTGTGTCGCGGCCCCATGTCGGCCTGTCAGCGCTTGAAACGCGGGCAGGCTCAGCGACCGGGCCAGGCGGGCAGGGTGTGCAGCACGGGTTCCAGCCAGCGACCTTCGGCGGTCACGCTGCGTTCGACGAGGTGCGTGCGACCGTCTGCCTCGCGCACCAGCACGGTCGAGCAGCGCGTGCCGTAGCGCGCCTGCGCGGGCCGTTGCGGATCTTGCATGCGCACGAAGCGCGGCGACAGCAGGCGTTCGCGGGTCAGGCCGACGCCGGTGTCGGGCAGGGCTGCATCCGGGGCCGGCGTGGTGTCGGCCAGCGCGTCCAGCAGCCGCGCGACGAGCTGTTCGGCGTTGGCCGCGCCGTCAAGGGCCTGGCCCAGGTCCGTCTTGAGGCCCACCGTCTTGGGCCAGGGCGTGTCCAGTGCGGCGTTGGACAGCCCGTGCAGGCCCGGCCCGAGCGCGAGCGGGGCGGGCGCGCGGTTGCTGATCCAGTGCCAGTCGCCTCGGGTCAGATCGGCGGTAATGAGGTTGAAGCCGTTGTAGCCCGGCTTCAGGCGCGCGGCGAAGCCCGGCGCCTCGGCCCGGTCGGCCAGCCAGTCGACGACGAGCTCGCCGCGGGAGGGCGCGCCGTCCACCTGCCGGCCAGGCTCTCGGACATTGGTCAGCAGCGCAAGCCGGCCTGCCCGCGTGAGTCCCAGCCAGGTCCCCCCGGCTTCCAGGTCGCGGCCGGCCAGCAGCTCGATGCCGCCGGCCGACCACCAGTCCATGGGGGCCGCGGGCCGGGCAAAGAACTCGTCGCGGTTGGCGGCGATGACCAGCGGGAAGCGCGGATGGGCGTTCAGCGCGAACGCGGCGAGGCACATGGCCGGCTCAGCACTCGACGATGTTGACGGCCAAGCCGCCGCGGGCGGTTTCCTTGTACTTGGTCATCATGTCGGCACCGGTGTCGCGCATGGTCTTGATGACCTTGTCCAGGCTGACGAAATGGGTGCCGTCGCCGCGCAGTGCCATGCGGGCCGCATTGATGGCCTTGACCGAGGCGATCGCATTGCGCTCGATGCAGGGAATCTGCACCAGGCCGCCCACGGGATCGCAGGTCAGCCCCAGATGGTGTTCCATGCCGATCTCGGCGGCGTTCTCCACCTGCTCGGGTGTGCCGCCCATGACGGCGCACAGCGCCCCCGCGGCCATCGAGCAGGCGACGCCCACCTCGCCCTGGCATCCCACCTCGGCACCGCTGATGGAGGCGTTCTCCTTGTAGAGGATGCCGATGGCAGCGGCGGTCAGCAGGAAGTCGATGACGCCGTCGTCGCTCGCGCCATGGACGAAGCGGTGGTAGTAGTGCAGGACGGCCGGGATGATGCCGGCGGCGCCGTTGGTGGGCGCAGTGACGACGCGACCGCCGGCGGCGTTCTCCTCGTTGACGGCCAGCGCGTAGAGGTTGACCCAGTCCATCACCTGCAGCGGGTCGCGCAGCGCCTGCTCGGGATTGGACGTGAGGCTGGCATGCAGGCTGGGGGCGCGCCGCTTGACCTTGAAGCCGCCTGGCAGGATGCCTTCGGTGCGGCAGCCGCGCTGCACGCAGGACTGCATGACGCCCCAGATCTTCAGCAGGCCGGCGCGCGTATCGGCGTCCGGGCGCCAATGGCCCTCGTTGCGACGCATCACCTCGGCGATGGACAGTCCGTACTTCTTGGTCAGCGCCAGCAGCTCGTCACCGGTCTTGAACGGGTAGGGCAGCACGGTCACATCGGGTGCGATGACCTTTTGCTTGCTGCCGTCGGCCGCGACCTCGTCGCTGACGATGAAGCCACCGCCGACTGAGTAATAGACGCGGTTGGCGACTTCGCTGCCGTTCGCATCGAAGGCGATGCAGCGCATGCCGTTGGCATGGAAGGGCAGCGTCTCGCGGCGCTTGAAGACCAGGTCCTTGGCCTCGTCGAACGGGATCGCGTGCTGGCCGACCAGGTTCAGGTTGCCGGCGCGGATGCCGTCGAGCAGCGTGGGAATGGCTTCGACATCCACCGTGTCCGGCTCGTGCCCGGCCAGGCCCAGCAGCACGGCCTTGTCGCTGCCGTGGCCCTTGCCGGTGGCCCCGAGCGAGCCGTACAGGACGACCTGGACGCGGGCCACCGTGTCCAGAAGGCCATCGTGCTGGAGGCGCAGGGCGAACAGCCGTGCCGCGCGCATCGGCCCGACCGTGTGCGAGCTGCTCGGGCCGATGCCAATCTTGAAAAGGTCGAAGACCGAGACGGCCATGATTCAGGTCCTTACTGCGATCGACAACGACCGCATTCGCAAACGAGGGGGGCACGCCTGGAGGGGTTGCCGCGTGACTGGACGAGCGCGTGCGCCGGCTCCAGCTCACCCACCATCCCGCCCTCGACGCATGCGACCGTGCATCGGTCTTGTCGTGACGGGTACAGGCTGCTCCATCCACCGAAGGCAGACGAAGGCGTCGGGGTCACGACACAGCGCGTCGCCCCATGCAGCTCGGGACTGCGGCGAAGCTTCGTCGTGCCCCCGTGCATCTCAAGCCTCTTCGTACTCGCTCAGTGGCACGCAGGAGCAGAACAGGTTGCGGTCGCCGTAGACGTTGTCCACGCGCCCCACCGGTGACCAGTACTTCTGGCGACGCAGGCTGGGCAGGGGGAACACGGCGACCTCGCGGCTGTAGCCATGCGCCCATTCGGTGGCACTGGCGACCATGGCAGTGTGCGGCGCGTTGACCAGGGGGTTGTCGTCGCGGCCGAGCTTGCCGGCCTCGACATCGGCAATCTCCTGGCGGATCTGGATCATCGCGTCGATGAAGCGGTCCAGCTCGGCGCGCGACTCGCTTTCGGTGGGCTCGACCATCAGCGTGCCGGCGACCGGGAAGCTCAGCGTCGGCGCGTGGAAGCCGTAGTCGATCAGGCGCTTGGCGACATCCTCGGCGCTGACACCGCTGGTGTCCTTCAGCGGGCGCAGGTCCAGGATGCACTCGTGGGCCACGCCGCCCCCCTTGACGCCGTCGATGCCGCCGGAGAAGTGGATGTCGTAGTGGTCGCTCAGGCGGGCCGCCACGTAGTTGGCGTTCAGGATGGCCATCTCGGTGGCCTTCTTCAGGCCCTCGGCACCCATCATGCGGATGTACATCCACGAGATCGGCAGCACGGCCGCGTTGCCCAGCGGCGCGGCGGACACGGCGCCGATATTGGTGGCCTTGCCCAGGCCCGCGGTGCGGTGGGCCGGCAGGAAGGGCACCAGGTCGTCGACGACGCAGACCGGGCCGACGCCTGGGCCGCCGCCGCCGTGCGGGATGCAGAAGGTCTTGTGCAGGTTCAGGTGGGACACGTCGCCGCCGAACTCGCCCGGGGCGGCGATGCCCACCAGCGCGTTCATGTTGGCGCCGTCCACGTAGACGCGGCCGCCATGGGACTTCACCATCGCGCAGATCTCCTTCACGTGCGTGTCGAACACGCCGTACGTGGAGGGGTAGGTGATCATGATCGCAGCCAGCTTGTCGGCGTGCTGTTCACACTTGGCCTTCAGGTCGGCGAGATCGATGTTGCCTTCCTTGTCGCACTTCGTGACGACGACCTGCATGCCGACCATCTGTGCAGATGCGGGGTTGGTGCCGTGGGCTGACTCGGGGATCAGGCAGACGGTGCGCTGCTTGTCGCCGCGTGACTCATGCCAGGCCTTGATGGCCAGCAGGCCGGCGTACTCGCCCTGCGAGCCGGCGTTCGGCTGCAGGCTGATGCCGGCATAGCCGGTGCACTGGGTCAGCCAGTTTTGCAGCAGCTGGTCCAGCTCGGTGTAGCCGGCCAGCTGGTCCTGCGGTGCGAACGGGTGCACGCCCGCGAACTCGGGCCAGGTGATGGGGATCATCTCGGCCGTGGCGTTGAGCTTCATCGTGCACGAGCCCAGCGGGATCATGCTGCGGTCCAGCGCCAGGTCCTTGTCCGACAGGCTGCGGATGTAGCGCAGCATCTCGGTCTCGCTGTGGTGCGTGTTGAAGACCGGGTGGGTCAGGTAGGCGCTGCTGCGGCGCAGCTGCGACGGGATGAGGCTCTCGACCCCGGCGGCGAACTCGGCGACGGTCGGCACGGTGGCGCCTGCCGGTGCAAACCACGACCACAGTGCTTCGATGTCGGAACGCGACGTGGTCTCGTCCAGGGCGACGCCGACGTGCTTGTCGCCGAGCTTGCGCAGGTTGGCCTGGCCGGCCACGGCCCGGGTCATGACGAGGCCGGGCTCGCACTCGACCAGCAGCGTGTCGAACACATGCGGCGTGACGACCTTGACGCCCATGCGCGTCAGGCCGGCGTGGAGGATGGCCGTGTAGCTGGCCACGCGCTCGGCGATGCGCTTCAGGCCTTGCGGACCGTGGTAGACGGCGTACATGCTCGCCACGACGGCCGGCAGCACCTGGGCGGTGCAGATGTTGGATGTGGCCTTCTCGCGGCGGATGTGCTGCTCGCGCGTCTGCAGCGCCAGACGCAGCGCGGGATGGCCTTGCGCGTCCTTGGACACGCCGACCAGGCGGCCCGGCATCGAGCGCTTGAACTCGTCTTTGCAGGCCAGGAATGCGGCGTGCGGGCCGCCGGCGCCCATCGGCATGCCGAAGCGCTGGCTGTTTCCGGCGACGATGTCGGCACCGAACTCCCCGGGCGAGACCAGCAGCGTGAGCGCCAGCAGGTCGGTGCAGACGATGAAGGCGGCCTGCTTGGCGTGAGCCTGGTCGGCGAAGGCCTTCAGGTCATGGATGAGACCCGTGGTGCTGGGGTATTGGCAGACGACGGCGAAGTAGTCGTTCTCCGCCATCAGCGTGGGCGCCATGCCGACCTTGACCTCGATGCCCAGCGGCGCACAGCGCGTCTGGATGACTTCGATGGTCTGCGGGTGCACGTCGCCAGCAACGATCAGCGTGTTGCTCTTGCTTTTCACGCCGCGCTTGGCCAGCGTGACGGCCTCGGCGGCCGAGGTGGCCTCGTCCAGCATGGAGCCGTTGGCGATGTCCATGCCAGTGAGGTCGGTCACCAGCGTCTGGAAGTTCAGGATGGCTTCCATGCGGCCCTGCGAGATCTCCGCCTGGTAGGGCGTGTAGGCCGTGTACCAGGCCGGGTTCTCGAGGATGTTGCGCAGGATGACGCCCGGCGTGTGCGTGCCGTAGTAGCCCTGGCCGATGAAGCTCTTGTAGACCTTGTTCTTGCCGGCGATCTGCTTCAGCTCGGCCAGCGCGCCCGCCTCGGTGATGGGCGCTGGCAGCTTCATGCCCTCGGCGCGGCGGATGGACTTGGGCACGACCGCGTCGATCAACGCGGTGCGGCTGGCCACGCCGACGGCGGCGCACATCAGGGTTTCATCGACGGCATCCGGCCCGATGTGGCGGGCGTGGAATTCGGAAGCGTCTTCGAGGTGGGAGAGCGGCGTCGGCATGGCGGGTCTACTTCGAGGAATTACAGGGTCTTGAGCAGGGCGTCGTAGGCGGTGGCGTCCATCAGTGCGTCCAGCTGGGCGGGGTTGCTCAGCTTGACCTTGAAGAACCAGCCGGCCTTCAGCGGGTCGGAGTTGGCGAGCGCCGGGTCGTCGCGCAGTGCTTCGTTGACCTCGGTGATCTCGCCGTCCACCGGCATGTAGACGTCGGCCGCGGCCTTGACGGACTCGACGACGCCGGCGACTTCCTTCTCGGCATAGGTCTTGCCCACTTCGGGCAGATCCACGAAAACCACGTCGCCCAGCGCATCCTGCGCATGAACGGTGATGCCGACGGTGGCCGTGCCGTCGCCGTGCACGTCAAGCCATTCGTGGTCGGGGGTGTACTTGATGCTCATGGATTGCTCCTTGGGTGGGATTCAGGTCAGGGGAGGGTGGATTGAATCAGTTCGCTCATGGCCTGGGCGTGCGGGCCGCCCAGGGTTTGCAGGCCGCTCACGGCGCCGTGACGGTCCTGCAGCGCTTCGTCCTGGGCCAGCTTCCAGCGGCCGTCCAGGTCGGTGATCTCGATCTCGAAGCCGACGATGGCCTTGAGCATCGGCGCCAGGTAGCTGGCGGGCGCGTCGGCGGCCGTCCAGTGGTCGCTGCCGTGCAGCGGGCGCTCATTCGCCGCGATGAGGCGCTCCAACATGGGCAGCAGGCGTTCAGGGTCGGGCACGAGACGCGCCGTGCCGCGGGCATGCACGGCAAGGTAGTTCCAGGTGGGCACCACGCGGCCGGTGGCTTGCTTGGTCGGATACCAGGCCGGCGACAGGTAATGGGCCGGCCCCTGGAACACGACGGTCACCGGCGCGCCGGCCTGGAGGTGCTGCCAGACCGGGTTGGCGCGTGCGACATGGGCTTCCAGCGTGCCCAGCGGGCCGCGCTGGCGATCCAGCACGAAAGGCAGGTGATCGATCACGGCCGAGCCGTCCACGACGGTGACCATCGTCGCCAGCGCGGCGGCCGAGACGAGGTCGAGCATGGCCTCGGGGCCAGGCGCTGCGTGGTAGCTGGGCTGATACACCGCGACTCAGCCGCGGTAGTAGCGGTTGGGCGTGAAAGGCGTGGCTGACACGACCATGGGCGTGCGCTTGTCGCGCACGACAGCGAAGACTTCGGTGCCGAGCGCCGTGTGTTCCTTGGCCAGGTAGGCCAGCGCCACCGGCTGGTTGACCGTGGGGCCCAGCGTGCCGCTGGTGACGACGCCGATTTCGGTGCCGTCCGCGGCGACGATCTTGGCGCCCTCGCGCACGGGCATGCGTTCCTTGCCGAGCAGGCCCACGCGCTTGCGGGCGGCGCCGTTGGCGAGCTGGGC
>NZ_DASWYS010000078.1:0-4203 GCF_036404855.1 Roseateles sp.
GCAGCAGGTGCGTCTTGCCCGAGCCGGTTGGCCCCCACAGCAGCACCGGGGGATCGCCTGGCATCAGGCCGGTCAGGTAGGCCAGCGCCTCGGCGTTCGCGCCGGGCAGGAAGTTGTCGAAGCTGTGCGCGGGTGGGGCGAGCAGCGCGAGGGGAATCTGGCGCATCAAGTGAACAGCGAACTTGAGAGGTAGGCCCGGTGCAGCCGGCGCGCCGCGACGGCGGCCACCGCCGACAGCGGCAGCGCGATCAGCACGCCGACGAAGCCCAGCAGATGGCCGAAGGCCAGCAGCGCGAAGATGACCATGAGGGGGCTCATGCCGATGCGCTCGCCGACGAAGCGCGGCGTCAGCACGAAGCTCTCCAGCAACTGGCCGATGCCGAAGACGACGGCGACCGCAGCGACGCCATAGAAGCTGGCGAACTGCAGCAGACCGGCCAGCAGCGCGAGCAGCAGGCCCAGGCCGAAGCCCAGGTAGGGAATGAAGACGGCCAGGCCGGTGAAGACACCGATGGGCAGAGCCAGATCGAAGCCGGCCATCGCCAGACCCGCGCTGTAGAAGATGGCCAGCGCGCCCATGACGAGCAGTTGGCCGCGCAGGTACTGGCCCAGCGTCTCGTCGCAGTCCGACAGGAAGCTGCCGACCGACTCGCGCGCCGACAGCGGCACCAGCGCCTTCGCACGTGCGATCAGGCCGGGCCAGTCGTCCAGCAGGTAAAACAGCACGACCGGCAGCAGCACGGCATTGCCGATGAAGGCCAGCAGGAAGCTGCCACCGATGCGGGCCGAGCTCAGCGCCGTCGACAGCCAGTCCTCGAAATTGGCGTCCAGGTACTTCAGCACGAAGGCCTTGATGCTGGCCGGGTCGAGCTGCATGTTGATGCCGTACTGGGCCAGCCAGGGCGACACCTTGTCGTTGGCGGCCTTGGCCAGCACCGGAATCTGCTCGCGCAGCGCCGGCAGTTCCTTGCTCAGGATGGGCAGCACCAGCAGCACCATCGCCAGCAGCACAAGTGCGAAGAGCAGCTCCACGACCAGCACGGCCAGCGCGCGCGGCACACGGCGGTTGACGAGGGCCTGCACAGCCGGCGCCAACGCGTAGGCTAGCACCAGGGCCGCGATGAAGGGGGCCAGCACAGGCGACAGCAGCCACAGCAGCAGGATGCCGGCGAGAGCGACACTGCCCCAGATCAGGGCGGTGCGTTGGTGCTTGCTGAGATTCATCGTGGTGTGCGGGACGCGAGGGCGCGGATTGTTACTGAAGCGGCGGTGAGCGCTGCGCAATCAGCACGGCCAGGCGGGCGCGCAGCTCGGCGGCGTCGGCGGCGTCGCCATGCGCGGCCAAGTAGAAGGCCAGATCGTCCGCCGCCCCGACAGCGTCGCCCAGCGCGTCCAGCACCAGGCCGCGGTCGCGCCGCTCGGAGGCGTCGTCCGGCAGCAGCACGACGAGGCGTCGCTGCACGGCCAGCAGGCGCGGCCAGTCGCGAGCGGCCCGATGCACCTCCTTCAGATTGCGCAGCATGCGGGCCAGGATCTGGCGCGGCGGCGCGGCCCGCAGGAAAAACTCCAGCGGCAGCTCCAGGTCCGCCGGCAGCCCGCTGCCATGGCGATAGACGGCCAGCCGCTCGTCCAGCCGCGCGGCCGACAGCGCCTCGCCCGTGAAGGGATCAATGACGACCTCGCCCAACCCCATCCGGCATTTGACGAGGAAATGTCCCGGGAAAGCGACGCCGGACGCCCGCAGGCCCGCCTGCTCGGCCAGTTCCAGCAACAGCACGGCCAACGTGATGGGAATGCCGCGCCGCGTCTCGAGCACGCGGTGGACGAAGCTGTTCTCGGCCGCGTAGTAGTTGTTCAGGTTGCCGGCAAAGCCCAGCTCGCCGTGGAAGAAACGTGTCAGCAGACGCAGCCGCTCGGCCGGCACCGTCTCGGGTGTGAGGCGCTCACGCAGGCGGCGCGCCAGACCGTCCACCCGGGCCAGCACGGCTTGCACATCGAGGCCGGGCTCGTCGTCCTGGGCCAGGCTGACGGCCGCCTCCAGCAGGTTGAGGCTGGCGTCCTCCGCCACCAGCGTGGCGAAGTAGTCCAGCGGGGTCGGGGTCGCGTACTTCACGATCACCCCGGCCGTCCCAGCGCCTTCGGCCGCATGCCGGCCAGGAAAAGCACTGCGAAATAGACGATGGCGCTGCCGGCGAGGCTGGCCGCCATGGCCAGGCCCCGCTGGAACTCGTGCGCGCCAAGCGCGATCCAGTCCAGCCGCGTGGCCAGTTGCCATTGCAGCAGGCCCATGGCCACGCAGCCCAGGGACACGCGCAGGCCAAAGCCCAGCCAGCCGGGCTCGGGGCGGTAGCTGCCCAGCTTCTTCAGCCCCCACAGCAGCCAACCCGCGTTGACCAGCGCACCTAGGCCGATGGACAGCGCCAGGCCGGCCACGCCAATCCAGGGCACCAGGACAAGGTTGAAGCACTGGGTCAGCACCAGCACCGCGATGGCGATCTTGGCCGGCGTGCCGGTGTCCTGGCGGGCGTAGAAACCGGGGGCCAGCACCTTGACTGCAATCAGGCCCATCAGGCCGACGCCCCAGCCCATGACGGACTGCGCCGTGTGGGCCACGTCCGTCGCGCCGAAGGCCCCGCGGTGGTAAAGCACGGCAGTCAGCGGAGCCGCGAAGACCAGCAGCGCCACCGCGCAGGGCAGCGCCAGCAGCACCACCATGCGCAACCCCCAGTCCAGCAGGCGGCTGTAGCGCTCGCTCGCCCCCGAGGCCTGGGCAGCCGACAACTGCGGCGTCAGCACGGCGCTGAGGGCTACACCGAGCAGGCCGATGGGAAATTCCATCAGCCGGTCGGCGTAGTTGAGCCAGGACGTGGCGCCCTCGGCCAAGTGGCTGGAAATCTGCGTGTTGATCATCAGCGACAGCTGGGACACGCCGACACCCAGCAGCGCCGGCCCCATCTTCACCAGCACGCGGCCGACGCCCGGGTGGGCAGACGACTCCTTGAACCCCCGCCAGCTCAGACGCATGTGGGGCATGGCGCCGATGGCCCGCAGCGCGGGCCACTGAACCAGCAGCTGCAGCACGCCGCCGAGCATGACGCCAAACGCCATCGCGTAGATGCCCGGATAGCCGGCGCGCTCCAGCGGCCGGGCGAGCGCCCAGCCGACGGCGATGACGCTGAGATTGAGCAGGACCGGCGTCGCGGCCGGCACGACGAAGCGCCGCCAGGTGTTGAGGATGCCGGCCGACAGCGCCACCAGCGACATGCAGCCGATATAGGGAAACATGATGCGCGTCATGGTGGCCGACGCGTCGAAGGCCGGCCCCGGCAGTCCTGAGCCGAGCAGCCAGACCAGCACCGGCGCCGCAACGATGCCCAGCACCGAGGTCGCCACCAGGGCCCACAGCAGCACCGTCGCGACGGCGTCGATGAGTCGCTGGGTGGCCGCGTCGCCCTCGGTCGCCTTGGTGGCCGCCAGCAGCGGCACGAAGGCCTGGGAAAATGCCCCCTCGGCGAACAGCCGACGCAGCAGGTTGGGGATGCGGAACGCGACGAGAAACGCGTCGGTCATCGCGGTGGCACCGAACAGTCCGGCCACCATGGTCTCCCGGACAAGGCCGGTGATGCGCGAGGTCAGGGTCAGCAGGGAGATGGTCGACGCAGCGCGCAACAGATTCATGGCGGCGGATTATCTGTGTGGCAAACCGTCCCTCTTTTGAGACGCCGTCAAGATACTTGGCTTTAACCCTGATTACGGGCTATACTCGCTGTCTTTGCACCAACTGGGTATAGATACAGCATGGCAACCAGCTCCAAAGCCAAGAAGAAGACGGTTCGCCTGGCGTCGGGCCGCAAGCGCGCCCGCCAGGACGTCAAGCTCAACGCCGCGAACACCGCGCTGCGCTCCCATTTCCGCACGGTCATCAAGAACGTGCAAAAGGCCGTGACGGCCGGCGACAAGTCCAAGGCCGCCGACCTGTTCAAGACCGCCCAGACCGTCATCGACTCCGTCGCCGACAAGGGCATCTTCCACAAGAACAAGGCTGCTCGCCACAAGAGCCGCCTGTCCGCCAAGATCAAGGCGCTCGCCGCCTGATAACCCATCCAGCTCTGGTGCAAGCAAAAGGCCCGCGAAAGCGGGCTTTTTGCATTTCTGCCGCGCCCGACGAAAACGGCTAGTGCCACTCGCCGCGCTCGACGCCTT
>NZ_DASWYS010000079.1:0-9207 GCF_036404855.1 Roseateles sp.
CCGAGGCCAGGAGCAACAGCGAGAAGGTCAGGTGGAACTTCATGGCGCAATGCAGCTTCAGGGTGATGAAGCAGATGGTGGGCGATGGGCGTTCGCCGCCGTGTCGGCCGGAGCCATCAGTGCTTATCGGACAAGGGGAGAGCGGCCTGCACGTGCGGGCGCAGTGGCGCGAACTCCTACAGTGCCCGCTTGCGCCCGCCGACGGCCGACCGGGTGCTTGCCGCCCACACTTGCTGCGCGAGGCCTGCCAGGCCGATCAGGAGACCGACATGAGACCCGCAGCAAGCCCCCGCGCCGGAGATTGGCGCGACCATCTGCCTCCCTACGGCCAGCCGCTGGAGCCGCCGGGGCCGCCCCCTCTGCGCGAGCCGGACGTGGAGCACTCACGCCCACGCCCGCGCCCCCGTTCGCGGGCCGGGGGCTGGTTCGTCGCGCTGGGACTGGGCGCAGCCCTTGCCGTGCTGGTGATCGCCAATCTGCAGGACCCGCGCAGCCTGGGCACCCAGCTGGACGATGCGGTGAACCACGTACGCGGCGTGGGCGACCAGGTGGGCCGCAGCGTCACTGATTCACAGCAAGCGGCTGTCCAGGCGTCACGTCAGGCGCTGGATGGCGTCGGCACGGCCATCGACGACGGGGCCATCAGCCTCAAGGTCAAGGCTGCGCTGGCCGCCGATCCTGCGCTGAGTGCAGCGCGCATCGACGTCAGCACGACGCGAGGCATCGTGCGACTCGACGGCCCCGCGCCCGACGGCGCTGCCCGTGAGCGCGCCACCGTGCTGGCCGGCGCGCCGCAGGGCGTGCGCGGCGTGGATAACCGGCTGGCGCTGCCACAACCGGCCAACGTCGTCGCCGTGGCCGAGGGCGTGCATCGCCCGCAGCCCGAGACGCCCGCCGTCCCGTCGCGCTGAGGTAGTCGAATAAACGCCGGCCCATCCTCGGACGGGCCGGCGTTGTTGCGCTGGAGGGCTGCCGCCCTGCGGCTCGTGCCGCGGGCAGCAGTGCTTTACTGGAAGTAGCGCGCCTTGGCGCTGGCCCGACAACTGTCCTTGGCGTCGCCAGCCAGGGCATCGCAACGCTCGCTGGCGACCTTGTAGTCGGCCTTGAGCTTGGCGTCGAGCGCGTCGGATTCGGCTTCCGCGACCGCCTTGTTGGCCTTCAGGTCGGCCTTGGCCTTGTCGTGCTCGGCCTTGGCTTCGGCGACGCAGACATCCTTGGCATTGCCGGACTTGTCGTCACACATCTCCTTGGCCAGCTTGTACCGGGCCTCGAAGCGCGACTCTAGGTAGTGGTGACGGTCCTTCTCTTTGCCGGTGTACTGGTACTCGAGATTGGCCAGGGCCACCTTCTCCTGACCCTTGGCGCGCTCCACGCAGACATCCTTGGCGTTGCCAGCCAGTGAGTCGCACTTGTCGCGCTCAGTCTTGAACATGGCCTTCACTTCGTCCTTGGCGCTCGTGTAGACGGGCTTGGCGAGATTGGCCGAGGCGGTGCCGGCAAGGCCGATCAGCGCGAGCAGGCACAGCAGGCGTGAGGTGCGGATCTGTTTCATCATGAGGATCTCCTTTGGCTTGATGGGTGGCGGCTTCATGCCCGCAGTGGGCCGCTGCCACGCCGTTCAGCTTAGGAATCTGCACCCGGAGGCCATGTCGGTCTCACGGCTCCGCCAAAGTCGGACAACGCCGCGGGAGCCCGGCGCGCGACCCTCGTGTCCCTCGTGGCCGCCGCCGGCCCGCCTGGCCTGCTAGGCGCTTGGCCGCAAGGCGCTTTTTGGCCGGAAGGCCTTGCAGATCTCGTCGCGCGTTTCCAGGTAAGGCCCGCCGATCAGGTCGATGCAGTAGGGCACCGCCGCGAAGATGCCGCTGGCTTTCTCGTGGCCGGCCAGTGTCTCGGCGATGGCCTTGGGCTGGCCGGGCAGGTTGATGATCAACGCTTGGCCGCGGATGACGGCGACCTGGCGCGACAGGATGGCCGTGGGGACGAAATGCAGCGAGATCTGACGCATCTGCTCGCCGAAGCCCGGCATCACGCGGTCGGCCACGGCCAATGTCGCCTCCGGCGTCACGTCGCGCGGCGCGGGGCCGGTGCCGCCGGTGGTCAGCACGAGGTCGCAGCGCTCGGCATCGACCAGTTCGACCAGCGTGGCCGAGATGCCAGCCTGCTCGTCGGGAATCAGGCGCGGCACGAAGGCGATGGGATTGCGCAGGGCGCTCGTCAGCCAGTCCTTGAGCGCGGGCAGCCCCTTGTCCTCATAGACGCCACCGGAGGCCCGGTCGCTGATGGAGACGATGCCGATCCGGACGGTTTCAGGGACCGGATCACTCATCGGTGTCCGCCGCTTCACTGGCCTTGATGAACTGGAACAGCTCACGGTAGGCGCGACCGCTGCGTTTCTCAGGGGCATTGGAGGCGTCCTTGCGCGCTGCACGCACGAGGCTGCGCAGCTGCTGGATGTCCAGGTCGGCATGCTCGGCCAGGAACTCCTGCAGCGCGTCGTCGCTGGCCAGCAGGCGCTCGCGCCAGCGCTCGGACTGGTGCAGCTTCAGGCTGTCCTGCGCATGGCCCAGCTTGAAGGCAGCGACGGCCTCGCGCACGGGCTCGGGGTCGATCTTGCGCATCAGCTTGCCGATGTATTGCATCTGCCGACGCTTGCCCTCGAAGTTGGTGATCTTCTTGGCGGCCTTCAGCGCGTCGCTCAGGATCTCCGGCAGGGCAAGCGGCGCCCAGCGCGACTCGGGCAGGGCCAGCAGTTCTTCGCCCAGCTTCTGCAGCGCGGTCATGTCGCGCTTGAGCTGGCTCTTGCTGGGGCGGTCGAAGTCGTCGTCGTCTTCGAATTCGGGGATGTTTTCTTGCATTGGGGGCCATGTTCAGGCGAGTCCTATGATTGTCGCCCACTCGAATTCAGTGCCTTTCATGTCCCAAGCCAAAGACGGTTTCGCCTACAGCCCCGAGCAGTTCCAGCAGTGGATCGAGGATGCGCTCTCCGAGGCGAAGAAGATCGGCGCCAGCGATGCGGGCGCCGAGGTGTCGGAAGGCTGCGGCCTGTCGGTGTCGGCCCGCCTGGGCAAGCTCGAGAACGTCGAGCGCAATCGCGACAAGTCGCTGGGCATCTCGGTGTACCTGGGTCAGCGCCGCGGCAACGCCAGTACGTCGGACTTCTCGCCTCAGGCCATCCGCGACACCGTTCGCGCCGCCTATGACATCGCCCGCTTCACGGCCGAAGACGAGTTCGCCGGCCTGCCTGAGGTGGCCGACCTGGCCCTCGATGCCGCGGCGCGGCCCGAACTCGACCTCTTCCACCCTTGGGCCATCGACGCCGCCCAGGCCGCCGACATCGCGCTGCGCTGCGAGGCTGCGGCGCTGGGTGTGGACAAGCGCATCACCAACAGTGAGGGCGCGGCCGTGTCGGCCCAGCAATCGCATTTCTGGATGGGCAACACGCGCGGTTTCCGCGGTGGCTACGCCAGCTCGCGGCATTCCATCTCGGTCGCGCCCATCGCCGGCCGCGGCAACGACATGCAGCGCGATGCCTGGTACAGCTCCATGCGTGATGCGGCGGACCTCGCCTCCGCCGAGGCCGTGGGGCGCTACGCCTCGGAGCGCGCGTTGTCGCGCCTGAAGGCGCGCAAGGTGGCCACGGCCGA
Organism: Roseateles sp.; assembly: GCF_036404855.1. Taxonomy (GTDB): domain Bacteria; phylum Pseudomonadota; class Gammaproteobacteria; order Burkholderiales; family Burkholderiaceae_C; genus Pelomonas. Next base: position 3,645 of record NZ_DASWYS010000079.1, read on the forward strand.
GGTGGCGGTGCTGTTCGAGAGTACGGTCGCCATCGGGCTGCTGGGCGCGTTGGTGCAGGCCACCAGCGGCGGCGCGCTGTACCGGCGCACCAGCTTCTTGCTGGACAGCCTGGGCCAGCCGGTCACGGCGGCGCATATCGACATCGCCGAGGATCCGCATGTGAAGAAGGGCAAGGGCAGCTCGCCGTTCGACGACGAAGGCGTCGTGACGCGCGCCCGGTCGGTCGTGCAGGGCGGGGTGCTGCAAGGCTATTTCCTGTCCAGCTACTCGGCGCGCAAGCTGGGCATGCAGACCACCGGCCATGCGGGCGGCTCGCACAACCTGCGCATGACCAGTCGCGCAACCGCGCCCGGCGACGACCTCGTGACCATGGTGCGGCGCCTGGGCCGCGGCTTGCTCGTCACCGAGCTAATGGGGCAGGGCGTCAACTACGTGACGGGGGACTACTCGCGGGGTGCCAGTGGCTATTGGGTCGAGAACGGCGAGATTGCCTATCCGGTTCATGAAGTGACCATTGCCGGCAATCTGAAGGACATGCTGCAGAACATCGTCGGCATCGGCGCTGACGAGTACACGATGGGCACCAAGACTGTCGGCTCCATCCTCGTCACGGGCATGAAGCTGGCCGGCAACTGACTATCATCGAAAACTGACAACAGGAGCCCTGGAGATGATCACTCGCACCCTCAAGCCGCTGGCCGTGGCCGCCCTCATCGCGCTGGCCGGCGCTGCCCAGGCCGCCGACATCAAGCTGGGCGTCGCCGAGGCGCTGTCGGGCGGTGCCGCTCAGTATGGCCAGAGCATCCGCAACGGATTCCAGTTGGCGGCCGACGAGATCAACGCCGCCGGCGGCATCAACGGCAACAAGCTGGTGCTGGTCGTCGAGGACGAGCAGGGCAAGAAAGAAGAGGCGATCAACGCCTTCAAGAAGCTGATCTTCCAGGACAAGGTGCTGATGCTGTTCGGCCCCACGCTGTCCAACTCCGCCCAGGCCGCCGACCCGATCGCGCAGGCCGCCAAGACGGTGGTGTTCGGGACCTCCAACACGGCAGACGGCATCACGTCCATCGGCGACCACGTGTTCCGCAACTCGGTCACCGAGGCAGACGTGCTGCCGGTCACGCTGTCCACCGCGGTGAAGAAGCTGGGCATCAAGAAGGTGGCCGTGCTGTACGGCAACGACGACGTCTTCACGAAGAGCGGCTACGACAACTTCAAGAAGGCGCTGGAGGCGCAGAAGATTGCCGTCACGACGACCGAGACCTTCGCCAAGGGCGACGTGGACTTCAAGGCCCAACTGACCAAGATCAAGGCTACGAACCCGGATGCGCTGGTGCTGTCCGCGCTGATCGCCGAGGGCGCGCCCGTCATGGTGCAGGCCCGCCAGCTCGGCCTGAACGTGCCGGTCATCGGCGGCAACGGCATGAACTCGGTCAAGGTGTTCGAGCTGGCCAAGGGTGCGTCCGACGGCCTGTGGATCGGCTCCCCCTGGTCCATCGAGAACCAGACCAAGGAGAACGGCGCCTTCATCGTCGCCTACACCAAGCAGCACAAATCTGCACCCGACCAGTTCGCGGCACAGGCCTATGACGCGATGCACATCACGGCCCAGGCGCTGAAGAAGATCAAGCTCAGCGGCGATCTCGCCAAGGACCGGGCCGCACTGCGCAATGCGCTGCCCGAAGTGAAATGGACCGGCGCGACCGGCGGCTTCGCCTTCCGCCGTGCGCTGGACAAGGCCGGCAAGCCGGCCGGCTACGACGCCAACCAGACCGCCATCGTCAGCGTCACCAAGGGCGGCCGCTACGCCATCGAGAAGTAACTAGTGCGGCGTCAGCCGCTGCGGCCCGCGGCGCTCCACCGCGGGCCTTGTCTTTTGCACAGGTCCCGACGTGCTTGAACAGCAACTCTTCAACGCCCTCTCGCTCGGCAGCGTCTACGCGCTGTTCGCGCTCGGCTTCACGCTGGTGTTTGGCGTGCTGGGTGTGGTCAACCTGTCGCACGGCGCCGTCTTCATGGTCGGCGCCTACGCGGCGTTGCAGGCGGTCCTCAAGCTGAACCTGCCCCTGGCCGGCGCGCTGGCCGTGGCCTTCCTCGCCTCGGGCCTGCTGGGGCTGGTCATCGACCAGCTGGTGCTGCGGCCGCTGCGGGCGCGCAATGCGCCGCACCTGATCCCGATGATCGCCACCATCGGCCTGGCCATCGCGCTGAACAGCCTGGCCCAGGGCATCTTCGGCGCAGAGAACCTGCGCTTTCCGGCCGAGGTGCTGCCGCATGACACGCTGACCGTCGCGGGCCTGCACGTGACGGTGCTGGAGTTGGGCATCATCGTGCTGTCCTTCGGCTTGATGGCCGTGCTGCTGCTGGTGCTGCGCGGCACCCAGCTGGGCCGTGCGCTGCGCGCCATCGCAGAGTCGCCCAAGGCGGCGGCGCTGCTAGGCATCAACGTGGGCGGCCTGTTCATGCTGACCAGCTTTTTCGCCGCCGGCCTCGGTGGCGTGGCGGGCGTGCTGATCGGCCTGTACTCCAACGCGCTGTTTCCGCTGATGGGTCAGCCCATCTTGCACAAAGGCATTGCCGTCATCATCCTGGGGGGCATGGGCGACATCCGCGGCGCGATGCTGGCGGGGTTGTTCCTCGGTTTCGCGGAAGTGCTGTCGGTGGCCTACATCGGCTCCACGATGCGCGACGCCGTCGGTTTCGGCCTGCTGTTCGCCGTGCTGCTGCTGCGGCCCAAGGGCCTGTTCGGCTCGGTCAACGAGCGCAAAGTCTGATGGAAAGCTTCGAGAGTTTCTGGGCCGTCTACAGCAACCTGGTGCTGACTTTGGGCACCAACGCGCTGCTGGCGCTGTCCATCTACCTGACCTTGTCCTGCGGCATGTTGGCCATGGCGAACGCGGCCTTCATGGGCATAGGTGCCTATGCGGCCTCGCTGCTGACGATGAACGCCGGCATGCCGTTTCCGCTCGCGCTGGCTGGCGGCATGCTGGCACCGGCGCTGGTGGCCTTCGTGATCGGCGGGCCCACGCTGCGTCTGTCGGGTGTCTATCTGGCGATGGCGACGCTGGCCTTCGGCGAGGTGGTGCGCATCTTCGTGCTCAACACCGAGGACTGGACCGGCGGCGCGCTGGGCCTGAACGGCATCCCGCAGCAGACCGAGTGGTGGCATGTCGCGCTGGCGCTGGGTCTGGCCTGCGGCGTACTTGCGCTGTTGCGACGCTCGAAGGTCGGGCGTGCCTTCGAGGCCATCAAGCTGGACGAGACGGCCGCGGGCCTGATGGGCATCAACGTCGGCGCCTACAAGATGCTGGCCTTCGTGTTGGGCGCCATGCTGGCCGGCCTGGCCGGCGCGCTGAATGCCCATCTGACCTTCTTCATCGGCCCCAACGAGTACGGCTTCGACCGCGGCGTCGAGATCCTGACCATGACCATCCTAGGTGGCGTCAAAAGCCTGATGGGCCCGATCTCCGGCGCCGTCATCCTGACGCTGCTGCCCGAGCTGCTGCGCGGCCTGGCGGATTTCCGCAACGTGTTCAACGGATTGATCCTGGTGGTCATCGTGCTGTTCCTGCCGCGTGGGCTGTGGGACCCCGCGCGCGTGCGCGCCCTGATGGGTCGGCGGAGCTGAGCATGCTGAAGCTGCAATCCGTCTCGCGCCATTTCGGCGGACTCAAGGTGCTTCAGGACGTCAGCTTCGAGGTGCCAGCCGGAGGCATCTTCGGGTTGATCGGCCCCAACGGGGCGGGCAAGACCACGGTGGTCAATCTGATCACGGGCCTGCTGCCACCGACCTCGGGCGACATCCTGTTCGACGGCGTGAGCCTGGTGGGCCGCAAGCCGCACCGCATCACGACGGGGGGCATCGCGCGCACCTTCCAGAACATCCGTGTGTTCAAGGAGATGACGTTGCTGGAGAACGTCATCGTTGGCATGCACGGCCGCCTGAGCTACGGCCCAACCGGGCTGCTGTTGCGGCTGCCGGGCTTCCGCGCCGCAGAGCGTGCCGCCCGCGAGCGGGCACGCGAGCTGCTGTCGTGGATGAAGCTGGAGCACAAGGCCCATGACATCGCCGACAACCTCAGCTATGGCGAGCAGCGCAAGCTGGAGCTGGCCCGCGCGCTGGCCACGGAGCCTCGGCTGCTGCTGCTGGACGAGCCGGTGGCCGGCATGAACGGGGCTGAGAAGGCCGAGCTGATGGACGAGATCCGCAACATCCAGGCGCGCGGCTACACCATCTTCATGATCGAGCACGACATGCGCTTCGTGATGGGCCTGTGCGAACACATCGCCGTGCTGAACTTCGGTCGCATCATTGCCCAGGGCGGCCCCGATGCGGTGCGCAACGACCCGCAGGTCATCGAGGCCTACCTGGGTCGCGACGACGACGAGGAGGCCGCATGAGTGTCAGCGAACCGCTGCTGAGCGTGCGCGGCCTGGCTGTCAACTACGGCCATGTGGAGGCCGTGCGCGGCATCGACTTGGACCTGGCGCCCGGCGAAATCACGACGCTTGTGGGCGCCAATGGCGCCGGCAAGTCGACGACGCTGATGGCGCTGTCGGGCCTGGTGAAGAAGGCCGCCGGCAGCGTGCACTTCGACGGTGAGGACATCACCGGCGCAGCCCCGCACCGCATCGTGGCCAGCGGTCTCGTCCAGGTGGCCGAAGGCCGGGCGACGCTGACGACGCTGAGCGTGCGCGAGAACCTGGAGCTGGGCGCCTACACCCGCCGCGACGGCGCTGCGGCTCGCGCGCGCGACATTGACCATGTCTATTCGCTGTTCCCGCGCCTGGCCGAACGGGCCGCGCAGATGGCCGGCAGCCTCTCTGGCGGCGAGCAGCAGATGCTGGCCATAGGCCGCGCGCTGATGGCCAAGCCACGGCTGCTGCTGCTGGACGAGCCGTCCATGGGCCTGGCGCCCATCATCGTGCAGGACATCTTCCGCACGCTGCAGCGCATCAATGCGGAGGGGCTGACGATCTTCCTCGTCGAGCAGAACGTGAAGCAGGCGCTGAAGCTGGCGCAGCGCGCCTATGTCCTGGAGAACGGTCGCGTGGTGCTGCAGGGCAGTGGCCGCGAGCTGCTGGGCGACCCGCGCGTGCAGGCCGCCTACCTCGGTCACTGAGACCCGACGGGGGGGCGGTGCCTGCGCACCGCGCAACCCGGGTCGAGGGACGTGCGCCGGGCTGGCGCCCGTCAGTGACTCAGCCCAACTGCTGTGCCTGCACGAACAGGCGCGTGGAGCGCGCGCCCGAGCGGCAGAACGCCAACAGCGGGCGCGGCAGCTCCGCCAGCAGATCGGCGAAGGCGGCGATCTCCTCGGGAGACTGGTAGCCGCCCGCCACCGGCAGATGGCGGTACTCCAGCCCGGCGTCCTTGGCGGCGGCCTCGATGGCAGCCGAAGTCGGCTGGTCGGGGCCGTGCTCGAAGTCGGGGCGGTTGTTGATGACGCTCTTGAAGCCCAGGGCCGCAGCCTCGGCCATGGCCTCGGGCGTCAGCTGAGGGGCGACGCAGACGTCAGGCGTCAGCGCTTGCAGGGGCAGGCTCATCGGGGCTCCTTACTT
>NZ_DASWYS010000080.1:0-1946 GCF_036404855.1 Roseateles sp.
GTCGCAGAGTTTCTGGCCGAGGTCCGCTACGCCAGCCGGCCGCTGACACTCAAGGTCATCATCGAATCCGGAGAACTCGGCACGGCCGAGCTTATCGCCCAGGCCACGCGTCTCGCGCTGGCAGCCGGTGCCGACTTCGTCAAGACCAGTACTGGTAAGACCCCCACAGGCGCCACGCTAGAGGCCGCCGCCGTCATGCTGAGGGAAATCGCGGCCAGCGGCCTGTCCGCAGCCGGCTTCAAGGCCTCGGGCGGCGTGCGCTCGGTGGCGGACGCCGCCGGTTACATCGCCCAGACCGAAGCCGCGCTCGGCGTCAATGCTCTCAACCCGCAGCGCCTGCGCTTTGGCGCCAGCGGCCTGCTCACCGACATCGAAGCCGTGCTCTCCGGTGCTCCCTCCGCGGCCCCCCTTTCCGCGTACTGAACCATGCTTGCCCAAGAAATCATCCGCGCCAAGCGCGACGGCCACGCGCTCAACGAAGCGCAGATCAACCACTTCGTCCGCGGTCTCGTCGACAACTCCTGGAGCGAAGGCCAGGTAGCCGCACTTGGCATGGCCGTGTTTCTCAAGGGCATGGGCCGTGACGAAGCCGTGCTGCTGACCCGCGCGATGATGAACTCCGGCCGCGTGATGCGCTGGCCCGGCATGCCCGGCCCGGTGCTGGACAAGCACAGCAGCGGCGGGGTGGGGGACAAGGTCAGCCTGATGCTGGCACCGATGGTGGCTGCCTGTGGCGGCTATGTGCCCATGATTGCCGGCCGCGGCCTGGGGCACACCGGCGGTACGGTCGACAAGCTCGAAGCCATCCCCGGCTATGCGACGACGCCCGACCCGGCCAGGTTCGACCAGATCGTGCGCACGCTGGGTTGCGCCATCATCGGCCAGACCGCCGACCTGGCGCCGGCGGACAAGCGCTTTTACGCGACGCGCGATGTGACGGCTACCGTCGAGAGCGTGCCGCTGATCACTGCCAGCATCTTGTCCAAGAAGCTGGCCGCCGGTCTCGAGGGCCTGGCGATGGACATCAAGTGCGGCAACGGCGCGTTTGCGTCCACGCCCGAATTCGCGAAGGAACTGGCCGAGAGCATCGTCGCCGTCGCTGGCGGCGCGGGCCTGAAGACGCGCGCGCTGATCACCGACATGAACCAGATCCTGGGCACGGACGTTGGCAACTCGCTGGAAGTCTTCGAGACCATCCGCTACCTGAAGGGTGAGCATCGCGAGCCGCGCCTGCACGAAGTCACGTTGGCGTTGTGTGCCGAGATGCTGGTGCTGGGCGGCCTGGCTGCCGACACCGCAGCGGCGCGCGTGAAGCTGCAGGCTGCGCTGGACTCAGGGGCTGCCGCCGAGAAGTTCGCCAAGATGGTCGTCGAGCTGGGTGGCCCGGCCGACCTGATGGAACGTCCCGAGGCCTACCTGAGCCCCGCACCGGTCGTGAAGCCCGTGGTGGCACCGCGGGCTGGCGTCATCACGACGATGTCCACCCGCGACCTGGGCGTGGCCATCGTGGAGCTGGGCGGGGGACGCCGCAAGGCCGGTGACGCCATCGACATGCGCGTGGGCTTTTCTGACGTGAAGCCGCTGGGCACGCGCGTCGCGGCCGGCGAGCCACTGGCACTGATCCACGCTGCCGACGCTGGCGCGGCGGATCGTGCCATCGCGTCCTATCTGGCCGCCTGCACGCTGGGCGACGTCGACGTGGCCGCCACGCCCATGGTGATGGCCGAGGTGGGCTGATGTCGGACGAGCAAGACTCTCAGCGACCGCCGCAGGATCCGCCTCGAAGGGCGATTAAGAGCTTCGTCACGCGCGCGGGCCGCATGGGCACGGGCCAGATCAAGGCGCTGGCCGAGCTGGGGCCGAAATTCGTTCTGCCCTACAAGGCCGAGCGCATCGCCGCCGAGGCCGTATTCGGCCGCAAGGGGCCGCTGGTGCTGGAGATCGGC
>NZ_DASWYS010000081.1:0-11096 GCF_036404855.1 Roseateles sp.
CCCTTCTGGGTGCGCCGAGCCCACAAATGGATCGGCCTCGTCATCGGCGTCCAGGCCTTGCTTTGGATGCTCAGTGGCGTCTACATGACCGCCATCTCCCTGGACGTCATTCACGGAGACCATCTCGCCCATGTCTTCAACGAACCGCTGGACGCCAGCCCGGACCGGCTGGACGTGGCGCAGTTGGCCCGGCTGCAGCCCGGCCTTGAGTCCTTCAAGCTGAAGAAGTTCCTGGGCCGGGAGGTCTACGAACTCCGCGCCGCAGGAAAGGCCAACCTGTTCGACGCTCGCACCGGCGAGCTGCTGAGTCCGCTGCCGCGCGAGCAGATCGTCCGCCGCGCCCGCGACATCTACCAAGGTGAGGCCGAGATCCGGGAAGTGACCTGGATCACCCAGGCGCCCCAGGAGGTGGCCAAGCGGCCGGTCCCGATGTGGGCTGTCCGCTTCGACGACCGGGCCAACTCGACGCTGTACTTCTCGCCGGACACGGGTGACCTGCTTGCACGGCGCCACGACCTGTGGCGCTGGTTCGACTTCCTGTGGATGTTCCACATCATGGACTACGACACCCGCAGTGACGTCAACAACGGCCTGCTGCGCGTGGCGGCCGGCGTGGGCCTGCTGTTCGCGCTCAGCGGCGCCTGGCTGGTGGTCTACAGCTTCCGCCGGAGGGCCCTGGCATGACGCCTTGGATGCGAAAGATTCACAAGTGGATCGGCCTGGCGGTCGGGCTGCAACTGGTGCTGTGGATGTGCAGCGGCTTCGTCATGAGCCTGCTGGATGCTGACCAGGTGCGTGGGCGCGAGTTCCGGGCGCTGCCAGCGGCCCGGACGCCCTGGCCAGCCGACGCCCGGCCCCTGAATCAACTGCTGGCCGCCGCCGGCGAGCCCGCCCAGCTTGTCTCGACGGGCTGGCTGGTCGACCAACCCGTCTACCGGCTGGTCCGCGACAAGGCCACGCAGCTGGTCGACGCCCGCAGCGGCCAGACCATCGTGCTCGATGCCGCGTTGGCGCAGCGTATCGCTGAAGCCTCCTATCGTGGACCGGGCAAGGCGATGAAGGCCGAGCTGGTCGAACGCTCGCTGGAGACGCGCGCCCATGAGGGCCAGGTCTGGCGCATCGGCTTCGACGATGCCGAGGACACTAGCGTCTACCTGTCCCAGCAGGGTGACGTGCTGGAGCATCGCAACAAGACCTGGCGCCTGTTCGACGTGTTCTGGATGCTGCACATCATGGACTACAGCGGCCGCCAGGACTTCAACAACCCGCTCGTCGTCAGCGCGGCAGTGGGCGGTTTCTGGCTGGCGCTGAGTGGCATCTGGTTGCTATTCACCAGTTTCAGCCTGGCCGAGTTCATCCCCAAGCGCTGGCGAGGAACGCGCGCGTTGATGGTCCACGCACCGGACGGCAGCAAGCTGCGCAGCCTGCGCGGCCACGCAGGCGATACCGTCTTCGTCACGCTGGCGCAGCAAGGCCTGCAGCTCCCGTCCAACTGCGGCGGCGGACAGAGCTGCGGTCTGTGCGAGGTCCGCGTGCGTGGCTCCGCGCCCGAGCCCACCAGCGCCGATCGCGCGTTGCTGTCGGCCGAGCGTATCGAGGCCGGCTGCCGGCTTGCCTGCAACCTGCCGCTGAACCGCAACCTCGACATCGAGGTTCGCGGCGGCGCCGGGCTCGGCGAGGTCCACGAGGCCGAGGTGGAGCGCGTCCGTGCGTTGTCGCCCTTCCTGCGCGAGATCGTGCTGCGGCCCCGTGAACTGCCCGGCCCCGAGTACCGCCCGGGGGCGTTCATCCAGGTCCATGTGCCGGCCTACAAGATGGTCCGGCATCAGATCGACGCCCCCGAGGAGCACCGCCCGGCCTGGGCCAGCTTGCACCTGCCGGCGCAATGGAGCAGCGGCGCGCTGCTTCGCCGCTCGTACTCGCTGTCCGCGCCGGTGCAGCAGACCGATGGGCGCCTGACGCTGCTGGTGCGGTTCTGTCATGGCAGGCAGGGCGGCAAGAACCATCCGCCAGGTAAGGGTTCGGCTTACGTTTTCGGCCTCAAGGCCGGTGACCGGCTGACCTACAGCGGGCCTTTCGGCGACTTCGCGATCCGGCAGGGAGGGCGAGAGAAGGTCTTCATCGGTGGGGGGGCAGGCATGGCGCCGCTGCGCGCAATGGTCCGTGACCTGCTGGAGTCGGGGGCGACCGAGCCGGTCCACTTCTGGTATGGCGCCCGCACGGCTGCAGAGGCGCCCTATGTCGATGAGATGGACGCGTTGGCCGCGCGTTTCGGCAATTTCAGCTGGCAGTTGGTGCTGTCCGAGCAGCGCGATGCCGGCGGGCCGACCGGGCTGGTCCACGAGGCGGTCCGCGAGGGCCTGCTGGAGCACCACGCCGAGCTGCAGGCCTGTGACTTCTATCTCTGTGGGCCACCGCCCATGCTGGCCGCGACCCGCGCGATGCTGAAGCAGCTGGGTGTGCAGGATGACCGGGTGGCCTTCGACGACTTCAAGATCTGAGGCTAGGCGGAGGGATGCAAATACGGCTTGACCCTCCCACCGTGGCAAGGATGACAGTGGAGTACCAACCCAGCAAACCCGCGGAGATCCAGCATGATTGCCTTTGAAGTGAACGACATGACTTGCGGCCATTGCGTCAGCACCCTCACGAAGGCCCTGAAGGCGGTGGATGCGGGCGCCCGCGTGCACATCGACCTGGCGTCGCACCGCGTCCAGATCGAGCCGACAGAGGCGGACGCCGATGAACTGGCCGACACCATCCGGGAGGCAGGCTACACGCCGGTGGCACTGGCCGACGCGTCCGTCACACCCACAGATCCCGCCACCGGCTCGTGCTGCTGTCGTTGAACGGATCGGCCTGACCCTTACACTTTGACCATGAGCAAGTTCTGGCGGATCGCACTGGCATGGCTGCTGGCCGTGGCGTTGCCCATTCAGGGTTACGCCGCCCAGACCATGATGCTCTGCGGTCCTGCCAGCCATCAAAGCGTGATCGAGGATCACGCTTCGTACGATCATGACCATGCCGGCATGGGCGGCCATGAAGCCCATGCCATGGCAGACGTGGGCGTGACGGCCTCCGACGCCGACAACGCGCCATCCCCCCACGCCCAGCATGCCGGCAAATGCAGCGTGTGCTCGTCCTGCTGCAATGTCGTCGCGCTGACGACCACTGTCGTGAACCTGGCCGTGGCGCCGCCCGACCTGCCCGAAGTCCCGACCATCCAGGTCGCCCACGACCGCGTCATGGTTGGCGGGCTGGACCGACCTCCTCGAAGCTTGCGCGCCTGACGGACCGGGGCCGCGCGCCCCGTCGCCTGCCTGCACCGGGCGTGTCGTGACGACACAGCCTCCGGCTGCAGCCTTTCAGTTCATCAGCGAGAGAAGCATGAAATCCATCGCATCCGGCGTGGCGCTGGCCATGGCCGCAGCCATTCTGGGCCTGCCGTCTGGCGCGTCAGCCCAGTCGGCGTCCCCCGACGCCAGACGGCCTGATCCCCTGAACCCCAAGGCCCATGTCCCGGCCGTGGCCTATCGCTCCGCCTTCCAGGGCTACCGCCCGAACGCGGAGACGGACGTGAGCGCCTGGACCGACGCCAACAAGACCGTTCACGAAGCGGGTGGCTGGCGGGCCTATGCCAAGGAGGCAAGGCAGGCCGACGCGGCCACGGCGCCGGCACCGGCCGCTTCGGCACCCAAGTCCAAGGGCCATGAGCACCACTGAGGCACCGACATGAAGACTTCCTTCCCCATGCCGTTGCGCCTGACGCTGCTCGTGGCGCCCCTGCTGCTGGCCGGCTGCGCCAGCCTCAGCGGCAACGGCGGTATCGCGCCCGTCCAGGACGCCGCGAAGACCCATCTTGGCGCGACCTTGCTGCCCGCCGCGTCCGAGCAGGACCTGGACACCATCGACCGACGCGTGGCCGAGTTGCTCGGCCAACCGCTGAGCGCGGATTCGGCGGTGCAGGTCGCGCTGCTGAACAACCGCGGCCTGCAGGCCAGCCTGCAGGAGCTGGGCATCGCCGAAGCGGAGATGGTGCAGGCCAGCCGGCTGCCCAACCCCGGCTTCAGCTTCGCCAAGACCCGCCGCAGCGACGAGCGCGAGATCGAGCGCGGCTTCTCCTTCGACCTGGCCCACCTCGTGGCGCTGCCCCTGGCGCGCCAGGTCGAGGGGCGCCGCTTCGCTGCCGTGCAGCGCAGCGTGGCCATGGAGATGCTGTCGCTTGCCGCCGAGACCCGCAAGGCCTTCTACACCGCCGTGGCGGCCGAGCAGACGGCGAGCTACATGCGCGACGTCCGAGCCACCGCCGATGCCGGTGCAGAGCTGGCCAAGCGGCTGGCCGAGGCCGGTAACTGGACCAAGCTGCAACGTGCTCGCGAGCACGGCTTCTTCTCGGAGGCCGTGCTGAACGCCGCGCGTGCGGACGCGGTGCGCGTCGCGACCCGCGAGCGCCTGACGCGGCTGCTGGGCCTGTGGGGGCCGCAGGTTGCGTTCGTGCTGCCGGGGCGCTTGCCGGAGCTGCCGACCGAGCCGCAGGACCAGCCGGACATCGAGCAGGCCGCGATGGCCTCTCGGCTGGACGTCCAAGCAGCCAAGGCCATGGTGGAGTCCACGGCCAGGAACCTGGGTCTGAGCAAGGCGACGCGCTTCATCAACGTGCTCGAACTGGGCTACCAGCGCAATGGCTCCAACGAGGCGCCGCGCCAGACCGGCTACGAGATCAGCATCGAGATCCCCCTGTTCGACTGGGGCGACGCACGCATCGCCCGTGCCGAGGGCGTGTACATGCAAAGCGCACACCGGGCGGCGAAGACGGCGGTCGATGCCCGTTCCGAGGTGCGCGAGGCCTACCAGGGCTACCGCTCGGCCTACGACATCGCCCGGCACTACCGGGACGACATCGTGCCGACGGCCAAGCGCATCTCCGACGAGAACGTGCTTCGCTACAACGGCATGTTCATCAGCGTGTTCGAGCTGCTGGCCGACGCCCGCGCGCAGATCGCCGCAGTCAATGCCTCGATCGAAGCGTTGCGCGACTTCTGGGTCGCCCGCGCAGACCTCGACATGGCCCTCGTGGGCAAGCCCAGCCTGGGCACCGGCGCTGCGGCGGCCGTGGCCGGCACGGGCGCCGGTGCCGCCGCCCATTGATTCAGGAGTTCACGATGTTTTCCAGACGCAATTTCTTCCGTGGGGCCGGTGCTCTGACCGCGGCCGTGTCCGCCGGTGCCGTCAGCCGCGTCGCGATGGCCGCGCTGCCGGAGCCTGTGCTGCAGACCCGGCCGGACACCATGCCGCCGCTCGTGCCCGGTACCGGCCGGCCCTACAACCCCGTCGTCACGCTGAATGGCTGGACGCTGCCCTGGCGCATGAACCAGGGCGTCAAGGAGTTCCACCTGGTGGCCGAGCCCGTCGTGCGCGAGCTGGCGCCGGGCATGAAGGCGCACCTGTGGGGCTACAACGGCCAGTCGCCGGGACCGACGATCGAGGTGGTGGAGGGCGACCGGGTACGGATCTTCGTCACCAACAAGCTGCCCGAGCACACCAGCATCCACTGGCACGGCCAGCGCCTGCCCAATGGCATGGACGGGGTCACCGGTCTGACCCAGAAGGCCATTCAGCCCGGCCAGACCTATGTCTACGAGTTCGTGGCGCGCCGGCCCGGCACCTTCATGTACCACCCGCATGCCGACGAGATGACACAAATGGCCATGGGCATGATGGGCTTCTGGGTCACGCATCCCAAGGTGAAGAACCCGCAGATCGATGCGGTCGACCGCGACTTCTGTTTCCTGCTGAACGCCTTCGACATTGATCCCGGCGCCGCGACGCCCAAGATCATGACGATGACGGACTTCAACCTCTGGTGCTGGAACAGCCGCGTCTTCCCCGGCATCGACACGCTGAACGTGCGCAAGAACGACAAGGTGCGCATCCGCGTCGGCAACCTGACGATGACCAACCATCCCATCCACGTGCATGGCCATGAGTTCACGGTCACCGGCACGGACGGCGGACCCACGCCCAAGGCCGGTCGCTGGCCTGAGGTGACGACTGACGTCGCGGTCGGCCAGATGCGTCAGATCGAGTTCGTTGCCGACGAGGAGGGCGACTGGGCCTTCCATTGCCACAAGAGCCATCACACGATGAATGCGATGGGGCACGACGTACCGACCATGATCGGTGTCGACCACCGCCAGGTGGCCAGGCAGATCACCAAGCTCGTGCCCGACTACATGGTGATGGGCGAGCGGGGCATGGCCGACATGGGCGAGATGGAGATGCCCCTGCCCGACAACACCCTGCCCATGATGACGGGGCAGGGGCCTTTCGGTGGCGTCGAGATGGGCGGCATGTTCTCGGTGCTCAAAGTCCGCAAGGACCAGAAGCACGGTGACTACAGCGACCCTGGTTGGTACCAACACCCCAAAGGCGAGGTCGCTTTCGAGTGGACCGGCGCGCTGCCCGAGCCCGCGCGCTTTGCCGCCGAGGGCGGCCAGTCCATGCCACGCAAGACGCCAGCGCCGCCCTCCGAAGTCAACGTCCGCAAGCCCACCGGCCATTCGGGCCACTGAACCACCCAAGGAACAAGCCATGACATTGAAGACCTTCCACTCCCTGGCCGCGCTGGTGCTGGCCGTCGCCGCTGGAACCAGCTTTGCGAGCGGCCAGCATGCCGGCGGCCATGGCGGTGACGCCATCGGCAAGCCCGGGGTCGCCGCCAAGGCCACACGTACGGTGCGCATCGACATGACCGATGCGATGCGCTTCACGCCGGCCAGCATCGCCGTCAAGCAGGGCGAGACCGTGCGATTCATCGTGAAGAACTCAGGCCAGCTCAAGCACGAGATGGTGCTCGGCACCGTGCAGGAGCTCAAGGAGCACTACGAAGTGATGAAGAAGCACCCCGAGATGGAGCATGCCGACGACAACATGGTCACCGTCGCTCCGGGCCAGACCGGCGAGATCGTGTGGCAGTTCACCCAGGCCGGCAAGATTGACTTCGCCTGCCTGCAGCCCGGCCACTACGACGCCGGCATGAAGGGCGCCATCCAAGTCGCAGCCAAGGACCGCCATGCCGGCCACCAGCACTGACCGCCGGCCGGCACTGGCGCGACGCGGCCTGCTGGCCGGCGCTGCCGCCTGGGCCTTGTCTGCCGGGGCTGTGGCCCGGACCTCGCCGCCCGCCACGGGCGTGACCAAGGTTCAGGTCTGGAAGGACCCGAGCTGCGGTTGCTGCAAGGACTGGATCCAGCACCTGCAGGCCAATGGCTTTCAGGTGGCCGTCCATGACGTCGGCAACAACGGCGCGCGCAAGCGCCTGGGCATCGAGCTCAAGTACGGGTCGTGCCACACAGCCCTGGTGGGCGGCTACGCCATCGAAGGCCACGTGCCGGCGCGCGAGATCCAGCGCCTGTTGCGCGAGCGACCGCAGGCGATCGGGCTGGCCGTGCCGGGCATGCCGGTCGGATCGCCTGGCATGGACGGCCCCGTCTATGGCGACCGCAAGGACCCCTACGACGTGCTGTTGCTGAGCAAGGACGGCAGCGCCAGCGTCTATCAAACCTACCGTTGAAGGCCCCCTCATGAAGATCATCAAGACCCTCACCCTGGCCGCCGTGACGGCCGCCACCACCACTCTGGCCGCCACGGCGCTGGCCCAGGCCATGGACCACGGCAAGATGCACGGCGCCGGCTCGCCTGCTGCCACATCCGCCGACATGACTGACGGCGAGATCCGCAAGGTCGACAAGGACAACAAGAAGCTGACCATCAAGCATGGCGACATCAAGAGCCTGGACATGCCTGGCATGACCATGGTGTTCCAGGTCAAGGACCCGGCCATGGTCGAGCGGGTCAAGGCCGGCGACAAGATCCGCTTCAAGGTCGAGAAGGGCGCCAGTGGCTTCGTCGTCACGGAGCTGCAGCCGGCCGGCCATTGAAGCCGCCCGCGGGCCCGGCTGGCACGCGCCGCCGGGCCGACGGGGCTTGACCTTGCCACGGTGGCAAGGCCGAGACTGTGCCTGCCTTGCCAGCGACGGGTGCAAGGCGCATTCAAGGATGGCCCATGAAGCATGAACACGAGGCTCAGCCAGCGCAGGCCGGGCATGCGCATCACGCGCAGCACCCACAGGAGGCGGCGCCCGAGGCGGCGAAGGCCGGGGTGGTGGCGGCGGTGTACACCTGTCCCATGCACCCGGAGATCCGCCAGGACCATCCGGGAAACTGCCCCAAGTGCGGCATGACGCTGGAGCCGTTGCTGCCGGAGCTGGACGAGCAAGAGAGCCCGGAGCTGGTCGACTTTCAGCGTCGCTTCTGGTGGACGCTGCCGCTGACGGTGGTCGTCACCGTGCTGGCCATGTTCGGGCACCGGCTGCAGTGGTTCGAAATGTCCACCCAAAGCTGGATCGAGCTGGTGCTGACGCTGCCGGTGGTGCTGTGGGCCGGCTGGCCCTTCTTCAAGCGCGGCCTGCAGTCGCTGCTGAACCGCAGCCCCAACATGTGGACGCTGATCGCGATGGGCACCGGTGCCGCCTTCGCCTACAGCGTCGTAGCGACGCTGGCGCCGCAGGTTTTTCCAGCCTCCTTCATAGCCATGGGCCGCGTGGCGGTGTACTTCGAAGCTGCGGCTGTCATCGTCTCGTTGACGCTGCTGGGCCAGTTGCTGGAGCTGAAAGCGCGCTCGCAAACCTCGGCGGCCATCAAGTCGCTGCTGGGCCTGGCGCCCAAGACGGCGCGGCGCATCGACGCGCAGGGCGTCGAGAGCGACGTTCCGCTGTCCCACGTGCACGTGGGCGACCTGCTGCGCGTGCGTCCGGGCGAGAAGGTGCCGGTGGACGGCGTCGTGGTCGAGGGCCGCAGCGCGGTGGACGAGGCCATGCTGACCGGCGAGCCGGTCCCCGTCGTCAAGGTGCCCGGCGACCCGCTGATCGGCGCGACGCTGAACACCAACGGTGCGCTGGTCATGCGCTCCGAGCGTGTGGGCGCGGCGACCATGCTGGCCCAGATCGTCCAGATGGTGGCTCAGGCCCAGCGCTCGCGCGCGCCCATGCAGCGCATGGCCGACCGCGTGGCCGGCTACTTCGTCGTCGCCGTCGTTGGCACCGCGGTGCTGACGCTGCTCGCCTGGGGCTGGCTGGGCCCCGAACCCAGTTGGGTCTACGGCATGGTCAACGCCGTCGCCGTGCTCATCATTGCCTGCCCCTGTGCACTGGGTCTGGCCACACCCATGTCCATCATGGTGGCCACCGGTCGCGGCGCAACCCGCGGCGTGCTGTTCCGCGATGCGGCGGCCATCGAGAACCTGCGCAAGGTGGACACGTTGATCATCGACAAGACCGGCACGCTGACCGAGGGCCGGCCGGGTTTCGACCGACTGGTCCCGGTTCCCGGCGTCGACGAGACCGAGCTGCTGCGTTTGGCTGCCAGCCTGGACCAGGGCAGCGAACATCCACTGGCGGACGCCATCGTCAGGGCGGCGCGCGAGCGCGGCCTGGTGCTGAGCGAGCCGGAGGGCTTCGAGTCCGGCAGCGGTATCGGTGTGCGCGGCCGGGTCGGCGGCCGCAGCCTGGCGCTGGGCAACACCGCGCTGATGGAGCAGTTGGGCGTCGCGGTCGATGCATTGCTGCCGCAGGCCGAGGCGCTGCGGGCCGAAGGCGCCAGCGTGATGCACCTGGCCGCCGACGGCCGTCTGCTGGGCCTGCTGGCTGTGTCCGACCCGGTCAAGGCCAGCACGCCCGAGGCGCTGGCCGCGCTGCGCGCCGCCGGCGTGCGCATCGTCATGGCCACCGGCGACGGCCTGACCACCGCCCGCGCGGTGGGTGCGCGGCTGGGCATCGACGAGGTGCTCGGCGAGGTGAAACCGGCCGACAAGCTGGCGCTCGTGGCGCGGCTGCAGGCCGAGGGCCGCGTCGTCGCGATGGCCGGCGACGGCATCAACGACGCGCCGGCGCTGGCCAAGGCCGACGTCGGCATCGCGATGGGCACCGGCACCGACGTAGCGATGAACAGTGCCCAACTCACGCTGGTGAAGGGCGATCTGCGTGGCATCTCGACGGCGCGCGCGCTGTCCGAGGCTACCGTGGGCAACATGAAGCAGAACCTGATGTTCGCCTTCGTCTACAACGCGCTGGGCATCCCGGTGGCGGCGGGGCTGCTGTATCCGTTCACCGGCTGGCTGCTGTCGCCAATGATCGCGGCACTGGCGATGAGTCTCAGTTCGGCTTCGGTCATCACCAACGCGCTGCGCCTGCGGCGTACCGACTGATGGCCCTAGGCTTGCAGTCAGCGGCCATCGCGCTGCATGAGGACCCTGAGGAATATCACCGCCCGGTGCATCCCGTGCACTGATGGAGTGCCGACGATGGAAGAACTGTTTCATGGCGTCTCCGAGCCCGAGCTGTTCAAGCATCTGGGCCTGTCCGCGGGCGATGCGGAGAGTGCCCAGTGCCTGAACCGGCATGCGCCGCGACTTGCCGATGCCGCGCGGGCCGAGGGGGGGCAGCTTGATGTGGCACCGCGCCACCCCTGGGCCACGTCATCGACGTCGGCTTGACCTGACGCAACACCGCCGACCGCCACGCGCCTATCCTCGCCAACGTGCTGCTGACCAAACGCCTCCGCCGCTGGATCGCCTATGGCGTGATGCTGGCCCTGCTGTCCATGCAGCTGGCCGTGGCGGCCTATGCCTGCCCGCAGATGGCGCAGGCATCGCAGCCGGCCGTGATGGCCATGGCGATGCCGGGCTGCGATGGCATGTCCGGGGCCATGGACCCCGAGCAGCCCCAGCTCTGCCAGGCCCATTGCGTCAACGACGCGCAAGGTACCGGCACGGCCGCCGCGCCTGACCTGCAGCCCAACCCCGCCGCGCTGACGCTGCTGGTGGGCATCGTCGAGCCGCTGCCGCCGGCCCTGCCCGCGGCGTTCGCGGCGGGCCAGACGGGCACGCTGGCGCGGCCGCCCGGCGCGCCGCCCCTCTACCTCTCGCTGCTGATCCTCTGGAATTGAGCTGAGCGCTGGTCGCCGCGCATCCGGCGCGGCTGGCCGTTGTTGCAGTCTTGATGCCGAGGATCACCATGCCCAATCCCTTTTCCGGC
>NZ_DASWYS010000082.1:0-3274 GCF_036404855.1 Roseateles sp.
GGCACCTGGGGCGGGGGAGCACCCACGGGGTCTTGCATGGGATGCGGCAGGTCGTCGTCTGGAATGCTCATGTCAACCTTCGAAGGCAGGTTTGGTGTCGCGCGTCGGATGCCAGAAGACCTCGCCGTCGCGCTCTGTCAGCTCGATCTTCGTCAGCCTCCCGCGAGTGCAGGGGCCCATCACGCATTGGCCGGTCAGTGGGTCGTAGACGGCGCCATGGATGCTGCACATGATGAAGCGTTTGTCGCCGTCGAGGAACTCGCCTTCCTGCCAATCCATCTCGGTGGGCACATGGGCGCAACGGTTCAGATAGGCCACGGCCTGTCCGTCGAAGCGCAGCGCAAAGGCCCGCACCGGCTCACGCCACTGGATGACGTCGAAGCTGACGGCCTTGCCGCGCTCCGGCAGCTCGGCCGACGCGCACAGGCGCTGCAGCGGCAGGGCGTCGGGCTCAGGCATGCTGGATCAACCAGTCGTGCAGCTCGCGCGTCGAATGCGCAACGAACAACGGCTTGTGCTCGGCGAAGGTCTCGTGGTCGTGCGCACCAAAGCTGACGGCAACACTGGGCACGCCGGCGTTTGCGGCCAGCAACAGATCGTGCGTGGTGTCGCCGATCATCAACGTGCGCTCGGGCTCGGTGCCGAACTCTCGCATCAGCTCCAGCAGCATCTGCGGATGCGGCTTGGAGCGCGTCTCGTCGGCCGTGCGCGAGCCGTCGAACATCTTGGTCAGCTCGCTGGACGCGAGCACACGGTCCAGGCCCACACGGTTCTTGCCGGTGGCGACGGCCAGCCAGTGATGGCGGGCCTTCAAGGCCTGCAGCATCTCCAGGCTGCCGTCGAACAGCGCCACCTCGTGCTCAGCGCCCAGGTAGTGGTGGCGATAGCGCAGGCCCAGCTCGCCGTAGCGGTCGTGCGACAGGCCCGGCACCGCATGTTCCAGCGCGTCGCGCAGGCCCAGGCCGATGACGTATCTGGCGCGCTCGAACTCGGGCTCTGGCAGGCCGATGTCGACGGCCGCGCGCTGGATGCAGCGCGCGATCAGGGCGGTGGAGTCGAACAGGGTGCCATCCCAGTCGAAGGCGATCAGGTCGAAGCGTTGGGGTCTCATGGGTTCATCAGCTTCGCACACTCCGGCGGCAGCGGCGCTTCCAGCGTCATCTCGGCCCCGCTGGCCGGATGGGTGAAGCGCAGGCGCCGAGCGTGCAGGAACATGCGATCGAACTTCAGCGCGCTGCGCGCCAGCTCGCGGTTGCGCTCGAAGTCGCCGTACTTGGGGTCGCCCACGATGGCGTGGCCAGCCTGCTGCAGGTGGACGCGGATCTGGTGGGTGCGGCCGGTCTTGATGGTCACGTCGAGCAGGCTGAAGCGCGGCGTCCTTTGAATCACCTTGACGAGACTGATGGAGCGCTTGGCCTCCGGCTCGTCGGCCTTGCCCGGCCTCACCCAGCGTTCACCGTCGCTGCCGACGAACTTGACCAGGGGCACGTCGATGACCTTGAGCTTGTCAGGCCAGTCGCCCCAGACCAGGGCCGCATAGGTCTTGCCAGTTTCGCGGTCGCGCAGTTGGTCCTGCAGGTTCGTCAACGCGCTGCGCTTCTTGGCGATCATCAGGAGGCCCGAGGTTTCCTTGTCGAGCCGGTGCACCAGCTCCAGAAACTTGGCCGTCGGCCGCGCACGACGCAGCGCCTCGATGACACCGTAGCTGACCCCCGAGCCACCGTGCACGGCCACGCCGGCCGGCTTGTCGATGACGAGCAGGTGTTCATCTTCGAAGACAACGGGAAACTCTCGCGCCGGCGCCTCGGCGCCGGCCGCCTTCTCCGGCACGCGCACCGGCGGGATGCGGACTTCGTCGCCGATCTCGATGCGCGTGTCGGCCTGCGCCCGGCCCTTGTTGACTCGGACCTCGCCGGAACGGATGAGCCGGTAGACGTGCGTCTTGGGCACACCCTTGAGCTCGCGCAGCAGGAAGTTGTCCAGGCGCTGGCCGGCCGATCCCTCGTCCACGACGACGCGTCGAACTGCGGGTTTGTCCGTACCCACAGCGGTCGTCAACCCCGTGGCAGGGGCTTCAAGGCCTGCCCCTATAATCCTTTTCACCACGTTGCTGCCGTAAGTGTTTGATTTTTTTGATTTTAGCGGTGGCAACGCGGCGCCTGAGGGGCTAACCCCCAGGTACAAACAGGCGATGCAACACATCCTGCGGTTGGCAGGCGGTTTCCCCAAGTGAAACGGCGGTCGGCAACACGACGTGGCAGAGCGATGACACCCGGAACCCACCGGCTTCTCTTCAAACGCCTAGAAACGAGAAGAGCACCGGCTGCCAAACAAGGTTTTCACGGCGTGAGAGCGCGCGATCCGATTCAAGGACCGGACCGCAAAAGCTCGCGCCAGCGTCCAGCAGTCCTTCGCGGATGAGCACTCCCCTCCCCCACCCGCTGCGCCCTGCCGCGCGACCCCAGCCAGAAGCTGCGGTGGTCACCTGGCCCGGCGCGTTCGCGTTCACGCGCGGCTGGGTCGAGACTGGGCTTGCCTGCGCCATGACCGCCTGGTCGCATGCGCCAACGCCGCCCGGCGTCTGACCTCCGTCAGAAACCCGAGCGGTCCAGGGCACTCCTTCCACGGTTCCACGCTGTCGCTCGTGCGTCTTGAACGCCACCCTCGGGTGGCATGACGTGGCGCGTTCCTGCACGGGACGCGCAAGGAGTGATGACATGAAACGCATGCTGATCAATGCGACGCAGCCGGAAGAGCGGCGCCTCGCGATCGTCGATGGCCAGAAGCTGCTCGACTTCGAGACCGAAATCGAAGGCCGGGAACAGCGCAAGGGCAACATCTACAAGGCCGTCGTGACGCGGGTCGAGCCTTCGCTCGAAGCCTGCTTCGTGGACTACGGCGAGGACCGCCACGGCTTCCTGCCGTTCAAGGAAATCTCGCGCCAGTTCTTCCGTGAGGGCGCCGACGTCAAGAACGCGACCATCAAGGACGCGATCAAGGAAGGCCAGGAGCTGCTGGTCCAGGTCGAAAAGGAAGAACGCGGCAACAAGGGCGCGGCGCTGACGACCTTCGTGTCGCTGGCCGGCCGCTACCTGGTGCTGATGCCCAACAACCCGCGAGGCGGTGGCGTCAGCCGCCGCATCGAAGGCGAAGATCGCGAGGAGCTCAAGGAAAACCTCGACCAGCTCGAGTACCCCAAGGGCATGAGCCTGATCGCCCGCACTGCTGGCATCGGCCGCTCGGCCGCCGAGCTGCAGTGGGACCTGAACTACAT
>NZ_DASWYS010000083.1:0-6450 GCF_036404855.1 Roseateles sp.
CAGCGCGGGCTGGATGGCGTCCTTGTCCATCGCCAGGATGATGAGCACCTTGGCGCCCTTGGCCAGCAGCGACTCGACGTCGCCGATCTGCTTCTCGGGGGAGCCGCCGGCATCGGCACTCACATAGCTCGCGCCCAGCCGGGCGAGTTCGGTCTTGATCGCGGCCTCGTCGGTCTTCCACCGCTCTTCCTGGAAGTTGGACCAGCTCACGCCGACCACGGGGCCGGCCGCAAGCGCTTTCAACGAAGCTGCCAGCAGAGCGCCGGCCACCCACATCCTTTGCATTCCCATCTTGTCTCCAACGCCCGGTTGTCTGGTGGGCCGCGGATTCTAGGAATGCTGACAACAAAAAGGCGACCCTTGCGGGTCGCCTTTCATCGGTTTGAAACCGCTTTGTTTCAGCGAGCGGCCAGGCCGGTGGCCGGGCGGGTGATGCGGGCCGGGAAGTCGCCCAGCTCGCGGGCGGCGTTCTCGCCATGGTCGGCGGCCAGCGCAGCAGCTGTCTTCTCGTCGACACGCACTTCGGTCGGCTTGACGGTCAGCACCGCCTGGCGGGGCAGCTTGGTGGTGGCGACGGCGGCAGCCTTGGCGGAGGCCGGGGTCGTCACTTCGATGCCCTTTTCGCCCTGGATGGCGGCGAGTTCGCCGCTGTTGCGAGCAGCGACCAGATCGGCGATGACTTGCTCGCGGGTCAGCGGGGTGGTGGTCTGGGCCGAGGCGGCGCCGACAGCGACGAGGGCGATGGCGGCGAAAAGGGTGGACAGCTTGTTCATGACGGGCTCCTTCAGTGTCTGGCAGGAACGTCCTGCTTTGGGGTCACTCCGGACATCGCGACCGCGGTGTCCATGGCCAGAACTGTAGGCAACCAGCCTCGGTAGAAACACTAGGTTGGTTGGAAGTAACTATTTATCTCACGCAAACAATCCCCCCTAACAAGTCACCGTTGAGCCACAAAACCACCAGGTCAGCGGTGCTCGAAGTTGGGAGCCCGCTTGGCCAGGAAGGCCTCCATCCCCTCACGCTGGTCATGGCTGCCGAACAGCGCATGGAAATAGCGGCGTTCCACAGCGACGCCATCCGTCAGGGGGCCCTGGTAGGCCAGGTTGACGAGTTCCTTGATGAGCATCACCGACGGCGCGCTGAAGCCGTTGATCGTCTCCGCCGCGGCGAGCGCCTCCTCGAGCAGTTGGGCCGAGGGCACCACGCGGGACACCAAGCCGGCGCTCTCGGCCTCCGCAGCGCCCATCATGCGCGCCGTCAGCAGCATGTCCATGGCCTTGCTCTTGCCCACGGCGCGCGGCAGGCGCTGCGTGCCGCCGGCACCGGGCACGATGCCCAGCTTGATCTCAGGCTGGCCAAACTTGGCTGAATCGGCCGCGATGATGAAGTCGCACATCATCGCCAGCTCGCAACCGCCGCCTAGCGCAAAGCCAGCGACTGCAGCGATGACGGGCTTGCGCACCTGCAGGATGGTTTCCCAGTTCTTGGAGATCAGGCCGCTCTTGAAGGCCGTCGCGAACGTGTGGGGCAGCATGGTCGGGATGTCGGCGCCGGCCGCGAAGGCACGGTCCGAGCCCGTCAGCACAATGCAGCCGATGCCATCGTCGGCGTCGAAGGCGAGCAAGGCCTCACCCATCTCGTCCATCAGCTGATCGTTCAGCGCGTTCAGCGCCTTGGGCCGGTTCAGCGTGATGAGCGCGGTCTTGCGCGGGCCGTCGCCGTGGACGGCGGTGATGATGCATTCATAGGTCATGGTGTGGGTCTCCTGGAAGGATCGGTGGATTCTGGCGCGGCCTGAAGCGGCGCGCGCTTGAGCATGAGATCGATGTAGGTGTCGGCGTCCTGACGGATGACCAGGCGCACAGGCAGATACTGCAGCGCCGGGGCGAGCCAGACCTCGGCCGTCAGGTCGCCGCCGCTGGCGCCGCGGCCGGGCCGCAGATGCCAGCTCGCGACGGGCCCCATCGGGGTGTCGAGCAGTTCCTCGCCCACCACCTCGTATTGCCAGGCGTATTGCCGGCGCGGCAACACGAGCGGGAAGCGCACGACATGCCCAGCCTGCAGCGGCTCGCGGCCGGTCAGGAAGAGCCAGGTCAGCTGCACGAACTGGCTGGCCGAGTCCTGGCTGCCATGAGGCGCCGGCTCGCGCTTGCCGGTCGCGAGCTGCACTTCGCCGCCCTGGAAGAGCACGCTGCTGCGGCGGGCGTCGACGAGGATGAGCTTGGTCTCCTCGTCATAGCGTTGCGGCGCGATGCCTTCGGGCGTGAGCCGGCCCTGGCTGCTCATGCGCCGGGCCACCAGGCCGAGGTCGACGTCGAGATGGACCTGATAGTCCCGGCCCTTGCGCAGCCATTCGACCTGGGCCTGGCCCGTAACGGGCCCGCGGTAATTGCCGCTCAGCACGTAGCTCAGCCGCGTGGACAAGGGCCACTCGGGACCGGGCTCCTCACCCGGTGTGGCGGCTGCGGCCGTGGCGACGGGCGGGGCGGCGGACGGGGCGGCCACAGGTGGCTCCGAGGCCGCTTCGACGACGGGTTCGGGAACGGGCGTGGGCTCAGGCGCCGAGGCGGGATGGGACGCCGGCTGTGAGGCAGCCGGCGCAGCCCCAGGCAGGGCCTGTTGGCTGGGCACGCGCCGGGGCGGCGACGCGGTACGCGCGGCTGGCGCCTGCAGGACCATCTCCCGAACGAACTCGACCTGCATGCGCGCCGGGCTGGGCGTCGCCTCGTCGCGGACCCAGCCGTCCTGGATGCGCTGCACCTCGCGGCCCAGCAGCAGGTGCAGCGCCAGCACGGCCAGCACCAGCAGGACCGGGGGCCGGGCGGACTTCATGCCGGGGCCTGTCAACACGACGGCGGTCGGCCGCGCCCGTGGCGGCAGCCCTAGTTGCCGAGCCAGCGCCGGCGTGCAGCGTGCGCGCCTTCGGTCAGAGCCAGCGCGATGCTGGCCGGCCGAGGCGCAGGCAGCACGACGTCCAGTTCCACGAGGCGCTGGTCGCGGCTGACGAGCAGGCGCAGCCGGGTGTCGCCGGCCGCCAGCAGGGCCGGCACATCGTCCAGGCGACGCAGTCGCCAGCCGTTGCAGGCGATGACCTCGTCGCGCGCGTTGAGGCCGCCGGCTTGGGCGGCACCACCGCTCAGCACGTGGGTGACGGTGATGCCCGTCAGCGCGCTCTCTCGCACCCGCAGCCCGAGGCGTTGCGCGACGGTCTGTCGGCCCTCCTCGCGCCAGTCAATGCCCGCGGCACCGAGCAACTCGCGCAGCGGCAGCTCGACCGTGCCGTGGACCCAGGCGTGCAACTGGGTACCAATCTCCTCGCCCCCCAGGGCCCGCACGGCGACCAGGATGTCGACCTCGCTGACAGGCCCGCCAGCGCTGGCCTTCCACAGCTTGGCCATCAGCACATCCAGGCTGGACTTGCGCGCACGCAGGCTCAGATCCAGGCACAGCGCCACCAGTGCGCCCTGGGCGTAGTAGTTGCTCGTCGTGTTGGGGCTGTTCTCGTCGGGCCGGTAGTACTTGGTCCAAGCCTCGAAGCTGGCCGAGGCCAGGGGCTGCACGCGACGGCCCGGCGAGGCCAGCACGCCGTTGACCGAGGAAGCCAGCAGCTTCAGATAGCGCCCTGCATCGACGAGCCCGGCGCGGCACAGCATCAGCTCGTCGTAGTAGCTGGTGAAGCCCTCGAAGAACCACAGCAGCTCCGTGTAGTTCTCGCACTGGTAGTCGAAGCGCGCGAACTCTGACGGGCGCAGCCGCTTCACGTTCCAGGCATGGAAGTACTCATGGCTGAAGAGGCCCAGCAGTCGCGTGTAGTTGTCGCTGGGGGCCGCCCCTTCTGCAGCCGTCGGCAGCTCGCGGCGGGCGCAGATCAACGCCGTGCTGGCCCGGTGCTCAAGTCCGCCATGGCCATCGTCCACGGCCCACAGGAGGAAGCTGTAGCGCTCGAAGGGCGCGCCACCCCAAAAGTCAATCTGCGCCTCGCAGATGCGCTGCACGTCGGCCAGCAGGCGCTCGCCATCGAAACTGGGCCAGGCGCCCGCGACCACGATGCGGTGCGGCACACCGGCCGCCTGGAACTCTCCCTGCCAATGCGGGCCGATCTCGAAGGGATGGTCCAGCAGCTCGTCGTAGTCCGCCGCCTCGTAGCCGCCACCCTGCGCGCGCATCTCGGTCGCGACCCGCCACCCCCTCGGCGTGCCGGCCAGCTCGATGCGGTGCGGCGCAGCTTCGCGACCGTGGGCGCGCAGGCACAGACTGCTGGGGTTGAAGAAGGCGCGCTCGCTGTCCAGCCACGCGGTACGCACCGAGGCGTCGAAGGCGTAGACGTCGTAGCTGAGCACCAATGCCGCACGGCCGCTGCAGCGCACACGCCAACTGGCCTTGTCGAGCTGCTCGACGGCCAGCGCCTGGCTCCCCTGGCGGGCCGTCAGCCCGCTCAGGTGCTTGGCGAACTCGCGCACCAGGTAGCTGCCCGGGATCCACACCGGCAGGCTGAAATCCTGCTCGGCGGCCGGTGCCGGCAGGGTCAGCGTGACGCGACAGCGATGGCCCGGAAGGTCGGCCAGCTCGATGCGGTAGCGCGGCGCAGTCATCAACTGCCCGCGGCGGCCAGGAAGCAGCACAGGGCCGCCACGGCCGTGAGCCGGAAACGCAGCGTCAGCCAGCCGGCCACGCCGAGCTGCGGATACAGGCGCCGGTCCATCGCGTAGCACGCAATGAACACCCCCCCGTGCAAGGCCAGTCCGGCGTAGGGCGACATCAGCACGCCCAGCCATCCCAGCGATACCGCAACGATGCCCCAGGCGAGCGGCAGCCGCCCCGGCATGCCGCGGGCAAACGACAGCCCCCAGTGGATGCCGCCGAGAAAGGCGATGACCAGGGCCGCATAGGCGGACAACGCCAGGCTGACAAAGGCGTGCTGGTCGAGATTGCGATCGCCAATCAGCCAGATCAGTGCGCAGCCCAGCACCAGCGGTGCCAGGCCGGCGTAGCCCAGGCGGTGCGCGAGCCGGCTTGGATCAGCGCTCATGAGGTCAGGACTTGCCAGCCGGCGCGTTCAGGGCCTGCAGGCGCTTCTCGAGCTCCGCGGCACTGACGGCGCCCGGGATGCGGCTGCCGTCTTCCAGCACGATGGCCGGCGTGCCGTTCACGTGGATCCTGCGCGACAGGGCCAGATTGCGCTCGATGACGCCGCCATCGCAGCCGGGTGCCGACTTGGGCGGCATCTCCCCCTTGAGCATCCAGCCGAGCCAGGCGCTGGTGCTGTCCTTGGCACACCAGATCGATCGCGACTTCTCGGCCGAATCGCCAGCCAGGATGGGAATGAGGAACGTGTAGACGGTCACGTCCTTCATCTCCTGCAGGCCCCGCTCGAAGCGCTTGCAGAAGCCGCAGTTCGGGTCCGCAAAGACGGCGATGCGACGCTTGCCGCTGCCGCTCTTCCAGACCATGGCGTCCTTCAAAGGCAGGCTCGCGAAGTCCACGCGGTTGAGCTGGGTGACACGCTCCTCGGTGAGGTTCTTGCGCGACTTCAGGTCGATCAACTCGCCTTCGATGATGAAGCTGCCGGTCGGGTCCGTGTAGCGGATCTCGTTGCCAATGCGCAGCTCCCACAGCCCCGGCATGGGAGCGGGGCGCACCTCGTCGACCTTCAGGGTGGGCAGCCGTTCGGTGAAGGCCTTGCGGATGGCGGCCTCGTTGGCCATGGCGGGCAGGCTCAGCACGGCGAGCAAGAGGGCGGACAGGGAGGAGCGCTTCAGCACGATGGTCAGACTTCAGAAAGAGGGATCAGAGCCCGAGGGCACGTTGGGTGAGCCAACGCTTGACGGGGGCAAGTTGGTTCAAGGCGTCCAGCCCGCGGTTGCGCAGGCCTTGTGCCGCGGGCGACGGATGCGCGAAAAGACGCTGCAGCACGTCGGTCAGCTCGCCCATGGCGAGCGTGGGCGCGAGGCGCGCGCGAGCATAGCGGCGCAGCAGGCGCTCATCACCCAGCGGCCGCCAGGGCTCACGCGCGGCAATGACGCCGGCCAGGGCGGCCACATCAGCCAGGCCCAGGTTCAGGCCCTGGCCGGCCAGCGGATGCACGTTGTGCGCCGCGTCCCCGGCGAGCACCCAGCCCGGCCCGCACCAGCGGTCGGCCTGCGCGCGCTGCAGCGGCCAGGCCATCCGGTCCGTCGTGAGCGTCATGCGCCCCAGTGCGTCGTGGCAGGCGGCCTGCAGCCGCGCCTGGAATTCCTCGGGCGGGATGCGCAGCAGCTCGTCCGCGCGCGCCTCCTGCACAGACCAGACCAGGGCCACCGAGTTCCCCGCCATCCCGCCGAGCGGCAGCAGCGCGACGATGTCGCCGTCGCCGAACCACTGGCGCGCGACCTGGCCGTGCGGGCGTTCGCACCGCAGGCGGGCGGCGATCGCCCGCTGCGGATAGGAGGTGACCTCGAACTGCACGCCGAA
>NZ_DASWYS010000084.1:0-8913 GCF_036404855.1 Roseateles sp.
CCAGGTGGTGACCACCATGGACCAGATCACCACCAGCTCGCGCAAGATCGCCGACATCACCGGTGTCATCGACTCCATTGCCTTCCAGACCAACATCCTCGCGCTGAACGCGGCGGTGGAAGCGGCCCGAGCGGGCGAGCAGGGGCGCGGATTCGCCGTCGTTGCGAGCGAGGTGCGCTCGCTGGCCCAGCGCAGCGCCGAGGCCGCGCGAGAGATCAAGCAGCTGATTGCCGAGAACATCGAGAAGATCTCGGGCGGCAGCCAGCAGGTCGAGCAGGCCGGCCAGACCATGGCCGACCTGGTGCGGCAGGTGCAGCGCGTCAGCAGCCTGATCGGCGAGATTTCCACGGCCACGCGCGAGCAGAGCGGCGGCCTGGGTCAGGTCAGCCAGGCCATGGGCCGGCTGGACGAGGTGACCCAGCAGAACGCCGCCCTCGTTGAGGAAAGCACGGCCGCTGCCATGAGCCTGAACGAACAGGCCTCGCGACTAGAGGGGCTGGTGGGCGTATTCCGGGTGCGCTGATCTGAGCACTTAGGTTTTGACGGTCCGCTCGACGGGCGGTCCCCATTCCGCTGCAGAATCCGCCCACCAAGGGCACCAAGACCAGGGAGGTCGGATGACGCAGAAGAGGATCACAACGGCAGGGGCCGCGTTGGCCTTATCCCTGTTGGCCAGCGGAGCCTGCCTGGCTGCCAAGCCGTCGCGCGAAGCGACGGACCTGCCGGCGCGCGTGGAACTGCACACCGAACAGCATGTGGCGGCCGAGGACGGGACCGAGGTCAGCACCTACCGCAGCGTGACTCGCGTGCTCAAGGCCGAGGCGCTGGACAACCTGCGCCAGCGCACCATCTCCCACAGCGCCAGTGCGCAGAAGCTGGAGATCGTCGAGGCGTTCACGCGCAAGGCCGACGGCCGCCGCATCAAGGTCCCCAAGGGCAACTACCAACTGCGCACCGCTTCGGGCAACAAGGGGGCGGCGGCGCTGTTCTCGGACTGGAATCAGACCACGCTGGTCTTTCCCGACGTGCAGACGGGTGATGCGGTCGAGCTGAGCTACCGCATCGTGACTCGCCAGCCGCTGTTTCCGGGCAAGTTCTCCCGCGAGGGCAGCTTCAGCCGACAGTACGCCTTTGACAAGGTGAGCATCACATTCGACGCGCCGGCCGGCATGAAGCTGCTGCATGAGGCGCGGCAGATGGAATTCAGCCAAAAAGTCTCCGGCAAGCGGCAGGTGCTAAGTTGGACGTTCAGCAACCCCAGGCCCGTGATCAGCGAACGTGCCGACTACTCGGTGTACGACCCGAGCGCCGACCCAGGCTATGCGATTTCCAGCTTCGAGAGCCAGCGCGAGATCGTGCAGCGCTACGTCGAGCGCGCGGCGCCGAAGGCGGCAGTGACGCCGCGCATCCAGTCACTGGCCGACCAGATCACTCAAGGCATCGAAGACCCTCGCGCCCAGACTCAGGCGCTGTTTGACTGGGTGGCGCGCGAGATCGGCTATGCCGGCAATTGCGTGGGCATCGGTGCGGTTGTGCCGCGCGACCTGCCGGTCGTGCTGGAGAACCGCATGGGCGACTGCAAGGATCACGCGACGCTGCTGCAGGCATTGCTGCAGGCCAAGGGCATTGCCAGTCAGCAGGTGCTGGTCAATGCGGGCTCGATGTTCAAGCTGCCCGCGGTACCCGTGCTCAGCATGGTCAACCACGTCATCAACTACGTGCCTTCGCAGGGACTGTTCCTGGACTCCACCGATGCCGAGACGCTTTTCGGCGACCTGCCGGTGATGGTGCAGGACAAGCCGGTGCTTGCCGTGACGGACGACGTACCGGCGCGCACGCCCAAAGACGGCGGGCGCGCCACCCAGCGGGTCAAGGGCGTCTACCGCATCGCGGCAGACGGCTCGTTCCAGGGCGAGATGACACTGCAGGCCCAGGGGCGCTTCGGCCAGCAGATGCGTGTGGGACTCAAGCAATTGAACAAGGACCAGCTGGACACGGTCGTGAAGCGGCACTTCGAAAGCTCCCGCATCCCGGCGGACGGGCAGCTGACCAAGATCTCGGACCTGCAACGCCGCAGCGACGACTTCAGCTACGAGGCGAAGTTCCAGACCCAGCCGCTGCTGCGCCTGGGCGCGGCCGGCGCCTTTGGCATCGGGCCCATCCTGTTCAGCTCCGCGCCGGTCCCGGCCTATGCCCAGTACGCCGTGAAGCCGGCGGAGGACCACCAGACGTTGTGCTTCTCCTCGCACAGCGAGGAGGAGTACGAGGTCACGCTGCCAGACAACATGCAGGTTCTGTCCGTGCCGGAAGGCATTTCCGTGAACAGCCAACTGGTCAGCTATGAGAGCAGCTACAAGCTGGAAGGCAGGGTGCTGCACATCAAGCGCAGCGTCACCGACCGGATGCCGGGCAACGTCTGCGAACCCGAGGTCAATGCGGCCTACCGCGAGGCCATGCAGCCGCTGCTGAACGACTTGCGCCAGCAGGTGCTCTACAAGTAACGGCGCAGGATCAGAAATCCGCGTCCAGCACGACGCGGTAGCGGGCCTTGCCCGAGCGCAGGTGATCCAGCGCGTCGTTGACGCGGCTCATGGGGAAGCGCTCGACCTGCGGCAGGATCTGGTGGCGGGCGGAGAAGTCCAGCATCGTCGCCAGCACCGACGGTGGCGGCGTGGGCGAGGCAGAGAGGCTCTTCTGCCAGGACAGCAGGCCGCCGCTCTTGAGGCTCAGCGCGTCGGTCACGACGCCCACCATGTGCATGCGGCCCTTGGGTGCCAGCGTGCCCAGCAGCGCATCCCAGTTCAGCGCAGCGCCGACGGTGATGAGCAGGAAGTCCAGACTGCCGGCGGCGGCCTTCAGTTCGGCCTTGTCGACGCTGGAGACGGTCCTGTGCGCGCCCAACGCCAGCGCCTCGTCGCGCTTGGACGGCGAAGACGTGAAGGCCGTTACCTCGCAACCCCAGGCGCGCGCGAACTTGACGGCCAGATGGCCCAGGCCGCCGATGCCAACGACGCCGACACGGTCGGTGGGCTTGATGGTGTGCAGCACGAAGGGCAGGAACACCGTGCCGCCACCGCACATCAGCGGACCGGCGGCGACGGGGTCCAGTGCATCGGGCAGCGGGAGCGCCCAGGACCAGTGCGCGCGCAGCCGGTCGGCGAAGCCGCCGTGGCGGCCGATCAGCGTCGGCTGGCGCTTGCCACACAGATGCTGCTCGCCACCCAGGCAGAAGTTGCAGTGCGTGCAGCTCCCGGCATGCCAGCCCACGCCGACGCGCTGGCCGATCTGGCGGCCCTTGGCGCGCGGGCCCAGCGCGGTGATGCGGCCGACGACCTCATGGCCCGGCACGACGGGGTAGTTCGCCGGGAACCACTCGCTGTCGATCATGGCCAGGTCGGAGTGGCAGATGCCGCAGTGCTCGACGGTGATTTCGACATCCTCGTCGCCCAGCGGTCCCGGGTCGAAGTCGAAGCGTTCAAGGGGGCCCCCGGCGGCGAGGGCAGCATAGGCGCGGATGTCAGTCATGCAGTGGGTCTCCGGGTGAACTGCGGCGATTGTTTCCCGCCACGGCCGCGTGCGGTGCGGCATTTTCGGCGTGCATCGCACTAGACTGGTGCGGGTTGCGCCAATCGGGAGGTGGCATGCGGGCGATGTGGATGTTGGCCGGATTGCTGTCTGCCGGGATGGCGGCCGCCGAGCCGGTCAAGCTGAGGCTTTGCACCTCCGACGTGCCCTTTTATCCGTACTCCATGCCGGACGGCAGCGGGCTGTTCCAGCGCCGGCTGATGGCACTGGCAAAGTCGCTGAATGTCGAGGTGGTGGCGCACGTGGCGCCCCGCGCGAGGTGCCTGCAGCACAGCCGCAACGGCGAGGCCGATGCGCTGATCGGCATCTTCTCCGCAGACCGCCTGGACTGGATGGCCTACCCGATGCGCGGCGGAGCGCCCGATGCCGAGCGGGGCCTGGGCGCGGTGCGCTTCGTGCTGTACCGCCGGGTCGGCACGGCCTATGGGTGGGATGGACGGAAGTTCCTGGGCCTGGGCACGGAAAAACTGGGCCTGCAGTTCGCCTATGCCTATGGCCCGCAGCTGGCGGCCCAGGGCGTCGCGGTCGACGATCGCGCGACGTCCGCCGAGCAGTTGATGGCCAAACTTGAACGCGGACGGGTGGCACTGGTGCTGATGCAGGAGGAGCAGGCCAAGGTGCTCATCGAGCACCGGCTGGCGGGCCGCATCGAGCCGCTGGAGCCGCCGTTCGGCACCCAGACCTTCTACTTGATCGTGAGCCGTGACTTCCAGAAGCGGCATGCCGCGCTGGTGCAGAAACTCTGGGCGACCCACCCGCCTTGGGTGGCGTCGCGCGAGGTCCACTGACGGCCGGTCAGGCTGTGGCGACCGGGATGTTGATCGCCTTGCCAGAGGCGATGCGCTGCTTCCACTCGGCCGGGCCGGTGATGTGGGCGCTGGTGCCGTTGGCATCCACGGCCACAGTCACGGGCATGTCCACGACGTCGAACTCGTAGATGGCTTCCATGCCCAGATCCTCGAAGCCGACGACCTTGGCGCCCTTGATGGCCTTGCTGACCAGGTAGGCGGAACCGCCCACGGCCATCAGGTAAGCGCTCTTGTGGTTCTTGATGGACTCGATGGCGACGGGCCCGCGTTCGGCCTTGCCCACCATGGCGATGAGGCCGGTCTTGGCCAGCATCATGTCGGTGAACTTGTCCATGCGCGTGGCGGTGGTGGGGCCGGCCGGGCCGACGACTTCGTCGCGCACCGGATCGACCGGACCGACGTAGTAGATGACGCGGTTGGTGAAGTCCACCGGCAGCGGTTCGCCCTTGGCCAGCATGTCCTGGATGCGCTTGTGGGCGGCATCGCGGCCGGTCAGCATCTTGCCGTTCAGCAGCAGCGTGTCGCCGGGCTTCCAGCTGGCCACCTCGGCCGGCGTCAGCGTGTTCAGGTCGACGCGCTTGCTCTTGTTGTAGTCGGGCGCCCAGTTCACGTCGGGCCACAGGTCCAGGCTGGGCGGTTCGATGTAGCTGGGGCCGCTGCCGTCCAGCACGAAGTGAGCGTGGCGCGTCGCCGCGCAGTTCGGGATCATCGCGATGGGCTTGCTGGCGGCATGCGTCGGGAAGGTCTTGATCTTCACGTCAAGCACGGTGGTCAGGCCACCCAGGCCTTGCGCACCAATGCCCAGCGCATTGACCTTCTGGTACAGCTCGATGCGCAGCTCTTCGAGCTTGTTCTGCGGGCCGCGCTGCAGCAGCTCGTACATGTCGATGTCTTCCATCAGTGCCTGTTTGGCCAGCAGCGCGGCCTTCTCGGCCGTCCCGCCGACGCCGATGCCCAGCATGCCCGGCGGGCACCAGCCGGCGCCCATCGTCGGCACGGTCTTCAGCACCCAGTCGACGATGTCGTCGCTGGGGTTGAGCATGTAGACCTTGCTCTTGTTTTCGGAGCCGCCGCCCTTGGCCGCGACGATGACGTCCACCGTGTTGCCGGGCACTACCTCCATCTGCACGACGGCGGGCGTGTTGTCCCTGGTGTTCTTGCGGGCGAAGATGGGGTCGTCCAGCACGCTGGCGCGCAGCTTGTTGTCGGGATTGAGATAACCCTGGCGCACGCCTTCGTTGATGGCGTCCTCGATGCTGCCGCTGAAGCCTTCCCAGCGCACGTCCATCCCGATCTTCAGGAACACGTTGACGATGCCGGTGTCCTGGCAGATGGGGCGCTTGCCTTCCGCGCACATGCGGCTGTTGGTGAGGATCTGCGCGATGGCGTCCTTGGCGGCCGGCGAAGCCTCGGTCTCATAGGCGCGGGCCAGGTGGGCAATGTAGTCGGCGGGGTGGTAGTACGAGATGTACTGCAGAGCGGCAGCAACGCTGTCGATGAGGTCTTGCTGGCGGATCGTGACGGTCATGGCGGAGTCGGGTGAGGATGGACTGCGACCCGGATTATCCGGCGCCATGGCCACTATGCTGCTTACAGCCCGCGAGGAGACCCCGTGATGAACACCCGCATCGAGCGCGACACCTTCGGCCCCATCGAGGTGCCGGCTGATCGACTATGGGGGGCGCAGACGCAGCGCTCGCTGCAGAACTTCGACATCTCTGGCGAGCGCCAGGCGCCCGAGCTGATCCGTGCGCTGGCCCGCGTGAAGCGGGCGTCGGCCGTCGTCAACCATGCGCTGGGGCTGCAGGACGCGAGGAAGACCGACGCCATCGTGGCCGCGGCCGACGAGGTGATTGCCGGCCAGCACGCCGACGAGTTTCCCCTCGTCGTCTGGCAGACGGGATCGGGCACGCAGACCAACATGAACGTCAACGAGGTGCTGGCCAACCGCGCCAGCGAGCTGCTGGGCGGTGAACGCGGGGAAGGGCGGCTGGTGCACCCCAACGACGACGTGAACCGCAGCCAGAGCAGCAACGACGTCTTCCCCACAGCCATGCACGTGGCCGCCGTGCAGGCGCTGCAGGAGCGCCTGCTGCCGCCGCTGCGTGCGCTGCGCACGACGCTGCAACAGAAGGCAGACGCCTTCGACGGCATCGTCAAGATCGGCCGCACCCACCTGCAGGACGCGACGCCGCTGACGTTGGGCCAGGAAATCTCGGGCTGGGTGGCGCAGCTCGCCCAGGGCGAACGTCACGTGCTTGCGGCATTGCCGCATCTCCAGGAGTTGGCACTGGGCGGCACGGCCGTGGGCACTGGGCTGAATGCACCCAAGGGCTATGCGCAAGCCGTGGCCGCCGAGCTGGCAAGACTGACAGGTCATCCCTTTGTGACGGCGCCCAACAAGTTCGAGGCCATGGCCTCCTGCGACGCGCTCGTGCACGCCCATGGCGCGCTGAAGACACTGGCGGCCAGCATGAACAAGATCGCCAATGACGTGCGCTGGCTGGCCAGCGGCCCGCGCAGCGGCATCGGCGAGATCCGCATCCCGGAGAACGAACCGGGCTCATCCATCATGCCCGGCAAGGTCAACCCGACGCAGAGCGAGGCGGTGACCATGCTGGCCGCCCAGGTGATGGGCAACGACGTGGCCATCAACATCGGCGGCGCGTCCGGCAACTTCGAGTTGAACGTGTTCCGCCCGCTGGTGATCCACAACTTCCTGCAAAGCACCCGCCTGCTGGCGGACGGCATGGCCAGTTTCAACAGGCATTGCGCCGTGGGTATCGAGCCCAACGAGGCCCGCATCACCGAGCTGGTGGAGCGATCGTTGATGCTGGTCACGGCGCTGAACACCCACATTGGCTACGACAAGGCCGCACAGATCGCCAAGAAAGCGCACAAGGACGGCAGCAGCCTGCGCGAGGCCGCGCTGGCGCTCGGCCATCTCACCGCCGAGCAGTTCGACGCCTGGGTGGTGCCGGCGGACATGGTGGGGCGCTGACGCGGGGCGGCTGTCGGGATTCCTGACATGGTCTCGCCGGCGGATGTAAAAAACTCTTTGATATCAACGGCTTGCCGCTCTGGATCAAACCTTGCTTGATGGGCTCGGGAACTTTCCCAGGAGGGGCTCATCATGATTCGATCCACAAGGAACTGGCTGGCGGGTGTCGCGGTGTCTGCGGCTGCGATCTGTCTTCCGATGCAGGCCATGGCGGCGCCTGCCATCTCGATCTCCAACATCTCGGGCCCGACTTTGGGCAACGGGCCTTTCACGCTGGGCTGGTCCTTCACGGTCAACAGCGACATCACCGTCACGGCGCTGGGCGTCTTTGATGCCGACCAGGACGGCCTGGCCGAGCGCCATGCCGTGGGCCTGTGGAGCAGCGGCGGGACGCTGCTCGCCTCCACCATCATCGGTGCAGGCACGGCCGATCCCCTGACTGCCCAATTCCGGTACTCGGGCATCACGGCGCTGACGCTGACTGCCGGCGAAACCTACACCATCGGTGCGGTCTGGAACAGCCTGCTGGACGGACTGGTCTACCCGGGCGATGCGACCGATTTCTCCACGCCCGCGGACATCTCGTTCGTGGAGACCCGCTTCGTGGAGGGGGGCGCCCTTGCCGATCCCACGAGCAATGCCGGCGGTACGCTGCCGGCCTATTTCGGTCCCAACTTCCTGTTTGATGCGGCCGGCACCGTGCCGGAGCCCGCCAGCCTGCTGCTGGCCGGCCTGGCCATCGCGGCACTGCTCGCCTCGCAGGCGCGCAGGCGCAGCGCCAACACGCTGCGGTGAGGTTTCGGCGGCGTCGCCGTCACCCCGGTTGAAAAAACGCCCCGGTCGCGCTGCAACCGGGGCGTTTCTTCTGGATCGTCAGTGTCGTCAGTGCTTGCCGGCCTCCGCCCCGTGAGCGGACAGGTCCAGCAGCCGGTCGGTGTAGGCGATGGCCATGGCCGACAGCAGGAAGGCGACGTGGATGATGGTCTGCCACATCAGCATCTTCTCGTCGTAATTGGCCGCGTTGATGAAGGTCTTGAGCAGGTGGATGGAGCTGATGCCGATGATGGACAGGCCCAGCTTCACCTTCAGCACCGAGGCGTTCACATGGCCCAGCCACTCGGGCTGGTCCGGGTGGCGGTCCAGGTTCATGCGTGACACGAAGGTCTCGTAGCCACCGACGATGACCATGATCAGCAGGTTGGAGATCATCACCACGTCGATGAGTCCCAGCACCACCAGCATCAGGATGGTCTCGTTGAGCTTGTCCGGCACGGCTTCGGCGCGGTAGCCGATGCTCTTGACCAGCAGCTCCAGCGCATGCTTGTCGCCGAAGGCCGCCTCGATGAGGTGCAGCAGCTCGGTCCAGAACTGGAACACGTAGATCGCCTGTGCCAGGATGAGGCCGATGTAGAGCGGCAACTGCAGCCAGCGGCTGGCAAAGATCAGTCGGGGCAGGGGGCGCAGTTGGGGATCGGTGGGCATGGGCTGAGACCGGACAACAATGGCGCGGAATTCTAG
>NZ_DASWYS010000085.1:0-2011 GCF_036404855.1 Roseateles sp.
CGCGCGTCAAGCAGATGTTGTCGGCCGGCACCACCGTCAGCGCGCAGCGCCTGTCCATCGCCACGGTCGCCGTCGGCCCGTTGACGCGCGACGTGGCCGGCGAGGGCCGCGTCGTCGCCGCGCAGAGCCCCACGCTGTACGCGCAGGGCGGCGGCACGGCGACGCTGCTGGTCAAGGCCGGCGACCCGGTCAAGCGCGACCAGGTGCTGGCCCGCGTCGACTCGCCCGAGCTGACCAACCGCCTGGCCCAGGAGCGCAGCCACGTCGACGCGCTCAAGGCCGACCTCGCCCGCGCCGAGGTCGAGGCCCGCCAGCAGACCGCCGCGCTGCAAAGCGCCTACGAGAACGCCCGCATCGACCAGCAGACCGCCGCCAACGACCTGACCCGCCAGACCCAGGCCTTCGAGGCCGGTGCGACGGCGCGCATGCAGGTCGAGCGCGCCCAGGACGCGCTGGCCAAGGCCAAGCTGGCACTGGACCAGGCCCGCGACCTGCGCGGCTTGAAGACCGACAGCCTCAAGCTCGATGTGCAGGCCAAGCAGAGCGCGCTGGCCCGCCAGCAGCTGCTGGTGGCCGACCTGGAGCGCCAGGTGGCCGAGTTGCAGGTGCGCTCGCCCGTGGACGGCCAGGTCGGCCAGCTCTTCATCGCCGACCGCACCAACGTCGCCCGCGACGCCAAGCTGCTGTCGGTCATCGACCTGTCGGCGCTGGAGGTGCAGATGCAGGTGGCCGAGAGCTTCGCCCGCGAACTGCAGCCGGGCATGCCCGGCGAGATCAGCGGCAATGGCCAGCGCTGGGCCGGCCTGGTCAGCTCGGTGTCGCCCGAGGTCGTCAACGGCGAAGTCAGCGCGCGGCTGCGCTTTGACGGCAAGCAGCCCGAGCAGCTGCGCCAGAACCAGCGCCTGTCGGTGCGCGTGCTGCTGGACCGCCGCGACAAGGTGCTGGGCGTGGCCAACGGCAGCTTCGTCGACGAGGGCGGCGGCAGCCAGGCCTACGTGGTGCGCAACGGCGTGGCGGAGAAGGTCGCCGTCAAGCTGGGCGCTCGCTCGCTGGAGCGTGTCGAGGTGATCTCCGGCCTCGTGGCCGGGGACCGCGTCGTCATCTCCGGATCGGACAACTTCAAGGGCGCCGAGCGCGTCCTGATCGCGGATTAAGCAAGGGGAAGAACGATGCTCCAGATGGAAAAACTGCAGAAGGTCTACCGCACCGAGATGGTCGAGACCTACGCGCTGCGCGACTTCAACCTGACCGTCAACGAGGGCGAGTTCGTCGCCGTGACCGGCCCGTCCGGCTCCGGCAAGACGACCTTCCTGACCATCGCCGGCCTGCTGGAGGCTTTCAGCGCCGGCACCTACAAGCTCGACGGCATCGACGTCAGCCGCATGGGCGACGCCGAGCGCTCGCGCATCCGCAACCAGAAGATCGGTTTCATCTTCCAGGCCTTCAACCTGATCCCCGACCTCAGCGTGCTGGACAACATCGAGGTGCCGCTGCGGTACCGCGGCTTCGGCGGCGTCGAGCGCAAGCGGCGCGCCGCCGAGGCGCTGGCCCGCGTGGGCCTGTCGGCGCGCGGTCGCCACTACCCCAACGAACTCTCGGGCGGACAGCAGCAGCGCGTGGCCATCGCCCGAGCGCTGGCCGGCGAGCCGCGCCTGCTGCTCGCCGACGAGCCGACCGGCAACCTGGACAGCGCGATGGCGCGCAGTGTCATGGAGCTGCTGGAGGAGCTGCACCGCGAAGGCGCCACCATCGTCATGGTCACTCACGACCCGCAGCTGGCGGCCCGCGCGCAGCGCAACGTGCACGTCATCGACGGCCAGGTTGTCGATCTGACGGCCGAGCTGAACACCGCTCTCGCGGCTTGATTCCCATGCGTCGATTGATCCCTGTCCTCGCGCTGCTGGCCGCCACCGCGGCCCGCGCCGACGACCTGCTTCAGGTCTGGGCGCAGGCGCGCGCGGCCGACCCGCTGCTGCGCCAGGCTGCGGCCTACGACGGCGCGCAGGAAGCC
>NZ_DASWYS010000086.1:0-9829 GCF_036404855.1 Roseateles sp.
GAATGGTGAAGCTGTTGGGGTTGGCGGCCGTGCCGGTCAGCGGCAGAGCCAGGGCGTAACCGATCGTCGGGGCAGTCAGGACGACGGTGTTGTCGCCGAAGACTTCAGCGGCGTAGTTCTTATAAGAAGACTGGATGACACCAGCGTTGGCATTGACAGCCATGCCAGCGACAGCGGCCACGACCAGTGCAGAAAGAAGCTTTTGTTTCATTGAAATTTCCTCGATCAAGAGAACGTTTGAAGTTGACACCTCAACAAGCATGCCGGCTACCTAGGTTTGTTGACCGGACACGCCGCTGCACCGTTGGTTGATGTGACAGCTACCGAGCAGTATACCCACAGCCCAGGGGGCAGCAATGGTGAAACAGGGAGGAATGCTCGTTTTGTTGCAGGTGTCGGGTTTGTCTGAGGGGGTTATTCAGCCCCTGAAGGGTGGTTGCGGTCTTTACGTGGGTGTGCATTACAACCGAGTCACCGCTGGGTTGGGGTTCATCGCTTGCGATTCACGGCATCCATGAGCTCCTTCAGTAGCTGGGGGTCTTCCACAGGTTTGCCTGCACCCGGGCCCGACTTGTCGCCGGACTGGCGGGGCTGACTGCCCGAGGCTGGCGTCGCGGGGGCACCAGCTTGGGGTTGGACGTTAGCGGGATCGAGCCTAGGCGCAGATCTCGTGACGGCGCTTTCGGGAAAATCCCGACCGGATTGTTGTTGCGTACCAACGCCGGAGGTGCCGGAGCTGGGCCTTGCCGGGCTTTCGGCATCGACCGGCGGGAGGACATATGGCTTGCCGACGTTGGCGTCGCCGGGGCGAACACCCTCCGGCGGGCGCGCGCCGGCATCGACCTGCGGCGGGCGCAAGTGCTGCAGTGGCGTGCTGCTGTCCCAGGCGAACTGGCGACGGAACGCGTCCGTGACGGCGCGGGCCTCGAATTCGTCGTTGATGACGTAGGGCGTGACGAGCACGACGAGCTCGGTGCGGATGCGCTTGTCTGTACTGCTCTTGAAGAGGTGACCGACGACGGGCACGTCCTTCAGCAGGGGAATCCCGCTGTCGGAAATGGTGTTGTCTTCGCGCATCAGACCGCCCAGCAGTACGGTGGTGCCGTCGGCCACGGAGAGCTTGGTGGTGAGCTTGCGGCTGGAGAAGGTGGGGGTGGTTTGCAGGCCGAGGTCGGTGGCGACCACGGCCGAAACTTCCTGGCTCACGTCCAGGTCGATGCGGCCGCCTGCGTGGATGACGGGTTTGACGTTGAGGATGACGCCGGCATTGCGGTACTGGATGGTTTGCAGAACATTGGCCGACGAACCGCCGGGCACCCCAGAGCCATTGGTGGCCTGCTGCTGCTGGGTGATGATGGGCACGTCCTGGCCGACCTGGATCGAGGCGGTTTCGCCGTTGCGGGCCAGGATGCTGGGGTTGGCGAGGATGCGTGCCTTGCTGGCGGTGGCCAGGGCATTCAGCAGGGCATTGGTGCTGCTGGTGCGGCTGTTGATCTGCGCCACCATGCCGGTGCTGCTGCCGGTGTTGGTGAGGCTGCTCAGGTTGACGTTGAAGCCGCCGATGCGGAACTGGTCGAGGATCCACTTGAAGCCGAGGGTTTCGCTGTTGTCCAGCGCGACTTCGGCGACGGTGACGGAGACCAGGGCGGTGCGGGCGGGGCGGTCCAGCTCCTGCAGCAGGCCGAACCATTGCTGGTACTCCGTGGGGCTGCCCTGGATGATGAGGGTGTTGCTGGCGGCGTTGACGACGACGCGGGACTTGACGGCGTTGCTGTTGGCCGTTGCGGTCGCCGGATTCATGACCTCCTGCAGCGTCTTGGCCAGCTCAGCCGCGTCCATGTTGCGCACCGCATAGGTGAAGTAGCCGGCTGATCCTCGGCCGCTGGCGGGCTGGTCCAGTTCGGTGGCCCAGCGCAGCACATGGTTGAGCACGGGCTCGGAGGCCGCGAAGACGATGACGGAGTTCAGCGGACTGATGGGCAACAGGATGACTGGGGCCTGGGCGCCGCCGTTGTTGCCGACGCTGTAGCCCTGCGCCTGGAGAATGTCGGTCAGCTTCTTGGAGAGCTCGTCGGCAGACCAGTAAAGCGGGGCGATGCGTGCGCTATTGCGACCACGCATCATGGGCTGGTCCAGCACCTGGATGGCTTCCAGGGCGGCGCTCACGTCGTCGGTCTGGCCGCTGAGCAGCACGGCCTGGCGGGTGAGGTCGTCCTGGACGCTGACGCGCTGGCCGAACAAGGTCTTGAGCCAGGTGCTGACATTGGAAGGGCTGACGCTTTCCAGCTCGGCCATGTAGAAGATCGGGCGCAGCGACTGGGGTACGTCGGGCGAGGCGCGGCCGCGCTGCAGCTCAGGCAGGTACCCGGCATTGCCGCCGGCGGGGGTGACACGCACCAGGTTGTCGAACTCGGTCACAACGAGGCCGTAGCTCTTGAGCACGGCGCGGGCGGCTTCTGCGAGCGCGGTCGCGGAGAGAGTCTTGCCCGACTTCAGCGAGACGAGCTCCTTGCGTGTGGCGATGGCTGGGTCGACCGACACGTTGCGCTTGAGGATGGTGGCGTAGACGGTGTCAATGAAGACGGGCAGCGGCAGTTGCTCCAGGGAGACGGAGGCTTCGATGCCCGGCTCGGCGGGGTTGCTGCCCGCCGGGTTGGCGCGAGTGGCGCTGCGCGGGGTTGCCTGGACGGCCGGTGTCTGGAAAAGGCGTGCATCGTTGCGCGGCGTGGCTGCCGTCGGCGCGGTGGCAGCCAGGGTCGACGCTTCTGCTGCTGGGGCCTGCGTGGACGCCGCAGGTTCGGCGGGACGGTCCGGCAGGATGGTGGACGTGAGGTGCTGGCAGCCGCTCAGCGTGGTCGCCACCGAGGCGACCATGGCCGTGGCGAGCAGGCGGCTGGGCAGCGGGCGGGACTTGAGAGGGGCGGGCTTGGTCATGGCTCGATCAACTGGATGGTGCGCTTGCGGCCTTTGGCGTCCTGCAGCAGGACGCTGGTGGCGTCGATGGATTTGATGCGTTCGCCGTTGGGCAGCTTGTCGCCGGTCTTGAGCAGCAGAGGCGGCTGGTCGGCGGCGGTCAGCAGCAGATGGCGTTGACCGCGGTTTTCCGTGAGGGCGGCAAAACGCCAGACGATGTCGTCGCTGCTCGTTGCGCCTGCGGCCGTGGCGCCGGTCGCCGCAGGCGGGGCGGTGCGCTGGAGGGCGAAGACGTCCTGGGCCTGGAGGCGAGCGGCGAGCGGGTCGCGCGAAAGGTCAACCATGCCGCGCGGTGCAGGCGGTGCGGGAGGTTGGGCGGCCGTGGCCGAAGGCTGGGGCAGCGGCGCAGGCCGATGCCACCACCAGCCCAGGGTGCCCAGGCCGACCCAGGCGAGCAGTGCCGCCGCGAGGCGGGCGAGTGGGTGGGTGAGCCAGGCGTTCATCGGGCGGCCTTTGCTGCGGCCTTGTCCGCCGCCGAGGCTTCGATGATGACGGGCATGGAGATGCTCATCTCGACGCGGCGGCTGCGCTTGGAAACGGCCAGCGCATCAACGCTGGCGAGCTGGCCGCCGCGCTCGACGCGCTGCAGAACGCTTTCGAGGCTGCCTGGCGTGAGCTCGAAGCTGATCTGGGCACGGGCTCGCACGGCTTCGCGCGCCAGGCGGGCGCCGAGGCCGGTCGGGCTTGCGGCATCG
Organism: Roseateles sp.; assembly: GCF_036404855.1. GTDB lineage: Bacteria > Pseudomonadota > Gammaproteobacteria > Burkholderiales > Burkholderiaceae_C > Pelomonas. The sequence goes on from NZ_DASWYS010000086.1 coordinate 3,669, forward strand.
GAGGGTTCGCCGGCCGATGCCGCTTGGGCGGGGGCCGCGGGCTGCACAGGCTGCAGTCGCAGCGTGGGGCGGGCGATGTCGGCATCCTTCAGCAGGCTGCTGAGCCAGTCGCGCAGCATGGCCTGGGCCTGGGCTTCGGAAGGGGCGTGCCAGAGCTGCTCCTGGAAGGTCTGCTGGGCGGCTCCGAGCTGGTCGCTGAGTCGGGCCCAGTCGACGCGGTCGGCAGAGATCTGCAAGGCCTGAACGCGCTTGCGAAGCGCCGTGAGTTCTCGGTCGAGCTTCTGCTGATGCTCCCAGGCACGCATGCCGAGTTCACCGACCACGGCCAGCAGGCCGATGCCGATGAGCAGCCACAGCGTGCGACTCTGGGGGCCGGGGCGCAATTGGGTGCGTAATTGCTGCCACTGCGCGGAGAGTTGGGTGGCAAGCGTGCTCATGGGGTGGCAACGCGCATGTTCAGGATGAGACTGGTGTTGGTGGAATCCAGCCCGATCCGCACGTCGTTGAAGCCTTGCAGCCTCTCGACGCGTCGGGTGATGTCGAGCATGACGAGCTGGCCTTCCGGGATGTCGAGCGCGAGCTTGAGCTGGCTGTTGCGGAAGTCCCATTCAGCGAGGCTGGGCGCGAGCTGCACGGCGACGGGGGCGTTGGGAGGTGGCGCGGTGATGGCATTGCCGGCGGTTTGTGTCGCCGGGGCTGACGCCGCGGGCGCGGGCAGCCCCGGCGCCGCCGCGAGGATGCCACTGGAAACGACCTTGTCCAGCAGTTCGAGCTGGGAACTGCGCGGGGCCAGGGCACTGAGGGCGTCGAAGTCGTCCCGCAGCGTGAGGTAGCGGCTGCGCTGGCTGAGGGCTTGCTCGCGCTCGCCGCGCAGTTGCGTGAGCATGGCCTGGTCGTCGCGCAGTTGTTGCACCGTCTGCAGATGGGCCCCGATGCCGAAGGCGACGAGGCCGCCGAGCAAGAGGGCGGCAGCCTGCCAGCGCCAGCCGGCCCAGGGGTCGGGCGTGGGAAGGTTGTCGCCGCGCAGCCAGTGCTGCGGTGGGTTGCCGAGATCGACCGGTGCGCTGCGTGAGGGGCGCGGGTGGTCGTCGGGTTGCAGGCCGGCGGCACGCACGAAGAGGGCCCAATCCTGGTCGGAGGGCGCGGTGGGCCACCAGCGGGTCAGGCGCAGCTCGCCGTCGGCCCAGTACTGGGCTTCGTTGCCGGCGCCGCGGGCCAGCAGGCGCAGGCCCTGGCCGGCCTGCTCGAGCAGGGGTTGCGGCCAGTGCTGGCGCAGCTCGCGGGCCTCGACATCAGCTGCGGGCTGCCACAGCCAAGTCTGGATCTGGCCGTCACCCTGATCGCGGTAGGCAAAGGCCAGGCGCGCGCCGGCGGGCACGTAGGGCAGCAGCTGCAGGCGCACGGCGGACTGCAGCGCCCGGCCCTTGAGCGGCGGGAGCTTGAGCGTCACGTGGCGCAGTTCGCTGCGCTCGATGGGGACGAGGCTGGGGCGGGCGAGCATTCGCTTCACGACGGGATCAGGGCGAGGGGCTGGGCAGGTTGTTGCCGAAGGGTGACCATAGCGGCGGCGGCGGAGTGTCGGGCAATTGGTCGGGCAGGGGTTGAAGTTGGGCGGTGTCGGGTAGCGGTTGGCGGCGCGGCAGGCGGTAGCTGTAGTTGACGTGCCAGGGTGTGAAGGCACTTTCGGCGGTGCTGGACACGGACAGATGCTGGCACCAGTCCACGCGCGAGGGGCAGATTGTGACCAACAGCTCGTTGGAGGGCACCGTGATGTAGCGACCGGCGGCGAGGAAGCTGCTTTCCGCGAGGGTGGGCAGGGCGTCGATGTTCAGGAAGGTGCCGGGCTCGCGGGCTTTCACGAGCTCGTCGGCCACCGTGGGGTCGAGCCCCGAGATGGCGGCCAGCACAGGTCCCTGGACGGTATAGCGGTTGACCGTGCGCACGGGACCGGTATGGACGTGGGCGATGAAGCGCTGCAGGAAATCCTCGGGCAGGTCCCGCCAGGCGACGAGTCGGCGCAGTTCTGTCGGCGTGAGCAGGCGATCATTGCGCGGGGGAGGCAGTTTGGCGGCGAGGTACTCGGGCGTTTCGGCGCCGCTGAGCCGCTCGAGGTCGTCCTTGTCCGTGTAGTCGAGCAGCACGTCGGTGAGCCGGTCCACCTGTCCCAGATCGGTGAGGCCAAGGGCCACGAGCAACCGATAGATATCCTGGCGCGGCGCGCGACGCAGGCCCAGCCGCGCGCCGGCATCGGTGTAGCTCACGACGGCCCCGGAGCTGCTCAGATAGGAGCGGCCGTCGAGCTTGACGTTGCCCATGCTGTCGCCTCGGCGGTAGAGCACGCTGCCAAGGAAGAGCGCCTCGGCGCTGGCCTCGGCGACCTGGCGCGTGGCGATCCGGTCGGCTTCGATGGTCAGCACGAGGCGGCGCAGCTCGTCGCTGCGATGGGCCATCATGACGATGCCGACCGAGATCAGCGCGAGGATGGCGACGGTGACGGGCAGCACGAAGCCGCCGCTGGCATGGCGCGGCGTCATGGTGTGTTCATGCCGCCCAGCGGCGAGGTGGGTTCGCCGAGGCGCCAGCCCGAGGCGCGCGGCGTGGCGAGCAGTTCGTGAGCCCGACTTTCGCCGGCAACGGTGTACGAGAAGGCGACGAGGGCAGGCAGGTAACTGTCCCGATCCAGCGGCAGTGGCATGCCGGCCTGCGTGGGCGGTGGGGGCCAGGTGTCATGCCATTCGCCAACTCTGTCCAGGTAGCGCCAGCGGGCCTGGCTGAAACGCCACGGCAGGGGTTGGCTGGCCGCGTCACCATGAGTGACCTGCAGGCGCTGGCCGTCGGGCGTGGTTTCGAGCTTCACGGAGACAGGCAACGGCGCCGCGCCGATGCTCGCCAGCAGTGACGTGGTGGTTTCCGTGACGAAGCCCTTGTCGTCGGCGCTGAACTCCGTGCCGGCCTGATAGTCGGGAACGAGGGTTTCGCTGATGAGCTGGCGCAGCACGAGGGCGAGCTGCTGGTGGGTCCGGGCGTGCTCGGCGACGCTCCCGAGCTTCGCCTGGGCATTCATGGATTGATGCCAGCCGAGCGTGAGAACGGCGAACAGCATCGCGAAGATGGTCACCGTGACCAGCACTTCGAGCAGCGACAGGCCGTGTTGGCGGGCGCGGCGCATCACGGGTTGAGACCGAAGGGGCCCGTTGGCTGCGCGCGCGTTTGCAGGTGCCCGGCCAGCTGCAGGTCGCGTTGCAGCACAAGGGCCTGATCGGCCCGGCGAAGCACACGGAGGCTGACCTTGTAGAGGCCGACCTGATAGGGACTGAGGCCCATGGGGTGCCGGATCTGGTTCACGGGCGGGCGCAGCGCCTGGGATTGCCAGTCGTAGACGTAGAGCTCGGTCTGCAGCTTGCCCTGCGGCTGGCGGGCGGGGTTGATGGCTTGGCTCAACTCGATCAGGTTGCGCTCGATCTCGGCTTCGTCCAACAGCTCGACCGCACGGTTGGCGGTGCGGTAGGTCTGGCCGGCCCAGCTGAACAGGGCGGCGCCGAAAGTGGCGACGATGACGAGGGCGACGATGACTTCGAGCAGTGCAATGCCGCGGCGTTGATGAGCCCTGCTCATGCGTCAGCTCCCAGCGGGATGACTTGGAGCCCGCAGCTCAGTGCATCGAAGTGCAAACGCCAGCTCTGAACCGGGGGCGGCGCCGTGAGCAGCAGGCTGCCCTCGGTGCAACTGCCGGCGCGGCCCAACTGGGGAGCCGGGTCCAGGGGGGTCAGCGTCCAGCCCGGCGGCAGTTCCAGTGGTGGCAGACCGTCTGCCATCGGGCGGGCGAGACCGCTGGCGTCCAGCTTGACCTCGGCGCCCATGGCGGCGGCGCGTACGGGCAGCAATCGGGCACTCCCGACGACCTGGGCCAAGTCTGCCGCCCGGTACGCGGCGTCAAGCCGCCGCGCCAGCGCCGGCACGGCGACCGCGGCAACCAGACCGATGATGGTGAGCGCGACGACGACTTCAATCAGCGTGAAGCCGCCCTGGCTCCTAGGCATTGCAGTGAGTCAGTTCGGGGCGTCGGTGCCGGCCTTCTTGGCGAGCCCGATGTCGGCATCGATGCCTTCGCCGCCGGTCTTGCCGTCGGCCCCCAGCGAAACGATGGAGAAGGGCCGGCCGTCTTCACCCGGCACACGGTACTGGTAGGGGTTATTCCAGGGGTCCATCGGCACCGCCTCGTCGAGGTAGGGGCCCTTCCAGCGCTCACGCAGCTTGGGGTCGGTGGGAGGCGTGACGAGCATGTCCAGGCCCTGCTCGGTCGTCGGGTAGCTGCCGATGTCCATGCGCAGGGATTCGACGGCGCCGCGCAGCAGCTTGATCTGCACGCCAGCGGTCTGCACCTTGGACGAGTCGACCCTGGCGAAGAGGCGCGGGCCGACGAGGCCGGCAACGAGTCCGATGATCACGAGGACCACCAGCATTTCGAGCAGCGTGAAGCCGCGTGTGCGGCGGGCCTTGTTGGACATGGTTCAGAACTTGACTTCGGACAGGGACGTAAGGGCCAGCACGACGCCCACGACGACGAGGGCGATGATACCGCCCAGCACGATGATGGCCGCCGGTTCGATCAGCGCGACGAGGCGGCGTCGGGTGCTGCGGTTGGCATCCAGGGAATAGGCGGCGACATGGCTCATCATCTGGCCGAGCTGGCCGGTGCGTTCGCCGACACGCACCATGCTGAGCGCGGTGGCTGGCAGCAGTTGGCGCTCCTGCAGCGAGCGCGATAGGGGTTCTCCGCGGCCGATGTCGGCGAGGCTCTCGCGCAGGCCGTGCTGCACGTCGGGCAAGCTGACGGCTGAGGCGGTGAGATCGAGCGCGGTCAGGATGGGCACGCGACTTTGCAGCATCAATGCCAGCATGCCGGTCCAGCGCGACAGCTCCTGCTGGTGCAGCCAGGGGCCCAGGAGCGGCCATCGCGACAGCATGCTGCGGATGCGCTGGGGCCCGAGTGCGCGGCGTACTGCGATGCCGATACCGATGGCCGCTGCCATGCCGAGCAGCACGGCGACGACGTGCTGGTTGAAGAAGGTGCCGACGGTCAGCACGGCTGCGGACAGCCAGGGCAACTCGACGTTCTTGCCGGCGAGCAGGCTGGAAAAGCGTGGCACGACGAAGGAGAACACGAACAGCACGGCCGACACGCCGGCAGCGATCAGGATGCTGGGGTAGACCAGGGCCTCGGAAGTCTCGGCGCGGATCTGCTCGTCGAAGTCGAGCTGTTCGGCGGCGCGGGTCAGGGCGGCGGGCAGGTCGCCGGTGGACTCGCCGGCCGCGACCAGGGCCAGCACGTAGGGGGGCAGGGGCAGGGCCGGCGATTGCGCCTGCTGCTGGAGCGCGGCGGAGAAGCGCTCGCCGGACAGCACGCCGGACAGCACGGCGGTGAGGGGTTCACCCTGGGGGCTGTCGCGGCGGCCCTCGAGCAGGGTCCGCAGCGATTCTTCGAGGGTGACGCCGGCCTGTAGCAGCGAAGCGAGTTCGCGCACCAGCAGCATGGTGGCGATGCGCGGCTTCTCCCGGCGGGTCCTGCGGCCCTGGGCGGCGCGGCGCGCGCGCAGCGGCTTCAGCTCGATGGGGCTGAGGCCCTGCCGGCCCAGCGCCTGGGCGGCTTCGTCTTCGGTGGTGGCATCGAGTTCGCCCTTTTGCAGGCGGCCCTGGCTGTCCAGGGCTTGGTAGGCGTAGGGCATGGCGTCAGCAGGCGAGTGCGGCGTAGGGCGCGAAGCCGGCCGCAGGCGAGAAGCGATTTTCCCATAGCCGTCTCAGCCCGGCCCGGTGCTCGGGCGTGGCGCGATCGAGCAGCACGCGCAGCTGCGCGTGGAAGTCGGAGAAGTGGCGGTGATCGAAAGTCAGGCCAGCGCCCAGGGCCACGAGTTCGCGATGCACGGCAATGTTGGACAGCAGGCAGGGACAACCGGCACGGAGCGCTTCGACGACGACCAGTGGCAGGCCTTCGGTCAGCGACGGCAGGACCAGCGCATCGGCCTGTTCGAGGATGGCGCCTGGCTGGTCGACATGGCCGGCGAAGCAGACGCGGTCGCCGAGGTCGCGAGCGCTGGACTCGAGCGCGGCGCGTAGCGGCCCGTCGCCGCAGAGGATCAATGCCAGACCAGGGGCGGCGTTCA